>CAMYJV010000328.1 GCA_947258805.1 uncultured Gammaproteobacteria bacterium | reverse complement strand
ATCCCACCAAGGTCACTCGTTTCGCTCTGCAGAACGCCGCGTCCGTGGCCGGACTGCTGTTGACCACCGAAGCCATGGTGGCCGAAGCGCCGAAGGAAGAAACTGCTGGTGCACCGATGCCTGACATGGGCGGCATGGGCGGCATGGGCGGCATGATGTAAGGCTGCTTAAGCCTGCCGATAAGAAGCCCCGCCTCGCGCGGGGCTTTTTTTTGGTTTGCTACCGGGTTATTGAGCGGCCTCGTAAGCGGCCCAGTCGTCGGTGACCTTTTCTTCGTCAATCAGCGTGCGACGCACGATTCGGCCGTCCTGCAGGTACTTACTGCGTCGCCCTGGCCCGGTACCGGCCGTCAGTGCTCAAAGAGACGATCTGATGGACGTAAAGACCAGAACCGTCCGTATAGTCCATAAGAATTACAGCGCTGCGTCCGGAGCTGTCTGCAGCCAGATCCATTTTCCACGCCGAGAGACGGCTGTTGGAGAAAAAGATTCGCCCGTCCCGTACTTCGCCATGGCCTTCAATGACACGCTCGGGCTCGCCCGGGGGGGCGGTAGCGGTTGGTCTGGTGATAACGCAGTTTTCCGCTCTCGGGAATAATGCGCATGATGATCTCGCTGGGAAACTCCTCGGTCAGCTGCCCCGCGGCGTCGTAGCGGCGAAATATGCCGCGCCACACGCCCTGTTGACTGGCGATGTGGGGCAGTTTCGACGGCGTAAAAAGAAGCCAGCTGAAGCCATCGATCTCGCCGCGAATGGAGTTCGTGGATAGCTTGATACTGCGGTCCCGGTACCACAGTTCATCGCCGTAAAGCAGCATCTCGTATTCCGCATAGACCATGCCGTCCTGGGGATGTTCCGAGACACACGAGCCGCGTACCATGCTGCCTCGGTAGCGTTCCTGCTCGGGCTCCCAGGTAAAGAACAAATCGCAAAACGGTTTTCGGAAAAAGGCGTCCGGCAGGGGCTCCCGGTCGTAACGTGAGCCTTTGAAGAACAGCTGGTCGGCGCGCACCTGCTGGGCTACGTCATCCCAGACCAGGGACACGACCCTCTGGCGATGGGCAAGCCCCGGCTTTGTCGCGATGAACTCCTGAAAATAAAGAACGGTCTCGCTCAGGCGCGGTGCATCCAGGCGCGTTACCTGGAGCTCGCGCCGCGCCCGGGTAAGTTCGGGTCTCGCTGCACCGGACCGATCCAGATTGCTTCGGACTTGAAGATGGTTGTCGTATTCGCCCACCCAGCGAGCCGCGATCTCCCGGATCTGGTCTGCAGGCCCGGGCTGGCGATCGGCACCGTGGACGGGCAGCGCCACGAGCGCCAATAGAAACAGTGGCAGGAATTTCGTGTGGTATCCCCGGATCATTGCTCTGGTCCTCAATTTACCTGGCTGGTCACGGACTGTATTGCCTGGCCTCGGGCGGCTGTGTCAAGGCGGGGTGGATTGGCGACACGGCGCGGATAACTGCGTAAAGTCTGCCTACTGTTGCTTAGACCTGTTGGCCGTCAATGCCGCTGCCTCGTCCCGAATCCCTCCCCGGTGAACTCAACGCGCGTTGGCAAAATGTCTGCGATCGGCTGGCTGCGGCACCGGCGCTGCTGGGGGCCCTGGCCGCTGAGCGGGACCAGGGCCGCGCGGCGAGCCGTATCTTTCTGATCAGCGAGTTCGTGCTTCGGACGGCTTTGCGCTATCCCGACGAATTCCTAGCCGCGCTGGCTCCGGGCACGTTGTCCCGGCCAGTCTCCGTCGAGGCGCTGGGTGAACGTCTCCAGGTTCGTCCAGGTGACCCGGAGCCCAGCGTATTGAGGCGGCTGCGTGTGTTTCGGCAGGTGGAGCTGGCGCGAATCGCCTGGCGGGATCTCACCGGGATGGTGGGCGTTGACGAGTCGTTGGGCGAGCTGTCTGCCGTGGCCGATAGCTGTATCCAGGTTGCCTGCGACTTTGCCATGGGCGAACTCACGGCACGCCACGGTCAGCCCCGCACTGCCGACGATGAACTTGTGGCTCCAGTGGTCTTGAGCATGGGCAA
>CAMYJV010000327.1:1324-2283 GCA_947258805.1 uncultured Gammaproteobacteria bacterium | reverse complement strand
CTGCATGACTGAACAGAGGTCTGGATCGCGCTGGGGCCGCTGGGCCGCAGTGCACGACGCGCCGAGGCACAGCAGCACCGCCGGCAACTTGCCGGGTGTACCGGCGTCGGCAAGATCATCTGATCCTGCACGATCTGGCCAGTCCGAGGACTGCTGTCCCGTTGGGCGATACGGGCAATGGACGGGGTTCGACTGCGCTCCCGCGGATCCGAATGAGGCACGCGGGTGGCGTATGGCGAGTTACCAGGGATGGGCGTTTTCACGGCTATTTTTCCAAGGAAGAATACGCTTTGGCGGCCGTCGAAGCGGCCAGTGGCGATACCGTTCGGACTCCTTGATCGGCGGAATTGCCGGCCTCGCCACCAACAAGCCACTTGGCGTCTTTAGGGAGGAGTGAGATGGGCCTGCGCTCGGAATATTCACTCGGTCATTCACAGTTCAACGAATTCCTTTTCGCATTCATCGGTCAGGAGAAAAGCGGCCAATCGCTTACTGTGCTCTCGGCGTTGGCGCGGCTCGGGCTCGACCCGTGGGAGGAGGCTGCGCGTCTTTCCGAAATGACGAAGGAGGCAGCCGCATCTGCGTTGACCGCCGCAATTGCCGGACTGCCCGAAGGGGACTGGAAGGCGTCGGACTCGCGTTCGATCGCCATTCGCCTGCTAGACTGGTTGCCGAGGCGTGGCGAGGGTTCTGGCGCATCACCGCAAGGCAGGAGCGGCGAAGAGCCGCAGCCCAGGTCTGACGCTTCGAAGTGGCTGGTTCGGCTTGTTTTTGGCTTGGCCGTGCTCGTCCTTATAATGTGGCAGCGTGCCGGCTAAGCCCCTGAACCGGAGCATCGGGTCTAATCTGTAAGGCGTCGGTTCTCGGAGCCGACGCCTTTTTGCCGGTGCGGACAGTCCATGTCCGGCGAAGTTCCACCTGTGACCTGGAAGCCGCCCTTGGGCAGCCGGCTCTCGATT
>CAMYJV010000327.1:0-1151 GCA_947258805.1 uncultured Gammaproteobacteria bacterium | reverse complement strand
TTCTCGGAGCCGACGCCTTTTTGCCGGTGCGGACAGTCCATGTCCGGCGAAGTTCCACCTGTGACCTGGAAGCCGCCCTTGGGCAGCCGGCTCTCGATTACTTCTAGAGTATCCGTGATGGTCAAGTTGGATTTGGGCTCCAGTGTCGGTTTTCACGCAGGAGAGCATTTGCAGTTATGAGGAGTTTTCTCATGACGGCGGTGATAGCGACCTTTGGTGGTTTTCCCGCGTTGCGGAGTCTTTTGTAGACGGCTTTGAGGTCTGGATTGAAACGGGCGGCGACTAAGGCTGGCATGTAGAGGGCCTGTCGCAGGGTGGCGCGTCCACCGCGGATGCGAGCTTTGCCGTGCCATTTTCCTGACTGCTGGGTTGCTGGGGCGAGGCCGGCAAGGCTGGCGGCTTGCTTGGCCTTGAGGGATCCCAGTTCGGGCATTTCGGCGAGCAGGGTTGCTGCGGTGGTTTTTGAGATCCCCGGGACGCTGATCAGGATATCCCGGCGTTGGCGCAGGCTGGGATTGTTGCCGATTTGCTGCTCGATGGCGGCATCGATGGCTTGGATCTGTCGGTCGATCTGCTTGAGGCGCTGGGCGAGCTGACGCTTGATCAGGGCGAGGCGGGTAACTGCCTGGCGGTTTCTGGCGGCGGTGCGATCCTTGACCAGGGCCCGGCGGGCCAGATGCAGGTCTTTGAGTTCGGCGAGGCTGCCATCTGCCGGGGGCGTCTGCGGTGGCTGCAGGGCGGCCCCCATACGGGCGAGCATGGCGGCGTCGATCCGGTCGGTCTTGGCCACGACGCCGAGGGCCTCGGCGAAGCGCCGGGCCTGGCGTGGGTTGACCTTGGCCAGCGGCAGGCCGGCCTGTCCCAAGGTGCTTTCGAGCTGGCGGTGGTAGGCACCGGTTGCCTCATAGACGATGCGCTCGACAGGATCGCGGCCGATCCAGGCGGACAGGCTGCGACAAGCCCTTTGCATCGTTGGGAAAGCATTCACTCGCGCCGTCGGGCAAGCGGTGTGCATCGAGTTGGTCTTTGGAGATGTCGATGCCGATGGTAATCTGGGTCATCTCTTCCATGCCCTGTGCTTGTCATCCGGGCCTCACGGTCCCTGGTATCCGTTCAGGCCTCATGGAAAAGACGGGGCGACCTCACTCTAG
>CAMYJV010000326.1:803-2084 GCA_947258805.1 uncultured Gammaproteobacteria bacterium | reverse complement strand
ACTTTCATCTCTCCGGCGTCGATCTGCCAGCTGCCGAAAAGGAGCGTTTTAAGGGGATCAGCCAGGAGCTGTCTCCGCTAACCAGCAGTTTTTCCGAAAATGTTCTCGATGCCACCCATGCCTGGAGCAAGTGCGTCGACGATGTCGATGCCCTGGCGGGCCTGCCGCAGTCGGCGCTGGACCTTGCCAGGCAGACGGCCGAGCAGCGCGGCCTGAAGGGCTGGCTGCTGACGCTGGATTTCCCTTCTTACCTTCCGGTGATGACCTACGCCGACGACCCGCTGCTGCGGCGCGAACTCTATGAAGCCTACCAGACGCGCGCCAGTGACCAGGGACCGACTGCCGACGAGTACGACAACAGTGCAATCATGGACCGGATTCTAGGGCTGAGGCATGAGCAGGCGCAGTTGCTGGGTTTCGCCAATTTTGCGGAGTGTTCGCTGGTGCGCAAGATGGCGCGTTCGACCGACGAGGTGCTGCATTTTCTGCACGATCTCGCGGCGAGGTCGAAGGAGCAGGCCGAGCGTGAACTCGATGAACTCAAGACCTTTGCGGCAAAACAGCATGCCGTTGCTGAACTGGAGCCCTGGGATATCGCCTACTACAGTGAAAAGCTGCGCCAGCAGCGTTACAGCATCACCCAGGAAGAGGTGAAGCCATACTTTCCGGCCACCCGCGTCGTGCCCGGTATGTTCGAGGTGGTCGGCAGGCTGTATGGGTTGAGTTTCCAGCAGGTGGAGGGCATCGACAGCTGGCACCCGGATGTGAAGTTCTACGAGATCCGCGACCATGACGGCAGCCTGCGCGGCCAGTTCTATTTCGATCTGTATGCGCGCCAGAACAAGCGTGGCGGAGCCTGGATGGACACCTGCCAGTCGCGTATGAAAACGGAAAGCGTGGAGCAGATACCCGTTGCCTACATGGTCTGCAATTTCACGCCCCCCGTGGGAGGAAAACCCGCATTACTCACGCATGATGAGGTCGAGACCCTGTTCCACGAATTCGGCCACGGCCTGCACCACATGCTGACGCGGGTCGACTATAGCGCCGTCTCCGGCATCAATGGTGTTGCCTGGGATGCGGTGGAACTGCCGTCCCAGTTCATGGAGAACTTCTGCTGGGAGCGCGAAGCGCTGGACCTGTTCGCCGCGCACTACGAGACTGGCGCAGGCATCCCCGATGAGCTGTATCAACGGATGCTGGCGGCGAAGAACTTTCAGTCCGGGATGATGATGGCGCGTCAGCTTGAATTTTCGTTATTCGATTTTCGCATACACCTAG
>CAMYJV010000326.1:0-723 GCA_947258805.1 uncultured Gammaproteobacteria bacterium | reverse complement strand
GGTGGTTACGCGGCGGGATACTACAGTTACAAATGGGCCGAGGTATTGTCGGCCGACGCCTTTGAGCTGTTCGAGGAAAAAGGCGTATTCGATCAGGTCACCGGGCAGTCCTTTCTGCACAATATTCTCGAAAAGGGTGGCTCCAGGGACGCGATGGAGCTGTTCGTTGCGTTTCGCGGGCGCGAGCCGCAGATCGATGCCCTGCTGCGTCACACGGGAATTGCGGCCTGATGACGGACGATGAGGCGGGCGCCCTGGACCCTGAGGAGCTGGATTATCTGCAGGCCCGGCTGGTCGGGCAGCTGGAGGCAGCCTGCTGTATGCCGCTAGCCTGGACGTTGCACCAGCATCCCGAGAACTGGCGGAATTCGCAGCCACTGCGGCGCCGGTTTGGAGCGAAAGTGATAGCCGTAGCTATCGCTTGAGTGAAAACCCAGCCTCAGCGAGCGAGAAACCGCCGGAATCGGGATAGAACAAGGCCGGGTACAAACCGTCACCGTCGAATTTTCGTAGAAAGACCCTAAATTCAATCTTGATATCAATCGGTTAATCAGCAGGCGTTGTTCGGCTGGTGCAACATCCAGGCTAGTCACACCCGGGTTCTTCGTTGCCCTCTGCCTGGCCCGCATCCTGTTCCTCGGAATCACCGGGGGCCACCGGTGATTCGGCCGAACCGGCCAGTCCGGAATCCGCGACCTTCCTGAGCCGGAGACTTCGGCCACC
>CAMYJV010000325.1:1375-2558 GCA_947258805.1 uncultured Gammaproteobacteria bacterium | reverse complement strand
CCTGGCCGCAGGAGAAACTGGACACGGTCCGCGCGGGACTCAAGTCCGGCGAGTCCATCCTGTGGCGGCTTGACGGCGACACGCTCACACCACTCACCGTCACCACCGGCATCACCGGCGAAAAGGTCACCGAGGTCAGCAACCCGGACCTTGCCGAGGGCATGGTCATCGCCGAGCCGCAAAAGCGCGGCGATGCCGCACGCAAGCGACGCTTCGGCCTGAGTTTGTTCTAGGCCGATCGATGACCACTCCCCTGCTGCGCATCCGCGACCTGCACAAGGCCTATGTGCTGGACGGGGTGACCATCCAGGCACTGCGCGGTATCAACCTGAACGTCGAACCCGGAGAGTTCGTCGCCATCATGGGCCCCTCCGGTTCGGGCAAGTCCACCCTGATGCATATCCTCGGCTGCCTGGACGTGCCGGATAGCGGCGACTACCAGCTCAACGGCCAGGACATCACCCGCATGGACAGCAACCAGCTGGCCGCCCTGCGCAACCACGAGATCGGTTTCGTGTTTCAGAACTTCAACCTGCTGCCGCGCACCAGCGCAGTGGAGAACGTCGAGACACCGCTGATCTACGCCGGCGTCGGCAAGCGCGCACGCCGGCAACAGGCACGCGCGGCGCTGGAACGCATGGGCCTGGGCGACCGCCTCGACCACCTGCCCAACCAGTTGTCCGGCGGCCAGGCGCAACGCGTCGCCATCGCCCGCGCCCTGGTAACAAAACCGTCGCTGTTGCTGGCCGACGAACCCACCGGCAACGTCGACACGGCGACCAGCGCCGAGATCATGGCCCTGCTCGACGACCTGAACCAGCAGGAAAACCTGACCATCGTCCTCATCACGCACGAGCCGGACGTGGCCGAACATGCACAGCGCCAACTGTTTCTGCGCGACGGCCAACTGGAGGCACGGGCATGAACTGGGCCACCGCGCTGCAACTCGCGCTGCGCGCCCTGTTGCGCAACAAGACGCGCGCCATGCTGACCGCACTGGGGGTGGTCATCGGCGTGGGCTCAGTGATCGCCATGCTGGGCATCGGCAGCGGCGCCCAGCAGCGCATCGCCGAGCAACTGGCCAGCATGGGCACCAACAGCCTGGTAGTGCGTCCCGGCTCGGTGACCCGCGGCGGCGTGCGCACCGGTGCCGGTGGCATTACCACGCTGACGCGTGCAGACG
>CAMYJV010000325.1:0-1313 GCA_947258805.1 uncultured Gammaproteobacteria bacterium | reverse complement strand
GTCACAGTACGCAACTGGCCGCCGGCCGAGGGCGAGTTCATCACGCGGCGCCACGTGCTGGGCGCCAGCCATGTCTGCGTGCTGGGACAGTCGGTGGCACGCGAACTGTTCGGCCTGCGCAGCCCGCTCAACGAGTCCATTGTCATCAAGGGCCTGGCCTGCCGGGTGATCGGCGTGCTCACCGAAAAAGGTGCCACCGCCTGGGGCTCGGACCAGGACGACGCCATCTTCGCCCCTATCACCACCGTGCAGCGCAAGCTCCAGGGCATCACCCACATCGAGCGCATCGAGCTGGTCGCCAGCGACCGCGCGGCCTCGTTTCGGCTGATCAAGGAGATCAAACAACTGCTGCGTCAGCGCCACCGCCTGCAGGAGGGCCAGCCCGACGACTTCCGCATGTACAACCGCGCTGAACTGGCCGAGACCTCGGAGGAAAGCGCCCGAGTGTTCACCTGGCTGCTCGGCAGCATCGCGTCCGTCTCGCTGCTGGTGGGCGGCATCGGCATCATGAATATCATGCTGGTCTCGGTCACCGAACGCACCCGCGAGATCGGTATCCGCATGGCGCTGGGCGCCCGCCAGCGCGATATTCTCTGGCAGTTCCTGCTGGAGGCGCTGGTACTCAGCACTATTGGCGGTGTACTGGGCATCTTCCTCGGCCTGGGCGGCGCACTGGCAGTGGCACGCTTTTCCGCACTCCCGGTCAGCGTGACGCCCGGCTCAGTCGTCGTCGCCTTCCTGTTCGCGGGAATGGTAGGCGTATTCTTCGGTCTGCATCCGGCCCGCAAGGCCGCGCAACTGCGCCCGATCGACGCATTGCGCTATGAATAGACCGGTGACTGATATGGCTGCAAAAAGTCACAAGACCGCTTCTGCAGCAGGCAAATAAAGCCGTGGCCGGAACTATTATCAATCGTCGTCGGAACGATCAGTGCGAACTATCTCGACTTTGACTTGCGTCAGCAGCGCACCCATGGCGCCCAGTGCTGCCAGGACCGGCGCCATAGCCGTCAGCGCGCCACCGACGGCAACCCCGGCAGTGAGCGGTACCTCCAGCAGCACTTCGTCATTTGGCTTGCGAATAATCAAGCGGCGTACGTTGCCTGCCGCAATGAGTTTTCTCACATACTCAACAAGCTGACTGGCTGCCAGAGTAACCTTCTCTGTTACCGGCTGTTCCTCGTTGTCTGCACTCATAGCTATAGCCCTCTAAGGGAAAATGGGGACATTCCAGATTTATTGCATATGTATAAATCAAAATGGGTGCAATAAATCTGGAATGTTCCCATTTTTGTCTGAAATTGCTTCGCTAC
>CAMYJV010000324.1 GCA_947258805.1 uncultured Gammaproteobacteria bacterium | reverse complement strand
CGGCGCAGGCCCATCCGGGTTATCCGCCGCGTGGCATCTGGCCCTGATGGGACATGAGGTCGAAATTCGTGAAGCGGGCCCGATGGCCGGTGGCATGATGCGTTTTGGCATCCCGGCCTACCGCATGCCTCGCGATGTGCTGGATGGAGAAGTTGCGCGGATTGAAAAACTGGGTGTGAAAATCACGCTGGACTGCAAAGTCGAAGACGTTTTGGCCACCAAGGAAGAGGAAGGTTTTGACGCTGTTTTCATGGCCATCGGCGCCCACCTCGGCAAGCACGTGGACATACCGGCCCGGGATTCCGGGCGCATCCTGGACGCCGTCAGCTACCTGGCGTCGGTCGAGAAAGGTGAAGAGCCTAAACTGGGCCGCCGAGTCGCCGTATATGGCGGCGGCAATACTGCGATGGACGCAGCGCGCACCGCCAAGCGCATGGGCGCCGAAGAGGCAATGATTATCTATCGGCGCGATCGCGAACACATGCCGGCGCACGAGTTCGAGGCGATCGAGGCCGAGGCCGAGGGAATCAAGATCAACTGGTTGCGGACGATTCGCGAGATCGACAGCACCACCTTCCAGGTGGAAGTAATGGAAGTCGATGATGGCTTTGGGACAGAACGTGGACACCAGCGTGCTCGAACGCATTCCCGGCGTTTCCCTGGCCTGGGACGGTGTTGTCGAGGTCACTGAAAACATGATGACCGGCGCGGAGGGCGTTTTCGCCGGCGGTGACATGGTGCCTTCAGAGCGCACCGTGACAATAGCAACAGGGCACGGCAAGAAAGCTGCACGGCATATCGACGCCTGGCTGAAAGGTAAGACTTACAGCAAGGAATCCCGTCTGCCAACCGTGAATTTCGACGCCCTGCACCTGCATTACTACACCGATGCTCAAAAGCGCGAGCAGAGGTCTTTATCACCTGAGAACCGGACCACGGATTTCAGGGAAGTGACTGCGGGCCTGAGCGAAAAAGAAGCCCGCTTTGAAGCCGCCCGTTGTTATTCCTGCGGTAACTGTTTCGAGTGTGACGGTTGTTACGGCGCCTGTCCGGAGGATGCCATCAACAGGCTCGGCAGAGGCAAGGGTTACAAGATCAACTACGATCTGTGCACCGGCTGCCAGGCATGCTATCTGCAATGCCCCTGCCATGCGATGGAAATGGTCAAAACGGAGGCCGTGGCATGAGGGCTTCAAATATCGGCACACACACAACGGAAGACCAGATAATGGCGGCGGGCATGGTGAGTCTGGACGGCAACGAAGCCGCCGCGCATGTTGCCTACCGCTTAAGCGAAGTCTGCGCCATCTACCCGATTACACCGTCATCGACGATGGCGGAACTGGCGGACGAGTGGGCAGCCAGGCAGATTCCGAACATCTGGGGCCACATACCCACCGTGGTTGAAATGCAGCATGAGGGCGGCGCTGCGGGCGCAGTCCATGGAGCGCTCCAGGCGGGTGCGCTCTCAACGACCTTTACGGCATCACAGGGTCTGATGCTGATGCTGCCCAACATGTACAAGATTGCAGGCGAACTGACGTCGGCAGTGTTTCATGTTGCTGCACGCTCCCTCGCGGCGCAGGCATTGTCGATATTCGGTGACCACCAGGACGTCATGGCGGCGCGGACGACCGGATTCGGCCAGCTGGCGGCCTCCTCGGTCCAGGCGGCACAGGATTTGGCGCTGGTCGCACATTCGGCGACGCTCGAGGCGCGCGTGCCGTTCATTCACTTTTTCGACGGCTTCCGGACTTCGCACGAAGTCAGCAAGATTGATCTATTGGGTGAAGAACAAATACGCGCGATGATGGACAACGAGCTGGTCTACGCGCATCGCAGTCGGGCCCTGAATCCGGATAACCCGTTTATCCGCGGCACGGCGCAGAATCCGGACGTGTATTTCCAGGGACGTGAGAGCGTCAACCGTTTCTATGACGTGACACCGGGGATTGTGCAAGACACGATGGACCGATTCGCCGATATAACCGGACGGCGTTACAAGCTG
>CAMYJV010000323.1 GCA_947258805.1 uncultured Gammaproteobacteria bacterium | reverse complement strand
AGGGTTCATCAGCCTCAGCAGGCCGTCCAGGTGGAACATCCCCATGTGCATACCGAGCACAACCAGTATCACCAGGACAGCGACAATATTTGCGGCCCAATAGCGTGTCCCGCGCATGGTCCCGGTGCTCAATGGGGAAAACGCAGCAGTTCGAAGCCGCCGGCGGCGATGAGCACTGCGGTCAGCACCATCATCACGATCATCAGCGGGCGCTGTTTGTGCACGGACCCGCGGTAGGGATACACCGGTCTCTCGGGACGGCCTACGCTAAAGCCGAGTTCGATGATCAGCAGGCGAATGCCATTGAAGGCGTGGAACGCGAAGGCGGCAAACACCAGGTACTCCAGATAATGGTACGCCGCTGAGTGGGTCATCTTGAGCTGCTTTGCCCAGGCTTCCGCGCCAAACAGGCGGGCGCTGGTCATGAAGATATGGATGCTCAGATACAGCAGCAAAGCCAGGCCGCTGAGACGATGCAAAACGTAGAGGTAGGCTTCGACGCCGCGCCGGCCAGCGCCAAGCCAGCCGATCAGGCCGAGGCGATTGGGCTTGGATTGCGTGGTCTGCATGTGCGTTGCTCCCCAGCAAGCTTAGTAGCTGCGCTCCGAGGGTTTCCAGTGACTGATGCGAACCGGTTTGTAGTCAATCTGCAGCTCGTCGCCGACTTTTTTGACCAGCGTGTGCCGCAGCCAGCGTTCGTCATCACGCGCGGGAAAATCCCGGCGCGCGTGGGCGCCGCGCGACTCTTCACGAGCCAGGGCCGAGCGCAACGCGACGGCTGCCAGGTCGAACAGATTTTCCAGCTCAAGTACGGTGACCAGGTTGATGTTGTAAATGCGGCTGCGGTCAGAGACATCAACGGCATCAAAGCGCGACCGCAGCGTTTCGAGCCTCGCCAGGCCGCCGCGCAGTTCCTCACCGGTGCGGTAAACGCCCATGCAGTCATCCATCAAGTGGCGCAAATCGTGTTCGAGCTCGTAAGGATTTTCATCACCTTCCCGGTTGAGCAAGTCATCAAATACTCGCGCTTCCTCGGCGCGGACGCAATCGTCCGGCAGCGTCAGGAGCGGGCTACCGGCAACCAGGTAGGCAGCGATCTGTTCACCGCAGATGCCGCCCCAGACCAGGCACTCGGCTGTCGAATTGGTGCCCAGGCGATTGGCGCCGTGCAGCGACACGCAAGCTGCCTCACCGGCGACCCAGATGCCGTCGATTCCGGTGGCGCCGTCGATATCGCACTCGATGCCGCCCATCGAATAGTGTGCGGCGGGCCGCACCGGAATCGGCGCCAGGATCGGGTCGATGCCGACGAACTTCATGGCGACTTCGCGAATCAGCGGCAGTGCTTCCTGGATGCGTTCGGCACCCAGGTGGGTGAGGTCCAGATGCAGGTAATCCAGACCGTCCGGTCCTGCCATGCCCCGCCCGGCTTCGATCTCCGTGATCATCGCCCGGGAGATCAAGTCCGCCACCATTGCGCAGATACGCGCCTTCACCGCGGCAGCCTTCGGTAATCAGGATGGCCGAGGGCACCAGCCCGGTGGGATGAAACTGCACGAACTCCATGTCCTCGAGCGTCAGCCCGGCCCTCAATGCCATGGCCAGGCCGTCGCCGCTGACCGTGCGTGAGTAGGTCGTGAAATCGTACAGGGTGCCCGCTCCGCCGCTGGCAATGAGCAGCGCCTTGCCGCGCAGGGCCACGAACTCGCCGCTGGTCATGTCGATGGCGGTCAGGCCCCGGAACTGGCCGTCTTCCACCAGGATACTGGTCACGAACATTTCGTCGTAGTGGTGGTGATTGCGATACTTCTGCAGCGTGTCGTACAGCGTCTGCATTTCAAAAAAACCGGTTTTGTCCGCGGCCATGGTGGCGCGGGGAAAGCTATGGCCCCCGAACGCTCGCTGCAGAATGCGGCCGTCGTCGCGGCGCGACCAGGGCATGCCCCAGTTTTCCAGCAGCCGGATTTCGCGCGGTGAGCGTTCCACAAAGCGGTAGACCACGTCCTGGTCGGCGAGGAAATCCGAGCCCTTGATGGTGTCCCAGGCGTGGAGATCGAGGTTGTCGCCTTCTTCCTGTCGCAGGACCGCCCCAGTGCCGCCCTCGGCACACACGGAGTGCGCCCGCATCAACTGGACTTTCGAGACCAGGCCGATATCCACCGAGTCTCCGAGGCGATCGGCGATCTCCAGTGCCGCGCGCAGTCCGGCAAGACCCGAGCCGAGAATCAACACATCGTGGCTGCGATACTCAGCCAACGCTAACTACCTTGGTGGTTCAGGTGTGATCGGTGGTTGGACGCCGAGCCTTCACTCGGGCGCCGGCTCGACGAGGTTCGAATTGACTTCATAGTGCGAACCGTCTTTGGCCACGAGTACCACTTGCCAGAGTTCCTCGTCGGGGATGGACGTTCGTTCATGGCCGGGCAGTTCCCGCTCGTCGTCCACCTGTATGCCCCACACTCGTACATGGCGAATCTCTGCCACCGGGATGGGTTCAGGGTCGAAGCGCTTGACCAGATCTTTTTCGACGCCTCGCTTCGACCAGACGACAGAACCCCGTCGCTCGATCTGCGCCAGCTTTTCGGGGAGCTGTCGATCGCTTGTGTCGCTCATTGGCAACTCTCGCGTAAATGATGGCGGGAAAAGTCTATCACGCCGAAAAATCGTCGTGAGAAG
>CAMYJV010000322.1:1961-3522 GCA_947258805.1 uncultured Gammaproteobacteria bacterium | reverse complement strand
CGGCGTATGCCCGGGCTGCAGCTTTGGCGGCCGGTTCTCGCCCGCCCAGACCGAATCAAAGCCTTTGTCCTCGGCAATCCGGAGCAGCCGCACGTAATCCTCAAGACGCCGGCTCAACGGCTGCTTGTTGCTCCAGAAGTCCAGCGCAAGCCCAAAACCAATCGCCATCGTCAAGTCCTTTCACTCGGGAGACAGGGGTCGAACCGATTTTTCCCAGAAGATTCGCTGCGCCCCCTGTTGCCTGTTTCCTGCCTCAGTTGCCCACGAAGCTTGCAATCTCCTCGAGGGGCTTGCGGTGGATGTCGGGCACCCGGGCATCCGGCGCCGCATAGCCTGCGACCAGCAACAGGAACGGGCGCTCGTGCGCCGGCCTGCCGAGGATTTCGTTGTAAAAAGGTGCCGGGTTTATTTGTCGACCGAGAGTGTGGGAAAACACCAGCCGTAGCGCCTGTTACTTCTGCCCGGGCCTGATTTCCGTAATCCCCCAGTCCTCGAGCTTGTTCTCGAAGCTCCAGCGCGGGTGAATCTTCTCGAGGTCGGCGAGGTCTTCGTTACTGGCGAAATCGTAGCCATTGCCCTTGTCGTTGTACCACTGGGAATAGCGCAGGGGATACACGACCTCTTCCGTGAAAAGGCAGATCATTTTCATGACCCACTGCGGGAAGATCTTGTACTTGAACTTCGTACCGTGCTTGTTGGTGCGTTCGGCAATCGCGACGGACTCGTTGCCCGTCATTGCACACGAGGCGATGGAAAAGTCCAGATTCGAGAATACCTCCGGGTATTCAAACACCGTACCGCACCACTTGCCGACGTCGCGCACGTCCACCCAGTTCACTATGAAATCCGGGTCGTTGATGCCCGGCATGTTGTTCTCCTTGATCATGTTCTTCGACATCGCCGACTTGCCGCGCTGCTGAACCGTGCGGGTGTAATCCACGCGGTGCAGGCCATAGTAATAAGCCGGGCGATGGAGGCACGTGACGTTGATGCCCTGACCGCGCAGGAAGTTCGAGAACAGCAGGCGCTGGCGTATCCACCACGGGATCTCCGGCACATCGTCGGCGATGCCGGACACCTTGTCGGTCGGGAACACCAGGGTAATCACCTGCTTCACCGACGGATTCGCCTTCAGTGCCGCCAGCGCCGCCGAGACCTGCTTCATGAACGCAATCCGGCCGTTCACCGGGTCGTTGCCGTGATTCGTGATCTTGCCGGCCTTGGCGGTGTTGGCCGTGCAATACAACACGACGCCGTCACAATCCCTGAAGGCTGCGGTCAGCTTCTCTGCGGAATTCATGTCGACACCCGGGTGGATGGTCAGCAGGCCCGGGTGCTCAGCCTCGGTCTTTGCCAGCAAGGTTTCCAGCCGTTCCGCTGCCTGGGTACCCGGCGTGCGGTAGAGCGCGCGCACCCGGTACTTCAAGGTCTTGGTCAGCTCCTCGACAATGGCGTAACACTCCCAGCCGGTGGAACAGGTCACTGCGATCAGCGGCAATTCATGGATTGGCTTCGGGGGCTGCGGAGTTTGCTCCCGCTCAGCCTTAATCCTGAGGACCGC
>CAMYJV010000322.1:0-1939 GCA_947258805.1 uncultured Gammaproteobacteria bacterium | reverse complement strand
AGCCCGTTATGCAAGAACCCGAATCTGCCACGGCTGTGCGTGGTCCGCAGGGCGATGATCGCATGAAATGGTGCCGGCAATAGCTTTATGCCGGGCAAAGCGACCGAGTAAATCGATCCGGCACCTTTTTCGCCAGAACTCGCGATTTCGCCGCGAAGCTGAGCATTCATTGGCCATTCAGTTTCGAGGCGGTATCCTGCAGCGTATGTTGCTGAGATTCTTCATTGCCGTCGCTGCGCTGTCGTCGACGCCAGCTGTCGCCCAGTCTGATGGCGACGAGAAATTGGCTGTCGCGCCACTCGCAAGGGCACAGACCGGCATGGGAACCTGGGCCTGGATTCCGCGAGCTGACACGCTCTGTCGTGATGGCTCGACTACCGGCATAGGCGTGAGGCTATTGTCCGATGCCAAAGCGTTAATGATCTATCTGCAGGGTGGCGGAGCCTGTTATGACGCAAAATCCTGCAAAGAAAATGCCAACGCGCCCATTGCCGGCGAAAACTTCGACGAGGAAAAATTTGGCACATGGGTCACCACACTTGGCAATCAGGGCGTTTTCAACACAACGAATCCCTCTAACCCCGTCACGGGCGATCTGCACGGCGGTGCGCTTGAAAACGCAAGCGTTGCGGGAGTAGACCGCAAGCAACAGTTTGTTGGCCACCGAAATCTGCAGAATAACCTTAGACTTCTGGCGGCCTATTTTCGTAGTTCAGAAGACGTCGCACTAATGGGCGCAAGTGCTGGCGGATTTGGCGTCCTGATCAACTATCCGCAGGTGGTCGAGGCCTTCGGTGGCAGATCTGTAGCCGCTCTGGTTGATTCTGCACCGATCATTCCCGAATCTGCGATCAAGACATCGTGCTTCCAACGCAAGCTGATACAGACTTTTGACCTGCAGCTGCCAGCGCGCTGCCCCAACTGCGCTGACCCATCGAAAGGTGGGTTCCTCAACCTCTACAATTACCTGAGTCAAACCTATCCGCGGGGTCGCTTTGCGTTCGCCTCTGCAGATGCCGATCTCGCTGGTGTCGTTCTCTACGACGCTGAATCCCGATCGTGCGGCGGCACTGGTGTCAACATCTTCAACTACCGTCTCAGTCTGTACGTGCTCCGCGACAAACATATAGGACACGAATGGGCGACCTTTCTTCCGGGCGGACTCCAACACACAATGACGCAATCAGACGCGCTGTTTCTCGACAGAAAATTCAGAGGTGTGAGCGCAGCCGAATGGCTGGGCAGAATCAACGCCAAGACACCGTCGCATATTCCAGCGGCGAGGCTCCGCCCGAAAAACAACTGATTGGTGCCGGTCATGGCTTTGCAGCTATGCCGTGCCGATCCTCACCATGCCTGGCAGCAGAGGGCGTGCCTAACCGGCACGGTTCTCAGCCGGCCTGCAAGCGGAATACCGTGTCCAGAACCGGCGCGCCCTTGTGCGTACAGCGAATCCGTCGCTCTTTGACCTGGCCGGATGGCATGCTATCGGCCAGCTGGTACATGGGCACGAACAGGTGGCCGCTCGCCGCGGGCAGGTCGACACTGCGCGGTATCGGCGGCGGGCCGTCGCGCGGCGTGGTGCCGACGCGTTGCGATTCAATCGGTTTGCCGTCCGCGCCCAGCGGCGCCATGCTGACATTCACGTCTTCCGGCGAATCGGCGCTGGCCAGCACCTTCCCGAAAATGCCCATCAGCTCGGCCATACCGTCTTCACCCTGGCCGTCGGCGGTGGCGCCGCCGCCACGGGCCTCCATCGCGTCGGCGCCTTTCTTCGCCAGGTCGCCGATAAAGTCACTGTCCCCGCCACTGGTTGACGGCGTGCACTCCAGTGGTGCCGACGGGTCGGCATTCTCATAGTCGAATTCCATCCCGAAGCGCGTGCAACGGCCGCCGGCACACGAGTCTGCCCCGGTGACCCGAATGTCGGCTGACTGTT
>CAMYJV010000321.1 GCA_947258805.1 uncultured Gammaproteobacteria bacterium | reverse complement strand
GGTGCCGGCAATCCGGTCCTTGGCTTCCTGCTTCATCGCCGCCACCATCTCGGTGTTGATGAAGCCCGGCGCGACAGATGCGGCACGAATGCCATAGCGCGCGAGTTCCTTCGCCCAGACCACCGCCATCGCCTGCACGCCGGCCTTCGCCGCGGAGTAGTTCGTCTGCCCCATGTTCCCCGAGCGCGAGATGCTGGAGATGTTCACGATCACGCCGTGCGACCCGAGCTGAATCATGTGCTCGGCCGCTTCCCGCCCGCACAGGAACACCCCGGTCAGGTTCACGTCGATCACGGCCTGCCACTGCTCCAGAGACATCTTCGACACCAGTTCGCCGTCTTTGAACTTCACCATCAGCGCGTCGCGGGTGATGCCGGCGTTGTTCACCAGCCCGTCGAGCCCGCCGCAGTCCGCGACCACCTGGTTGAACAGGTTCACCACCTCGTCTTCCTTCGCCACGTTGGCGCCATAGGCCTTGACCGTGGCGCCGGCCGCCTCGCAAGCGCTGGCGCAGTCCGCAATATCGTCAGCCTTCAGGTCCACCAGCGCGAGCTTCGTACCGTGCTGTGCCAGGCGTTTGGCCATGGCCGCGCCGAGGCCACGAGCCGCGCCCGTGATGACGATGGTCTTGTTCTTCAGGTCCATGCAGTTCTCCGATGGTCGGATTGGCAAAGCGCCGTATGTTACCGGCTGGGTACCCGCGGTTGTAGGCGCAGCCCGCTTTGCAGTTAGCTAATCGATTGATGGCAGGCCGTTCCCCAGGGCTGTATTGCCTTCTCGCTGGACAATGGCGAAGGTGACTTCGGCAAGATCGACAATGTCGAGGTCAAAGGCACGCTGATCCCCGTACCGGCGGCCGCCTGGCTGTTTGGTTCCGGGCATCGGGCTGCTGGCCTGGTTGCGCCGCAAGACCGGCTGATCTTTCTGCTCGCTTGAGACTCGGAAGCCCGGCCTGTGCGCGCGCCGGGCTTTTTCTCGGGTCCAGCACGCGCGTCATTGCTAAGAACCCGCGGCCCTCGTGTTGCCCACTCTCTGAAGTCCTTCACCCAAGTGGCTGTTTTCTGGCGGCTACTTTGTTCCTCTTTCGGAACGGGTTGACAGGTGACACGCGAACAGGCAACTTCCATCCTGTCGATAGAGCCCGATGACGCACCTCGAGCCCCTTCGACGATAAGAAAGATCTGGAGATCACCGGTCGTCCGTTCGCGTACGGCTGCCGGGTTGTAAAGGGGAATACGCCGATGACTAAGCTCATAACGAGGGCGCTTCTGCCCGCAGTCGCATTAATATGGTTTCAGCCGGCCATCTCGGCAACGACGGGATTGGATTTTGCCGGCGGTTGTCCGGAGTCGATCAGCAGCCCTCAGGGCGCTTGTGGGCCGAACGCCGAGGAGTCGAGCGTCGCCGCCATCCTGGGCGTAAGCCCATCGCTGGTCTCTTTGATCGGTGCGATCGACGGGTCCAATCCGACGAATACAAATTTTTCGATAACTGGCCTTGGCACAACGAGCGGCACGTGGAGTGTCAGCAATCCTGACATCACCCATCTGGCGTTTAAGTCCAATGGCTATTTCATTTTGGGTGAAGTCACGGCCCCCAGCGGTGACTGGATGAACGACACATCCGCGCCCGGCAGCTGGGATATCAGCCTGGTTGACTGCCCGGCTGCAATTTGCGCTCCAAGCGGGCGGCCATACGTCACAGCAGACTTCCTGAACAATGGCGGCAATGTTGCCGATCTGTCGAATGTTCGCGCTTTTGCGGTAATTCCCGTACCGGCCGCGGTGTGGCTGTTCGGTTCCGCCCTCGGCCTGCTCGGCTGGGTGCGTCGTAAGACCTCCTGATCTTTTCGAGTCGCTCGAGACTTTAAAAGCCCGGCCTCAGCGCCGGGCTTTTTCTTGCCTGTGCCCAACGCAAACAATGGACGCCAGTCGGGCGAGCTGGCGGCTGGGCGCATTCTTCGACGCGACCTGACTCCCTGCAGCCGCGCCGGGTACCATCGCGGCTAAAGCCGCTCCTACCGAAGAGAGTCGTCAATACTGCGCGTGATCCTCGGTAGGAGCGGCTTTAGCCGCGATCGAACAACCCTGAACGCATTTTGCGATCTCCCAACCGGAGGCCATGCATGAACAAATCTTTCAGTCTCGATGGCCGCATCGCGCTGATTACCGGTGCCAGCAGCGGCCTGGGCCGGCATTTCGCGCAGGTGCTCTCAAAGGCCGGTGCGCGCGTGGTGGCAGGGGCGCGGCGCAGCTCACGGCTGGACGAGCTGGTGTCCGATATAGCGGCGGAGGGCGGGGAGGCTGCCACCGTCACGCTGGATGTCACGGACCGGGACTCCATCGCCAATGCTTTTGCCGACGCCGAAGCCCGTTTCGGGGTGGTCGACCTGGTCGTCAACAACGCCGGGATCGCATCAACCAGCCGGGCGGAAGAGATGCCCGATGACGACTGGCAGGCGCAGGTGGATACCAATCTCACGGCGGTGCACCGGGTCGCATCAGAGGCGGCACGCCGGCTGATCGCGGCCGGCAAGCCCGGGTCCGTCATCAATATCGGATCGATACTCGGGCTGCGCGTGGCGCCCGGCACAGCCGCCTACAACGCCACCAAGGCCGCAGTGATCCACCTCACCAAGAATGGACGAACTCGATGGCCCGCTGCTGCTGCTCGCATCCGATGCAGGCAGTTTCATGACCGGTAGTGCCGTGGTGGTGGATGGCGGGCACCTTTGCAGCAGTCTCTAGTCTAAACAGCCCCGGTAGGAGCGGCTTCAGCCGCGATGCAGGTTGCCAGTGGTATACCCCTTAGAAAAGATCGCGGCTGAAGCCGCTCCTACCGGACGCCATATCGACTCCAGATCATGGACAATAAGCCCTGACGAATACCTCCGGGGACCACAATGCGCATCACCCACAAGAAAGGCTACGCCGACGGCCCGTTCGGCCAGCTCCACTACATGACGGCCGGTTCAGGCCAGCCGCTGGTCATGACCCACCAGTCGCCGGACTCCATGGTGCAGTTCGAACCGGTTCTCGGGCTGCTGGCGAACCAGGGCATCCAGGCCATCGCGGCGGACATCCCGGGCTACGGCATGTCTGACACACCGGACCATCCACCCAGCATCGCCGAGTACGCGCAGATGGTGCCGGCCATCCTCGACCACCTGGGCCTGCAGACGGCCAACCTGCTGGGCCACCACACCGGTGCGCTGATCATGACCGAGGCCGCACTGCAGTATCCCGAGCGCGTGGACAAGCTGGTGCTGAACGGCCCGCTGCCCCTGTCGGACGAAGAACGCGCTTACTTCAAGGAAATGATGGCCGTGGAGAAGACCTGGGGCCCGAAGTGGGACGGCAGCCACCTGGCCGAGCAGTGGGCGTTCCGCTTCAATGCAATGCCCGAGTGGGCTGACCTGGCGGCGTTCAACACCCATTTCGTGCACGGTCTGCTGGCGGGCAAGCAGGTGTTCTACGCCCACGACGCGGTATTCGACTACAAGCACGAAGAGGCCATCGCCAGGCTCCAGTGCCCGACAATGATCCTGGCCAATACGGGCGATGCGATCTACGCGCAGTCTCGCCGCACTGCAGAGCTGCGCCCTGATTTTGCCTATGCCGAGCTGCAAGGCGGCAGCATCGACATCATCGACGAGCAACCCGAGGCTTGGGCGAAGGCGGTAGCGGCATTCCTGTCATAGTGTGCCCACAGTGCGGTTGGCCGGTCAAAGCCCCGCATAACTGGTTGAATATAAAAAGGTTAGAGGCGCCTACCGTTATGTTAAATAGCAGATTGACAGGGCATCCGCGATAGGTAATCCTTCATTCCAGTAGTCGTAACCGGCCACTGCCTTATTCGCTTGTCGCGAACCAGGTAATGGCTCTGGCGCCAGGCGCCGGCGACGACCGATGACGCTTGAAAACTGAGACCCAGTGGGTCCGGAGTTCAGGCGTTTTTTTTGGTCGATGCCGCGCGGACAAGGTGCCAGCGACCGCGACCGATGACGCTCAAAAAGCAGCCCATGACGGGTTGCGGTTTGGGCGTTTTTTTTGGCGAAGCGATCGTCGGCTCGAGGGGCTTAGCTGCCGCCGGGACATACGATGACTAACAAGAAAAAGGTCTCTGGAGGACCGTTGAAATGAAAAAATT
>CAMYJV010000320.1 GCA_947258805.1 uncultured Gammaproteobacteria bacterium | reverse complement strand
TCTGCCAGGCGCTTGCTCGCCCCCATGACGTTGGTGGGTCTCACGGCTTTGTCCGTCGAAACCAGGACAAAGTTTTTCACGCCTGTATCCAGAGCCGCCTGCGCCGCATACAGAGTGCCGAACACGTTGTTGAGCAGGCCCACGGCTATGTTGTGCTCGACAATTGAGACGTGCTTGTAGGATGCAGCGTGGTAGATGGTATCGACGGCGAATCGGCTCATCACCCTTCGCAGAAGTTCCGGATCGGTAACGGAGCCAAGAATGTCGATGAGCTCGATGTTGAGCTCGCGCCGTAATATATCGGCACGAATTTCCTCGTCAATCTGGAACAGGCCGTATTCGGAGTGATCGAACAGGATGAGACGTTCGGGCCCGAGTTCCACGATCTGACGGCACAGCTCCGCACCGATGGACCCTCCTGCACCCGTGACCAGGACCGTTTGCCCGCGAATGCAGCGCTCCAGAAGGTCGGGCATGGGCATCACGACATCCCTGCTCAGCAGGTCCTCCACGGGAACTTCCTGCAGCTGGGACAGATCTTTGCGGCCGGTGGTGAGTTCGTAAATTGACGGCACGGAGCGTATGTGCAGGGGGTGATGCTGCAGGTGTTCCAGGATCTCCCGGCGTCTGCCGGGGCCGATGGAAGGTATGGCCAGAAACACTTCCTGAGCCTTTGTTTCCGATATCAGCTTTTTCATGGCGGCCGGGCTGTATATGCGCAAGCCGCTTACATTCCGTCCTTGGAGGTTCTTGTCGTCGTCGATAAATGCGACCGCTGCGATGTCGGGATCGTGCTGCAGGCTGCTGTACAGCTGAAACCCGGCGGCACCTGCGCCATAGATGGCGATCCGTCGCCGACCCGCCCAGCCATCTCGATGGCTTTTGAAAATGCTGAACCTGCGCTGCTTGGAGTCAGGCACCAGAAACGAACGGGTGGCGAATCGCGTGCCACCGATCAGCAGGCCAAGAATGACCCAGTAGTTGGCCACCAGCATGCGTGGTATCAACAGATCGCTGCGCGCCCAGTAAATAACCAATGCCAGCAGCAGGGCGGCCAGGCTGACGGCGTTGAAAATCGTGGTCACCGCGTCTCTGCCCATGTAACGCAGAATTGCCCGGTACAGACCAAAGCGGATGAATACTGGAATGGCGGTGACGATGGCGGCGCCGAACAGCCAGGCGTATTCAACGGGTTTGATCATCCAGTCGGAGCCCAGGCGCACCCAGAACGCCAACCAGAGCGCCGTCGGTATGAGCAGGATATCCAAAGACAGTGCCAGGGCTCGCTTTGCCGGCGTGCCGAGGGAAATGATCCTGTGTCTGAACCTGTCTAGCATGTAAGCGTGGGCTGAATGCTCGGCCTCAGTTGCCATGCTGGGCATTGTAGATCAGGTTTGAGCACTCGGTCATGTTTCGTTCAGTCTGTTATCGGCATAATTGCGCGCTGTGTTCAGCAGGAAGCCGAATCCAATGAAAATCAGTCGACCTTTTCTTCTGGCCGGAGCCCTGGCTCTGGCCGCCTGTACCACCAATCCTTACACCGGCGAGCGTGAGGCCTCCAACAAGGCCAAGGGCGCGGCCATCGGCGCCGCCGCAGGCGCCGTGGTAGGTGCGATCAGTGGTGACAACAAAGACGAGCGGCGCAAGCGCGCGCTCATCGGCGCAGGTGCCGGTGCCCTGGCCGGCACCGCGGTAGGCGCCTATATGGATGCCCAGGAAGATAAGCTGCGGTGAGAGCCAGGGCGTCGATTCAAGACGTGTTTATGCGCAGGGCTACGGCCCGCACTATCCCGTCGCGGATAACAGCACGGCGTCAGGACGCTCCGAGAATCGGCGGGTTGAGCTGGCGCTGAAGCCCATTACCTCCTGAGGTGGAAAGTGGCGCTGTTCGGGCGCCAGGGGTGCGGGGTCATTCGGCGAACAGCTCGCCGTCCAGATCCCGCTCTTCACAGAAGTCTTCGAACTCGCCCCGCAGTCGGGCGATCTTCAAGCCCACCGGTACTTCGACCGTCATAGACAGATTGAAGATCTGGGTGCCGGTGTGGGCCGCCCGCTCCGTTTCCGTTTCCAGCTCCCGGATGTTGACCTGCCGGCTGGAGAAGAATCCGGCGATGCCGCGGACGATGCCGGGATGGTCCATGGCGATGACGCGCACCCGATAAGGCAGGCTCTGGCCGGGGGTTCGGTCCGCCGTGCGGCGGAACAGACAGGCCATATCCGCGGATTCGGAGAAAGCCGATAGCCTGTTCTCCAGCTCCGTCAGCCCCGTCTCGTCTCCGGTAACGGACATCAGGACCGCAAACTCGCCGCCCAGCACGGTCATGCGGCTGTCCTCGATGTTGAGGCCAAGCTCGTGAACGATCTCGGTCAGCGCGTTGACGATGCCCGGTCGGTCCCGGCCGATGGTGGAGATGACGGCTCGGGTCATCAGCGGAAGTACCCCTG
>CAMYJV010000319.1:1890-3619 GCA_947258805.1 uncultured Gammaproteobacteria bacterium | reverse complement strand
CGGGCCGCCGCTGCCACCCCTGATTTTCATCGGCAGCGCGATCACCTGAAAACCGCTCTCGGGCAAGAGTTCGAGCTGCGCGACGTTCTCAAAAGCAGGGATATTCTGCGCGAACAGGATGCGATGGGATTCGAAGCCGGTGGACTGGCCGTAGTCGATACTCGGTGTGTCCAGACCAATCGCATGGATGGCGCGCTGCTCGACCAGCCAGCGTGCAGCATCCGGGTGCAGTCCCGGAAAGTGCAACAACGGCACCGCCTCAGCGCCGCGCGCCGCCGTGCCCATATAGGCCGCGCGATCGGGCCAGAATTTTCCGAAACCCGTTCGTAGTAGAACGATGACACCAGTGGGGAGTACGCCATGGTCGGCTTCCCAGCGCTTGAAATCGTCTACTGATACCTGGTAGTCGCGATCAGCCGCGGCCTGCTCCGTGACATCCACCACCACGGCGGGCCCGATCAGGCGCTCGAGCGGGATTTCATCGGCGTACTGCCGGCCCTCGGCAAAGTGAATGGGCGCATCGAGGTGGGTGCCGCCGTGCTCCGCGCTGCTGAAGGTGTTGGCTTCGTAATAGTAGCCGCCTTCGGTCATGCCCTTGAAATCGCTCTCCAGCGCAAAGCCGGCGGCGGTCGGCCAGTACACGGTATCGGCGTCATAGGCATGGGTCAGGTCGATGATAGTGTCGCCGGCCAGGACGGGCCCGGCGATAAGCAGCAGGAGTAGTGCAATAAGCCTGGTCATATTCGAAATCCTCTTCATCCAGCGGGCGGCAGATCGGTGGAAAACCGTGCCGGCGCCAATATGCCTGCCGTCCGGACCTTGCGATGAGTTGCTTGTCAGGTACAAATCGCAGGCTTCAGCGATCATCATACTGCAAGATCTAGGCCTTACTTTGTGCCAGAGATATTGTTTGCTATAGTTACATCTGGCAGGGTCGTGCGCTGCGCACGGATTGGGCTCTGTTACCAACACATGGATTTGTTGGGGGGTTACCACCCCATTGGGGAGGGAGAAATGATGAATAAGGGTTTCTGTTCACGCAGGACGTGGCTCAATGCCACCGGTATCCTCCTGCTTCTGTTGTCTACTATCGCATTTGCCGCTCCATCCGGGCTGATGTTGTCCTATACGCTCACGCACGACATGCTGCGCACGGCGGACAATTTTTCGGTGACCGTTTACGAGGACGGTGTCGCCCTGGTCCATTATCCGGAATACATGGATAAGGCCGGTGACTACACGGTCGAGTTGTCTGCTTCTGAAGTTCAGCAATTGAGGTTGCTGCTGGAGCACCCGCTGGTCCAGGGTTTCAACCCGGGCCAGGCGAAGGCGCAAAAGAAGGACATCGACGCGCAGTCCGACGAGCTGTTCGCGATTTCCGACGACAGCTGGTCCAACTTCGAAGTCCACAGTTCGCGGGCGCAAAAGAGCATCCGCTGGGCCAACGTGTCCATTGATGCCGAGCGCTACCCGGAGATCGGCGTGTTCCGAAAACTCGCCGAGATCGAAGCGGAGCTGCTGCAGTTGGATCAACATCCGACCGCCAGCCTGGTAGTCGACTGACCCGGCCGGGCCAGCCTCAACAACAGATTTTCAGGGGATAACAGTGAACATACGGAATTTCGCAAACGGGACCCGCGTGTCCCGACTCGGCCGCGCAGGGCGGATCGCGCTCGCGCTGGTCTTTCTTCAATCGATGACGCTCAGCCCGGCGCTTTGGGCGGGCGCA
>CAMYJV010000319.1:0-1828 GCA_947258805.1 uncultured Gammaproteobacteria bacterium | reverse complement strand
GACGTCATTCTCCATCCCACCGGGTACACGGGCAGCGGCGGGATTTTGAACGTCGGGGTCTGCATCGACCCGAACTCGCTCAACGCGCAGGACCTGGTGATTCCCGTCAGGAACAACATCAGTGTGTGGAACGACTTGCAGCCCGTCGCCAATAACGTGCAGACGGGCGTGGTAAGCGGCATTGACGCCGAATCCGTGCTGCTGCACGAGATGGGCCACTGCATCGGCCTGGCCCACGTCAACGCGGCCTCGGAGTCGGGGCTCAGCGGATCGGATACGGATTACACCAAGGCCACCGACGGCGTCAACGATGCCTTTGACATCAATGCCGGGCCCGACGGCGTGAAGGGCAGCTACGACGACATCCGCGGCGACGACGTGAACCTGCACTGGTTCAACCCGGCCAACGATCCCTTCCAGTTGCCCATTCACACGCCAGTCGATACCTCGCAATACAAACGCGACACCGCTTTCCTGCCGCCGGGCGACAGCTTTGCGCAGAACGCCTCGCGCCAACTGTCGCAGGCCCTGGGCCTACCCTACTCGGAAGCCGTCATGCAGCAGGGCACGTACGGCAGCGAGACGCAGCGCGAAATCATGAGCGACGGCGCCAGCACCATCCTGCTGGCGGCCAGCGGCGTCGATGAGACGGCCGGTACCGGGGATGATTACCAGATCATGCTGACCTACGAGGGCATCACCACCGGCCCCAATTGCGACATCACGGTCATCATGGAACAGATGAGCGGCCTGGCCTATTGCAGTGTCGGCGGCAGCTTCATCGGGACCGACCACGTCCGCATTACGAGCGCCTCGATCCACCTGGGCGCGGGTTACACCTACTTCTTCAACGACGTGTTGCGAGACAGCGGGGGCAACCAGCCGCCGGTGGCCGGCGACGATTCGGGCAGTGTGAATGAGGACGGCGCGGTCGATATCGCCGTGCTCGGCAACGACAGCGACCCGGATGATGATCCCCTGGATGTCACCGGCGTTAGCAATCCGCCCAACGGCGCCGCATCGCTCAACCCGGATGACACGATTCACTACGAACCAGACAGCAACTACAACGGCGCCGACAGCTTCAGCTACACCCTGTCCGACGGCAACGGTGGCAGCGACACGGGCAACGTCAGCGTGACTGTCAACCCGGTCAACGATTTTCCGGTGGCCGCGGACGACTCCGGCGTGACCACCGAGCAGGACACCCCGGTCGACATCTTCGTACTGGCTAACGACAACGACGTGGACAACGACCCGCTGAGCGTCTCGGGCGTCACCAATGGAACTTTCGGCACCGTCGCCAACAACAATGGCTTCGTGACCTACCAGCCCAATGCGGGTTACACCGGCCCGGACAGCTTCAGCCATACAGCCTCCGACGGCAACGGCGGCAGCGACACGGCCAACGTATCGCTTGACGTGCTGGAACCCCAACCGGTCAGCCCGGATTACGCAGTGGCCGACTTCAGTACCGTGCAGGGCACGACCAGTGGCAGCTACCAGGATACCTGGGCCGCAGACGGCAACGCACAGTCCGTCACGGAAATCCATTCCGGTGGTAAGCCGAGCCGGCGTTCCGACAGCCTGGAGCACATCTGGCAGTTCAACCTGGCCGAAGGCAACAACACCTTCAACGTTTTCGCGCAGGGCAACTTCCCTGGCGGCGACCTGGACGACGCGTTCCAGTTCCAGTGGTCCGACAGCAGCAGTGGCGGCTGGGTGAACATGGTGACCGTGCCCGGCGCCGGGAATACGTATGACATCGCCGGCAACGTAAGCGGCACTGTCTACGTGCGGGTGATCGACAACGACAGCACCCAGGGCA
>CAMYJV010000318.1 GCA_947258805.1 uncultured Gammaproteobacteria bacterium | reverse complement strand
AGGTGCGTCCCCTGACGTCGCCGATGATATTCATCACCTGTGCGACATTCGACTTCGGGCGGCGTTTGTCGATGATCGCGAGATCCGCATCGTCCAGCCGTTTGGCCAGTGCCCGGGCCCGCACCACGCCGCCGACATCAGGCGACACTACCATCTGGTTTGGGTACTTCTGGCGCCAGACGTCACCCAGCAGGACCGGTGACGCATACACATTGTCGACCGGGATATCAAAAAATCCCTGGATCTGATCCGCGTGCAGATCCATGGTCAGCACTCGGTTGGCACCCGCCGTACCGATCATCTTCGCCGCCAGCCGCGCGGTGATCGGCACGCGCGCCGAGCGCGGACGCCTGTCCTGGCGCGCATACCCGAAATATGGGATGACGGCGGTAACGCGACGCACCGATGACCAGCGCAGCGCATCAATCATCACCAGCAGTTCCATCAGATTGTCGTTGGTCGGCTCGCAGGTCGGCTGTACCACGAAGACATCACGACCACGGACGTGCTCCTGGATCTCAACCATCGACTCGCCGTCGCTGAACTGACCTACTGAAGCCTTGCCCAGCGGAATATCAAGATAGCTCGCAATGTCCGCAGACAGCTGCGGGTTTGCGTTGCCCGAAAAAACCATCATGGCGGTGGAGGACACTGTGGGCTCCCTAATACTTCGGCGAAAACAGCCGCCTTACGGCAACTTCTGGATAACCTTTTGACCATGCATGATGTGAAAAACAACACGGCTCGCGCCTTTCGGCACGCGACTGCCGAGATATTCGTAGGTCGGGCTGCGCCCGACGATCCCGGCAGGCACAGCCTGCCCTACCAACTGCGCCCTCGCCCTTCGGGCCGCCGCGCTATGCGCGATGTTCTTGGCGCTTCGCGCCTGCGTCGAACCTTTCGGTTCGCTTCCTACCGCAAATATTTTTCCGTGCGCGACCGCTCCGCGGTCGTCCAAAATATGGCTGGGGCGGTAGGAATCGAACCTACGATGCCGGAGTCAAAGTCCGGTGCCTTAACCGCTTGGCCACGCCCCAAAAAACTGTCTGTACTCAGCGCCTTTCCAACGCCTCGAGCAGAGGCGAGCGGTTCATCCCCTGCACCACGAATCCGGCAACGCCAGCCGGCCGCTCAGCGAGCAAGACCTCGGCCTCGCTCCGGCTTGCGCAGGGCGCAAACAGGCATGCGCCGGTTCCGGTCATCCTGGCACCGGCTTTTTTATCAAGCCAATCATACACTTGCCCGATAGCAGGATAACGCTTCCTCACGATAGCAAGACAATCGTTGCCCTGCTCACCGGCGAGAAAGTCGCGTATTGTGATTCTGTGTGAATTCCTTGTCAATTCCGGGTCTTGGAACACAAGGCCGGTATCGATATGCACGGCGGGCGCAAGCAACAGATAGACCGGCGTGGCGGGATCGATGTCACTGAGCTCCTCTCCAACGCCTTCCGCCCAGGCGGCGTGGCCATGCGCGACCAGCGCAGTCGCCGCATCCGAGCTGCCACCACCCAGGCCACCACCCATGGGGATACGCTTTTCCACGCGGATGTCGGCACCGAGGCCGCACGCGGCCTCTCGCTGCAGCAGCCGGGCTGCGCGTATTACCAGATCGTCGCCCTCAGCGACGCCGGGCACCTCGTTCAACCGATGTATCCGGCCGTCAGGCCGTAATTTGAAATACAGTGTGTCAGTCAGATCGATGAACTGGAACACAGTCTGCAGCAGATGGTAACCGTCGGGCCGGCGCCCCACGATCCTCAGCAGCAGATTCAGCTTGGCCGGGGCCGGCCAGGCATGCTCTCCGGCTGTCATTGATTATTGCTGGCCTGGAGCCTCTCGATCGCGGATCGGATCTTGTCACTTTCCGGCGCATGTGTCAGCCCCTCACGCCAGACCGCGCGTGCGTCGGCATGCTGGCCACTCATCCACAAAACCTCGCCCAGGTGTGCCGCGATTTCGTCGTCCTGGTTGAGTTCCAGTGCCCGGCGCAGGTAGCCGGCGGCCTGCACCAGATCACCCTGTCGATATAGCACCCATCCCATGCTGTCGAGGATCGCCGGGCTGTCCGGTCGCAGTTTCAGGGCGCGCGCCACGTAGGCGAATGCTTCGTCAAGACGCTCATTGCGATCCGCCAGGGTGTATCCAAGCGCATTCAGGGCATCGGCATGATCCGGATCCTGTTCCAGCAGTTTCAGCAGGTCGCGCTCCATCCAGGCGAAATCCCCCAGCTCGACCACGAACAATCCACGGTTGTAGAGCAGGTCAGGGTTATCCGGGAAGGCCGAGATCGCCGTTTCATACAGGGCCAGAGCATCGTCAGGCGAACCGTGCTTCTGCACGATCTGGGTCTCGGCGATATACAAATCGGTAGCGCGCCCCGGGTTGGCTATCCTCGCCTGCTGCAGCGCGTCACGTGCCTCACGCAGGCGTCCCGTCCGGGCCAGGATCTGCGACATACGCATGATCGCGTCGACCTTCAGCTCGGTTCCGCCCACTGAGCCAAACAACCCGATCGCCAGATCGTCGTTTCCGTTCTGCTCTTCCACCTGGGCCAGATAGTAGCTGGCCTCGTCGCGCCGATCCGGATTCCCCCGCAACGCCTGCCAAAGCGGCCTGGCCTCATCCCAGTGCTCCTGCTGGGTCGCGAGCATGGCATAGCCAAAGGTGATTTCGCTGTCTGCGGGTGTCAGGCGGTGCAGGCCGCGGAACTGCTCAAGGGCGCGGGCATAGTCACCGGCGTCGACCAACTGGCGCGAGTAGCTGGTGCGCAACAGCACGCTGTCCGGGTTGCGACGCACACTCTCGGCCAGAAACGCCAGGGCCTTGTCACGCTGACTCTGCGCGATCAGAACGCGCGACAGCAGGATTCGTGGCTGCTCCCAGTCCGGTTTGCGCTCGATTACCGCCCGCAGTCGTGTCTCCGCTTCCGCAAAACGCCGGTGCGCCGTCTCCAGCACGGCCAGGGCGTAGAGTGCGCGTACATCGTCAGGGTTGCGCTCCTGAAGCCCCTGCATCAACTGTTCGGCGCTGGTACGGTCCGATTCGACACTGAGCGCGCCGGCCGCCTGCAGGAAACCGTCGCTGCCGCGCGCGTCTGCGATCTTCACCAGGGCATCCAGCTGCTCACCAGCCAGCTCAGTCTGCCCATCACGAAGGAAAAGGACCGCCGCCAGCTGACGGGCGGCAATGTTGTTGGGATCGAGCTCCACCCAGCGACGCACCGCGGCCAGCCCGGCCTGGTAGTCCTTCAAATGCAGCGCGATCCTGGTGGCCCGCTCTGCCGCATAGGCGTCCTGGGCCAGGATGGCAGCATGCTGGTAGTGCGTCTGCGACAGTCGCAGTTCGCCACGATGCGCCCCA
>CAMYJV010000317.1 GCA_947258805.1 uncultured Gammaproteobacteria bacterium | reverse complement strand
TTGTCCACAGTCTTCGGGCTAATCGTGGTGTCGACGGCGTCATCCCACTGCGCGTCGGCAAAGCGGCTCCAGTCGACCGTGAACTCGTCACCGATGAGACCGAGCGACGATCGCGGCACCGGTTCGCCCCTATCCAGGCGATCGCGATAAACGTCCTGAAATTGCTCGACGTCGCCCGACGTGACCACACCGCGTTGGATTAACGCATCGGCATACTGTTTGCGGGTCGTGTCATGGCCGCGAATCTTGCCGTACATGATGGGCTGGGTCGCCGCGGGCTCGTCGGCTTCGTTATGGCCGTGGCGCCGGTAGCAAACGAGATCGATAACGACGTCTTTCTTGAATTTCTGTCGGTACTGCAGCGCCAGGCGGGTCACGAACAGCGCCGCCTCGGGGTGGTCGCTGTTTACGTGGAAGATCGGCGCCTCGATCATCTTGGCGACATCGGAACAGTAATCGGTCGAACGTGCGTCGGCGGGACGGCTGGTCGTGAAGCCAATCTGGTTGTTCACCACGATATGGACCGTGCCGCCCGTGCGAAATCCGTTCGTCTGCGACATCTGGAACGTCTCGGTGACGACGCCCTGCCCCGAAAACGCGGCATCGCCGTGCACCAGAACCGGCAGCACCTCATCACGGCTGGCATCGCCGCGGCGCTGCTGACGCGCCCGCACCGATCCTTCGACGACCGGATTCACAATCTCCAGGTGCGACGGGTTGAACGCCAGCACCAGGTGCACGTTGCCGCCGGGCGTTTTCATATCCGCCGAGAAACCCTTGTGATACTTGACGTCGCCCGAGCCCTTTAGCTCGTCGACATCGTAGTTACCCTCGAATTCCTCGAACAACTCTTCCGGCGACTTACCCAGCACGTTCACGAGCACGTTAATGCGCCCGCGGTGCGCCATGCCGATGACAATCTCCTTGATGCCGGCGGCCCCGCCCTGCTGGATCAGGTCATCGAGCATCGGGATCAGGCTCTCGCCGCCTTCGAGCGAGAAGCGCTTCTGGCCGACGTAGCGGGTGTGCAGGTAACGCTCGATGCCCTCGGCGCTGGTCAGCTGCTCGAGGAGCCACACCCGTTCCTGGTCGGACAGATTCTCGGTCATCTGGCCGCGCTCGAAGCGCTTGCGCAGCCAGAGGCGTTCGCGGGCACGCGAAATGTGGGCGAACTCGGCACCCACCTCACCGCAGTAAATGGTCTTGAGCATCTCGAGGATGTCGCGCAGCTTCATGCGCTCATCGCCGGTGTTCGCGAGGCCGCCGGTATGGAACTCGGTGTCCATGTCGGCTTCGCCGAGGCCGAGATAGTCGAGTTTCAACACACCCGGCACGGGCCGGTGCATCAGGCCCAGCGGGTCGATGTTGGCAATCTGGTGCCCACGCAGGCTGTACACCTGGATCAGCCGGGAGACGGCCGCCTGCTTCTGTCCGGGCGCCGTGGCCGCCGCGCCCTTGCTAACTACCCGGGCCTTGCGCCGCCCACCCGTGCGAGCTTCGTTGAGCAACTCCTCGCGAATCGTCGAGTGAGCGACTTCGGTGTCCGGCTCGCCCAGGGACGCGAAGTACTCCCGCCACGCATCGGGTACCGACGCCGGGTCTTCGAGGTACTTCTCGTACAGCGTCTCCACGGCCGTCGCGTTGGCCGCGAAAAGGGGCGTCGAGGCGTACTTGTCCTTCAGTGAGTCACTCATTGCAGGAGCGTCTGTACCGGGCCCGTGTGAGGCCGGCTCTTGGCTAGCGAAAAAGGGGCGCTAGTTTATTCGTAACAAATGAGGCAGGCATAGAAGGTGAAGAACGCGGTCAGGAACAGGCCGGTGCGCACCCGGTTCATGAAGCGCGCCTTGGCCATGAAGACCAGCATCATGATGCCGACACCGGTCATTGCCATCTTGGACACGGCGAAAGCGGTCGTTCCCTGGCTGAGAATGGCCGCCATGACAGGGTTGGCTTCGTACATGCCTCTGTCCAGCAGTTGCAGGGTCATGAACGCGTCGAGGCAGCTGAAGATCATCGTGCCCACGGCCAGGAAGAACAGCCACGGATGGTGCCAGTCGAGGAAGATTACCTCCCCATCGAGATCACGCCGCGGCGAGTGCCGGCGGGAACGGGCGAAACCGTAAACCACCGTGCGCCAGGTGAACTGCCTGCGGTCGGCAGTCACTCTCTGGTCCATTACGGCTTCGCTGATATCCATTTCGGTTGTAACAATTCGCTGGGCAACGGTCCCAAAGTATGCAGTAAACGCCTATCATTGTGCTGTATAAAGTTCCGACATCCCGGCCGCAGGAGCCCCATCAATGAAAGGATTCATGGCGACCTTGCCCAACGGTGAAGCCACCGTTTATGTCGACCGCAAACGCTGGTTATGGCTGCTGTCCGTCGCCTACCCGCTGGAGCCGCTGCTCGGGATCTGGCTCCACAACATCACGGGCAATGAACTGTGGCTGCTGCTGCCGCTGCTGCTGAACTTCGGATTCGGGCCGATCATCGACTGGATTCTCGGCGAAGAACGCAGTAATCCGCCGGAAGAGATGGTTATTCAGCTCGATCGGGAACACTACTACCGGCGGCTCACTTACGCGACGGTGCCCCTGCATTTCGTCACGTTGATCGTGACTGCCTGGTACGCCGGCACCCAGGCACTGAGCCTTCCCGGCTTCCTGGGGCTCGCCCTCGTCACTGGCATTACGGCCGGACTGGCCATCAACACCGGCCATGAACTGGGCCACAAGAACTCCCGGCTCGAGAAATGGCTGGCCAGGATCGTACTCGCGGTACCCGCGTACGGACACTTCACGATTGACCATAACCTGGGTCACCACCGCAACGTGTCGACACCGGGCGACCCGGCCAGCGCCCGAATGGGCGAGAGCATCTACAAGTTTGCCGTGCGCGAGATCCCGGGTGCATTCCGCGAAGCCTGGGCCATCGAGAAAGACCGCTTGCAGCGCCGTGACCGCCCCGTTTGGCATCCCAACAACCAGATCTTGCAGTCCTACTACCTGACCCTGGTTCTCAACGTCGCACTGATCGTTGCATTCGGCTGGATCATGGTCCCATTTCTGGCGATCCACAATTTCTGGGCGTGGTTCCAGTTAACCAGCGCAAACTACATTGAGCACTATGGCCTGTTGCGGCAAAAACTGCCCGGCGGGCAATATGAACGCTGCCAGCCACACCATTCGTGGAATGCCAACTACACCTTTA
>CAMYJV010000316.1 GCA_947258805.1 uncultured Gammaproteobacteria bacterium | reverse complement strand
AATTTGGACTGATCAACGGCTTCGCCGCCCAAACCGATACGCCCGGGCTTGACAATGACGACTACGCCTTTTCCATTGGCGGGCAATATTCGACGCCCTCCTGGGACCTGCGCATGGACTACACAGACGTCGGCGAGGACTTCAACCCAGAAGTCGGTTTCTTACGCCGCGTTGGGGGGTTTCGCCGTCCGTCCATCTTTCTCTTGCGGCGTATCCGACCGGCGACGGGCCCGTTCCAGGAGATTCGCCCGCATATTTCCTACAGAGGCTTCTGGAAGCCGGATGGCTTTCAGGAATCCGGGTTTCTCCACGTCGATACCCACTGGCAATTCAGAAGCGCCGCCGAGGTACACACGGGCGTCAATTTCACCCGCGAGGGCGTGATTGAGCCCTTCGAAATCTCCGATGGCATCGTTGTGATGTCAGGTACCTACGACAACCAGGAGCTGCAGCTGGTCGCCTACTCTAACCGCGGTGCCAGAGTAAGCGCTGCCTTACGCAGTATCATCGGCGGATTTTTCGACGGTGACCGCGTAACCCTGGAGCCCACGCTACGCATGCGGCTCAATGAGCGCTTTACCTCTGAGCTTGCCTGGTCCCACAATGACATCGAGCTCCCCACAGGCAGCTTCAAAACCAATCTGGGGCGGCTGCGGGTGTCCTACGCGTTTACACCGCGGATCGCATTGCAGGCATTGGTGCAATACAACGATGTTGCAGATGTGTGGTCCAGCAACCTCCGCTTTTCCTGGTTGAAGGCGGCCAATACCGGGTTGTTTGTGGTCTACAACGATACCCGAGGCTTTAACGCGTTCACGGGCGACACGCCGGACCGCAGCCTGTTTGTGAAATACAGCTATATGTTCGACTTGCTCCGCTAGCACGAGCGGCGTCTGAGAAGAAGATCGCCCAGGAGATGCGATATTGGGTTGGGTTTGATCCAGGAGCGAAACAGAAACCGGTTCGATACGATCGCTCGCCGGGGCTGGGTCGGGCCTCTCCGCTGCCGGTCTGCCCGGCGTGCCTGCTGTAGACTACCAGCTCCGGTGACCTCGGGGCCCCGCCCATGAAACCGCTCGATCCGACCCGCGATATGCGCGAGGAGATGCAGCGCTTGATCGGACTGCTGCAGGATTCGTTGGCCAGCGTGATCCTGACTACCGACGAACGCCCGGCCCTAGCGGCCGGCGCCGCGGAGGCATTGGCCAACTTTCGCGAGCCCCTTCCCCAGAGCGGCTGCGGCGCGGCGGCCGCGATCGAAGAGCTGCTGCGCCTTAACGAGGTCGCGGGCGGCAACACTGCAGGGCCGCGCTGCTACCACTTCGTCATCGGCGGCAGCACGCCGGCGGCGCTCGCCGCGGACCTGCTGGCCACGGCCTATGATGCGGTCACCTACACCTGGCTTCTGTCGCCGGCCGGCGTGGCGATGGAACAGCAGGCGCTCGACTGGCTCAAGGAACTGCTCGGGCTACCGGCGGACTGGCCGGGCGTCATGGTCACGGGTGCGACGATGGCCAATTTCGTATGTCTTGCGGCGGCGCGCCAGTGGTGGGGTGAGCAGCACGGCGTCGACGTGTCCGAGTCCGGCCTGGCGGGCCTGCCACAAATGCCGGTGCTGACGTCGGGCCTGGTGCACGCGAGCACCCTGAAGGTGATGGCCGTCCAGGGCATTGGGCGCGCCAACGTGGACCGTTTCGCACGAGACGATGTTGGGCGGCTGGATATCGGCGCGATGAAGCGGGCGCTCGATGCCCTGGCGGGACAGCCGGCCGTCGTCGTGGTAAATGCCGGTGAAGTCAACGCCGGCGAGTTCGATCCGGTCGGCGAGATGATCGATCTGGCCAGACAACACAACTGTTGGGTGCACGTGGACGGTGCGTTCGGCCTGTTCGCCGCAGTCTCGCCGCGCACGGCGCACCTGGTAGCGGGCGTTGAAAGGGCCGACTCCGCCACGGTCGACGGGCACAAGTGGCTGAACGTGCCCTACGACTCAGGCTACGCCTTCGT
>CAMYJV010000315.1 GCA_947258805.1 uncultured Gammaproteobacteria bacterium | reverse complement strand
CTCCTTCGCCCCAGATGGGTGTTCTGCAGTGGGCGGATTGAAGTTGCATACCAGGTAAGCGACCGGGTTGGTCAGCCGGTCGCCGGTCTTGAAGCGCACCAGACACTCGTCCATCCAGGCACCGCCACGTTTGTTCGGGCGGGCGTAAAGATCAACGAAGAAGCCACCAATGTCCTTGCCGCTACGAGCCTTCACCTGGAAATAGCTCACGTCGTCGTGCCAGACATCGGAATGTTCGCTGGGCTGAATTTGAATACCGAAAAGTCGCTGGGAAACCTTGAACAGGCCTTGGAAAACTGTTGGCAGTGGAAAGTAGACGCGCAACGCGTCCTCAGACAGGTCGAAGCGCTCCTGCTTGAGCTGTTCTGAATAGTAGCTGACGTCCCAGGCGCTTAAATTGTGACCCGCAAACGCCTCCAGCTCCGTAATCTCTGCCTCAGCCACGGAACGACTTTTTTCGGCCAGCTCCCCTAGAAATCCCATCACTTCCTCGACGCTGCTCGCCATCTTGGTGGCCAGCGACCGTTCGGCAAAGCTCTTGAAGCCAAGCAGCCGGGCTGCTTGATAACGTAGCCCCAGGATTTCGTCCATCAGCGGCGCATTGTCGAAACGGTCTTCCTCTCCGGCTGCCTGGTCGGAAGCACGGGTGACCCAGGCGCGATAAAAATGTTCACGCAGGCCCGCGTCATCGGCGTGGGCCATGATGTCCATATAGGTAGGCGGGTCCAGGGTAAACAGCCATCCGGACAAGCCTTCGTCCCGGGCCCGGGCCGCTGCTCGGTTCAATACCACCTGGGGAATACCGGCAACCCGTGCCGTTTCGGTCTCGTGATGTCGAAACGCATCCGTGGCGTCCATGAGGTTCTGCTCGAATCTGGCCTGTACGCCTGCCAGGTCCTGCATCACTTGTTTGAACTCGGCCTGCACGGGCCCCTCCAGGGCGACGCCGGCCAGCCGGAAATCTCGCAGTGCATGCTCGATCAGGGCAGCTTTTACGGGATCCGCTTGATTCGCTGGCTGGTTCGCGAGTTGCAGGTAGCGTTGGTAGAGGCCCCGATTTTGCCCGAGATCCGTATAGAACGCCGTCGCCAGTGGCAGGCATTGGTTGTAGGCGTCGCGCAGCTGGGGCGAATTGATCACGCTGTTCAGGTGAGACACGGGTGCGAAGGTACGGTGGATCTTATCTTTGATGCCTTCCAATGCGATGGCCCAGTCGAAGGAAACCTTCTCGGCACTCGCCAGCGTTGCCAGTGCCGCTCGGGCCTCGTCCAGCGCCGCGGTCAGGGCCGGCACGGCGTGCTCCGGACGCACTTTGGAAAACGCCGGTAATCCAAGCCGATTCAAAAGGGGGTTGTGGTTCATTGCCTGCTCCTTGCCGCGCGCTAATCTAGCACACGCGCCGGCCCGATCACCCGGGGCAAGCTTTTGCTAAGCTCCGCCTCCTTGCAACTTTCATGCGAAGACCTCAATGACCCGAGAATACGACTTGATTGTGATGGGTGGTGGCAGCGGCGGCCTGGCGACTGCTCAACGGGCAGCCGAATATGGTGCGAGCGCACTGGTCTTGGAGCCGGGTCGGCTGGGTGGCACCTGTGTGAATGTCGGTTGCGTACCCAAAAAGGTCATGTGGAACGCCGCCAATCTGGCCGAGACACTCGAGTTGGGTGCGGGCTTCGGGTTTTCCATCGACGCGGTAACACACGACTGGGCAACCTTGAAGCGTGGCCGTGACGCCTACGTGGCGCGCCTGAACGGTATCTATCAGCGCAACTTGAGCAACAAGGGCGTGGAGTGGGTCCCGGCCGCCGGGCGATTCACCGCCGCCGGCGAGGTTCAGGCCGGCGGTACGCGTTATTCCGCACCCCACGTGGTTATCGCCACGGGCGGTTACCCCATCGTGCCCGATGTACCCGGCGCCGAGCTGGGCATTACGTCGGACGGGTTCTTCGAGCTTCCCCAACGTCCCCAGCGGGTTGCGGTGGTGGGTAGCGGCTATGTGTCGGTGGAGCTGGC
>CAMYJV010000314.1 GCA_947258805.1 uncultured Gammaproteobacteria bacterium | reverse complement strand
CAGCAGCAGCTCGCCGTCCTCCCGCGGCCGGGTAGCGCCGGCGGGCAGCACCTCGGCGGTGGCCGTGCTCACCAGGATCTGGCCGGCGTTGGCCGCGTTCTCGGTTTCCACCAGGGTGTTCGCCGCCGGTCCCAGCAGCACCAGTTCCCGGTGCGTGGACCCGACCAAGAAGAAATGTACGGCGCCGGTGTGCAGGCCGACGGACATCGACAGCTTCAGGGGGCCTACCGACGTCGGTATCTCGGCGGCCTTGCGCAGCGCCTGGCGCATCTCCACGGCGGCGCTGGCCGCGTTCACGGCATGATTGTCGCCGCTGAAGAACAGCAGCAGGGCGTCGCCGCCGAACTTGAGCAGCTCGCCGCGGCGTTCTTGAACGATGTCGAGCATGGCGGCGAACACCCGACCCAGGGTCTCCACCAGCTCTTCGCCGCCAACCCGGCCGCGTTGTGCCAGGCGTTCCGCCAGCGCGGTGAAGCCGGAAATGTCGGCAAAGCACAGTGTCCCCTCGATGATCTGCCAACGTTGCTCCGGCATGTCCAGAGCCCAGTCGACGGCGAGGTAGGGAATGTGCCTGCGCAGCCCGGCTGCCTGGGAAGGCCGCGTTGCCGTTTCAGCCATGCGGGTTAATCCTTGGTTGTGGTGGACGCCATCCCTGCGAGAGGGACCCTCGCAGCTGTGATTTGCGAACCATCAAGAATGCACGAAGCCCTCAGGACTGCCAACCGGGTACAGGCTGCAGCTGTGCATATGCGTGGTGCGCGACGCACCGGGGTGGTGCAGCGCCTGCGCATGGGGCATCGTAGCGGGATACGGGTCCGGTATCCGTCCATGGATTGCAGCCACTTTGACAACTGACTGCGCTGGCACGCTACTTGTATGCTTCGTTCGGCGAGGGCTCGGTAGATCAATCACTCTTGGTTTTTTGCCGTTTTACTGAGGACACAACAGCGTGGTGCTACCCGAGATTCTGGGGTTGATCGCAACCATGGGTCTGGCTGGCGCCATTGCCGGGGTCACCGCGGGTCTGTTCGGTGTCGGCGGCGGGTTCGTCATCGTGCCGGCTCTGCTTGCGGTCTTTCCCTGGTTCAGCGATGCGCCGGAGGAGTTGATCTACGTTGCTATCGGTACGTCGTTGGCATCCATCGTGGTGTCTTCCGCCCGTGCCGTGCAGGCCCATCGGCAGCGCGGGGCGGTGGACTTCGGGGTCCTGAAGGACTGGTGCATGTGGCTGCTGCTGGGTGTTGGCGTCATCGACCGGTTCCAGTCCGAGAGCGTGCCCGGGCTCTTCTCCCACGTCACCCGGTCGCTGTCCATGCCCCGTGGGGCCACTCGAGCCGGACTGGCTTCCTTTCTGGGCGGATTTTCGGCATTGCTGGGCATCGGCGGCGGTACCGTCACGGTCATGACCATGGTGATGTGCAACCGGCCGGTGCATCAGGCGGTTGCCACGGCCGCCGGCGTGGGGTTCATCATCGGCCTGCCTGGCGCGCTTGGCTTTCTGATACTGGGGCTGGGTGTAGAGGGTTTGCCTTACGGCTCGGTAGGCTACATCAACGTGCCGGCGCTTGTTGCTATCAGCGCGCTGTCGGTTTTCACCGCCCCCGTTGGCGCGCGCTGGGCACACAGCCTGGACGAGGTTCGGCTCAAGCGCTTGTTCGGCATCTATCTCGTTCTCGTTTCTCTCGCCATGTACTACAAATCCCTTTCGGTATGACTTTCGGTATGAAGAGCCCGTTTGAAACCTTGTTCGCGAAAACTAGCTGCGCAGACCGCCTGAGTTTGAGGAGATCACCATGACCAGCAGACTGAACCGACGCACCTTTCTTGGCGGCTCCGCCGCGTTTTCCGGCGCTCTGGCGGCCGGTGGCGGGCTGCCGCTCAGCCTGACTTCGGTATCCGCATCAGCCTCGTCAGCGGCGCCGGTGTATGCGCCGAGCTACGGGCCGGCGCCCGGCATCGCCAAGCTGAACGCCAACGAGAATCCCTACGGGCCCAGCGACGCCGCGCTGGCGGCAATGCTTCAGGCGTCGAAGCGCGGCGCCTACTACGTGGGTGAGACGGTGCCCAGGCTCAAGTCCATGATTGCCGAGCGGCACGGCCTGACCCCGGAGCACATCGCGCTGTCCTCGGGTTCCAGCGGCGTGCTCACCTATCTGGGGGAAGCCAGATCTGTAAAGGGTAAGATTCTGGGGCCGGATCTGTTCTGGGACACCACCGCCAAGATGGCCACGCGCCACGGCGGGTCCATCAAACGCCTGCCGCGTAATCCGAATCTCGCCATCGATCTGGACGCCATGTACGAGGCCATTACCGATGACGTGGCGTTGGTGCAGATCACCAACCCGAACAATCCCACGGGATTGGTGCTGGATGGCGACGCGCTGCGCGCCTTCTGCAAGAAAGCCTCGCGCAAGGCGACCGTGCTGGTGGATGAAGCCTACAACGAGCTCACCGACAAGCCGGATTACACCTCCATGGTGGACCTGGTGCGGGAGGGCTACGACGTGGTGGTGGCCCGGACCTTTTCGAAGATCTACGGTATGGCGGGTATGCGCGTGGGTTACCTGATGGCGGCGCCGGAAACCGCAGCCGAGGTTATGAGGTATTCCCTGGGTGATTACGCGCTGAATCAGGCCGGGGTCGCCGGCGCGGTTGCCAGCTACAACGATCTGGCATTTCTGGAGATGTCCCGATCCCGGGTCGTGGAAGCCCGCGACATGTTGCAGGCGGCGGTGGCCGAGGCGGGCCTGCGCGCGTTGCCGTCCGCCACCAACTTCGTGTTTGTCGATCTCGGCGGCCTCAACGCAGAGACTTTCCGCCAGAAGATGGCCGAGCGCAACGTGCTCATCCGCGGTATCTATCGGGATTACACCAACTGGTCGCGGGTCAGCATGGGCATGCTGGGCGATGTTGAGCAATACGTCGCCGCGCTCCCCCAAGTCCTGGCAGAGATGAACGCCTGAGGGTGGTGAGGGTGGTGCCGAGGGTGGTGCCGTTCGTTAACGTTTAACGTTTTGGGTGGGGTGGTGCCGTTCGTTAACCTTTAACGTTTTATGTTAAAACGTTAAAGGTTAACGAACGGCACCAGGGGCACCAGGGGAGGATCGATGGACGCTGCACGCTATTTGGCCGATAACTTCGGCCCGGTTACCGAAGAGATCACTGCCGGCGACCTGCCGGTGACCGGCACAATCCCGCGCGAGCTGAACGGTCGCTATCTGCGCAACGGGCCCAACCCGCTGAGCGATGTGGACCTGGCCGC
>CAMYJV010000313.1 GCA_947258805.1 uncultured Gammaproteobacteria bacterium | reverse complement strand
CGCCTACCTGGTGGATGCCTACCGGGGCGAGACCCGCGAGTACAATTTCCTGCATTACTGCCTGTTCGTGACATTTTTCCCGCAGCTGATCGCCGGGCCGATCGTGCATCACCGCGAGATGCTGCCGCAGTTCGCGCGCGACGCCATCTATCGCTTCAACCACCCCGATGTCGCGGTCGGCTGCATGATTTTCGCAATCGGCCTGTTCAAGAAAGTGGTGCTGGCCGACGGCGTGTCGATTTACGCTAATCCGGTGTTCGCGGCCGCCGAAGCCGGCATACCGCTGTCTTTCGTCGAGGCCTGGGGCGGCGCGCTGGCCTACACGCTGCAGATCTATTTCGATTTCTCGGGCTATTCCGACATGGCCATCGGGCTCGGCCGGATGTTCGGCATCCGCCTGCCGCTGAATTTCCACTCGCCGCTGAAAGCCGCGAACATCATCGAATTCTGGCACCGCTGGCACATGACCCTGTCGCGTTTCCTGCGCGATTACCTCTACATACCGCTGGGCGGCAATCGCAAGGGCCCGGCCCGGCGCTACCTCAACCTGCTGGTCACGATGCTGCTCGGCGGCCTGTGGCACGGCGCGAGCTGGACCTTCGTCGCCTGGGGCGCCGCCCATGGCGCTGCGCTGGCCCTGAACCACGGCTGGCATGCCCTTCAGCGTGCGCTTGGCCGTGACCCGGAACGGCCGGGCCGCGGCGGTCGCTTCGCGGCGGGGATATTGACGTTTCTGTTCGTGACGGCGACCTTCGTCATCTTCCGCGCGGAATCATTCGACGGCTCCCTGAAGATTCTCTCCGCGATGGCCGGCGGCAATGGCGTGGTGCTGCCGGCAGGGCTGGGGTCCCTGGCGCCCGGCTGGCTGGCAGGATTCGGCCCGGTTTTCGGTGAACATGTGCCGAACGAATTGGCGAGCTGGGGCGATGGATTCGTGATGATCGTCGGCCTGCTGCTGATCGCGCGGCTGGCGCCGAATACCCAGCAGATCATGCGCGACTTCAACCCGGCCTTCGACACTTATCGCGGCGGCATGGCGGGCCGCGTGCCTGGCGGGCCGCGCTTCGCGATCACGTCGGGCTGGGCGGTCGTGATGGCGCTGCTGCTGGTCTACTCGGTCGGATCGCTGACCCGCGCTACCGAATTCCTGTACTTCCAGTTTTGAGGCCAGCCTGGAGATGAACGGACCAAGCAGACGAGCCCGCAGTTTCCTTCGCGTCGCGGCGCTTACTTCTGCGGTGCTGATCCTGTTGATGCTGGCGGTCAACTATTTCGTCGACCGTTACTACGTGTTCCATCCGCGCAGCGACGCCTTCGAAGAGGTACTCGAACCCAACACGCGCGTGTTGAAGGCCGCGTACCTCGAAGATCACTGTGGCGATTTCGCCGCGGTCATCATGGGCAGCTCCCGCGCCGCGACCTATCGCACGGCCGACATTGACCGGGTTTTCGGGGTGCGTTCCTTCAACTTCGGTGTCGCCACCGGCAGCCTGCCCGGTATCCTGGACCGACTGCGCTGGCTGCAGACGAAGGGCTGCATGCCCCGCAAGGTCTTTTTGCCGCTCTCGATCGACCGCTTGCGGTTCACGGACCGACCGAACGACCTGTTGCGCAGGGAATACCCGGCCATCGTCAACGAGGCGGCCTACCGCCGGGAATTCCTGCTGGGTTACCTGGGCATCGACGCATTTTTCTCGAATCTGCGCGCCTTGTGGGAAAAACGGGTGAAGCAGCCGCGGGCCCGTTTTTACTACGAGCTGGCTTCGGGCGATGTCGTTTACCTGTGGGACCGGGAGCTGAAATTTCCGCAGTGCCCGGACGAGGAATTGCGAACCGATCCGGTGACGCTCGATCGTTTCGCCGATTACCTTGCTCGCATCCACGACCTGGCGGCCGCGCAAAAATCTGAACTGGTCCTGTTGTGGAACCCGATTCCGCTGGCCGACCAGCTGGCCCACGTGGATGATGCCCGGGCCCTGTTCCGGCGCATCGGCGGCCTGCACGAAACCATCTACCG
>CAMYJV010000312.1 GCA_947258805.1 uncultured Gammaproteobacteria bacterium | reverse complement strand
TCGGCGGCACGGCTTTCCGGCGCGGACGCAAAGCCGAATTCATGGAGCGTCCGGTAAAGCAGTAGCCCGGCGTAGTCCCCCGTGAACGGCCGACCGGTGGCATTGGCGCCGTGCATGCCCGGGGCCAGGCCGACAATCAGCAGGCGAGCCGCCGGGTCACCAAAGGACGGCACCGGCCGGGCGAAGTAGTCCGGATGCCGGTCGCGAACCTCGGCAAGAAATTCGCTAAGCCGGCTGCAGCGCCGGCAGTCCAAGGAGAACGCCGCGCTCACGCCGGCGGCAGGTCTGCCGGGCCGTGGCCCGCAATCAGCATCGCGATTTCCATGGCCTGATCGTAGTTCAGACGGGGATCCACGGTGCTGCGGTAGTCGCGGCGCAAATCCGTGTCTGTCAGCCCCCGCGGGCCGCCGGTGCATTCCGTCACGTGCTCGCCGGTCAACTCCAGGTGCACGCCGCCCAGCGTGCTGCCTTCGGCACGATGAATCGTGATGGCCATCTCGAGTTCGCTGGCGATATCTGCAAAACGCCGCGTCTTCACCCCGTCTCCAGTGGCCACGGTATTGCCGTGCATCGGGTCGCAGATCCAGACCACGCCCAGCCCCGTGTCGCGCACTGCACGGATCAACCGCGGCAGTTCTTTTTGCACCTGCGCGGCACCGAGACGGTGAATCAGGGCCAGCCGTCCTGGCTGATCGTCCGGGTTCAGCCGGCGCACCAGCGCCTGCAGGGCCGCAGTGTCGATGCTGCCGCCGATCTTCACGCCCACCGGGTTGGCCACACCGCGGAAGAATTCCACGTGCGCGCCCTCGGGATCACCCGTGCGCGCGCCGATCCACGGGAAGTGTGTAGTCAGGTCATACCAGGTGCCGCGCTTTTCCAGGAAACGCGTCTGCGCCTCTTCGTACAGCAGGTGCAGGCCCTCGTGGGAGCAGTAGAAGTCGACGCGCCGCGCTTCGTGAATTTTCTCACCGGAAATAGACTCGAAAAAATCCAGCCCGTCGGCCACGCGCTGCACGATGCGATGATAACGCTCGGCAGACGATGACTGCCCGACAAACCCGAGATCCCAGTTCTCAGGGTGATGCAGGTCCGCGAAGCCGCCGTCCATGAGTGAACGGACAAAATTCAGCGTCATCGCCGAGTGCTCATACCCGCGCAGCAACAAATCCGGATCGGGTTCACGTTCCTCCGGGGTAAACCCCGGCCGGTTCACCATGTCACCTCGAAAACTTGGTAGCGACACGCCGTCGCGCGTCTCGGTGTCGGCCGACCGTGGCTTCACGTACTGGCCCGCCATGCGCCCCACGCGCACCACGGGCAATTTCAGCCCCGCCGTGAGCACAACGCTCATCTGCAGCAGAACTTTCAGCTGGTCGACGATGCGCGGCGACGTGCACTCGATGAAGCTCTCGGCACAGTCCCCGCCCTGCAGGACAAACGCCTTGCCATGCTGGGCGCGGGCCAGCTGTGCTTTCAGTGCTTCCACTTCCCAACTGGTAACCAGCGGCGGCAGGGCCGCCAGCGAGCCACTCACCTGCGCGAGCCGCTCCGCATCGCGGTACGCAGGCTGCTGCAACGCCGCGCGGCCGCGCCACCCGTCCGGGCGCCAGTCTGCCTGTGATGTCGACTTCACCGGGCCACCATGCCGCGGTAGACCAGCCGCACAAAGTCGTCCGGCTTGATAAAGCCTTTGCCCCAGTCGGCGTCGAAAGCCGCCGTTGGCTTCGCCGCAACGATGGCGTCGACGTCTTTGCCTTTAGCTATCAAAGCCTCCATGCGTTCGGTCACGGCCTTCAGCATGCGATGGTAGTTCCGCAACTCCGCTGCATTCGACAGTGGGCCATGGCCCGGAATCACGCGTGTGTCCGCATCCATTCTTTCCAGGGCTTGTTCCACGGCAGTCACCATGCCGCGAATATTGCCGCCACTGCTGAAATCGATGAACGGATAGAAACCGTTGAAGTAGGTATCGCCCATGTGCACCGCATTCAGCTCCTTGAACCAGACGATCGCATCGCCGTCCGTGTGCGCTGCCG
>CAMYJV010000311.1 GCA_947258805.1 uncultured Gammaproteobacteria bacterium | reverse complement strand
TCATCTTTTTGGCCACACCCCGCATCATGGAACCCGCGTCATTGGCGCGGGCACCGACGCGGAAGTTCTTGAGCTGCAAGGCGGTGTAGTCCGCATGCTGACCATTCAGGCTAGGAAACTTCGCCATCGGGTTACCGCTGCCGGTCGGACCATGGCAGGCCGCGCAGGCAGCAACACCGCTGGCAGCATTGCCGGCCCGGTAAATCGTTTCGCCAAGGGCCACCTTATCCTCGGCGGCGTTGCCGACGGTGCCCTTCTGCGCCGCATAGAACGCACCCAGGTCCGCCATGTCCTGCTCGCTGAGAGCTGCGGCCATGCCGTTCATGGTCGCGTCCTTGCGCTGGCCGCTCTTAAATTCGCTCAGTTGCTTGGCCACGTAGTCGGCATGCTGGCCGGCCAGCTTGGGAAAATTCGGCGCAGCACTGTTGCCGTCCGCGCCGTGGCAAGCCGCACACATAGCCGATTTGGTCTTGCCCGCTTCGACGTCGCCGGCAGCATAAACGGGGCCCAGCATGGCAAGACTGGCGAGTAGGGTGATCATCAAAAACGTTTTCATATCTGTCATCCGGCTACGTTGTAACAGCGTCAAAGATACTTAGAGATTTCGGGGCAGGCACATTGGCCCCGCCGCCCCGAACACTGGCGGACAGCTTATTTCAGGGTCGCGACGTAGGCGGCCAGGTTGCCGATGTCGGCATCGTTCAAACCGGCAGTCATCGCCTTCATTGTGGCGGCCTGAGGCGTATTGCGCTTGCCGGATTTGAAGTCGTGCAGCTGCTGCGCGACATAGGCCTCTTCCAGGCCCGCCAACTTCGGGTACTTGAGAACATCATTGCCTGCGCCGGTCGGCCCGTGGCAGCCGGCACAAACGGCATACTTGGTCTTTCCAGCGGCCGCATCGCCCGCGGCGAACGCAGAACCGGAGGAGCCTACCAGAGCGACGGCAGCAACAGCGATAACGGTCATTTTCATAGCTATTTTCTCCTGGTAAATCCAGTGTTTGTTAGGGTTTATCCAGCCCCCAACCAGGGGCCGGTCGGCCTGCTTGATTTCGGCCCGCGTTTATATCAGAAAGTCCTTAATTAGGCAAACCAGCCCATGTTTCTACCGCACCTCAGGGGCGGGTGGTGTGGAACAGGAAGGGCAGCTCGTAACGCCGTTCCAAGTCCAGCAGCACAGCCGCCTCCCACTCCATGCGCCTCTGACTGCAAACGGGAAGGATAGTTTCACCTACCCAGCCCCCTCCCCCGACCGGGGTCAGCTGCGTGCGATTGAGGCCCATCGCCATGTTCAGGCCGCGAATCTCCACCACCAGCCCTTCCGGGGCGAGGCCTTCGGTCGTGACGCTCAGCCTGAGCGGTTTCATCAGCGGGATCTCACCGGGCGAGATCGAGAAAGTCACCGATCCGCCGGCCAAAGCCTGCCGGCAGGGCCCCGCGCGCAGATCGCAAACTGCCGCCGGCTCGACCCGGACAGGAGCCACCCGCGTTGACTGCCAGATGCGCGCGCCCTGAAAGGCCGCCGCTGCGATTAGGGCAAACCCCAGCAGGGTGAGCGCCCCGCGTGCCTTTTGGTTCACCGGTTCCTCTACGCCCCAGATCAACACCACATAGGATGAAAAGTCTGACACGGCGGCGGCGGCGTCACACTGAGGCGCATCAATCGAAACTATTACCCGGCGCGCCCGCGGGTTGCTTTCAGCGGAGCCGGCACTAGCTTAGGGACAGGCTGAATGAGGTACGACATGGCGCAATGGCTGAGCGGAACAGTTGCGCGAAAGACGCGCTGGAATGACACGCATTATTCGCTGGTAATAGCAGCTGACGGGCCGGCTTTCGTCGCTGGTCAGTTCATCCGGGTCGGTATGGACCTGGGTGACGAACGTGTGGGCCGGCCGTACTCACTGGTCAACCCACCGCACGAACGCCAACTCGAGATTTTCTTCAACATCGTACCCGAAGGCCCACTCAGCAGAGAACTGGCGGCACTGGAGTCGGGAGATACCGTCTGGCTGACCGATGCCGCCCATGGCTTCCTCA
>CAMYJV010000310.1 GCA_947258805.1 uncultured Gammaproteobacteria bacterium | reverse complement strand
GCGCGTGACGGCATCGACCTTTGCGGGGAAGGTCGCCATGTAGTCAAGCGGCATATCGTAGAAACCGATCATGACGAGATGACTGAGAATTTTCGCATTGCTGTCGATGCGCAATGCATAACCGCCGGTAATATTTTTTTTCGATGCGACCAGCTCGTCCGCTGTCGGCCCCTTTTTCACAAACGTTCCCAGGGTGTCGCGCATCACATCGAGGGCCTCGTCGACCTGGTCATTGCGTGTCTGCAGGGAAAACAGGTAGGGGCCGTCCTGCTCCATCGGCGACAGGTAGCTGCTCACGCTGTACGAGAGGCCGCGTTTTTCCCGGACCTCCTTGCTCAGGCGCGACACCAGGCCACTGCCACCCAGCGTGTGATTGCCGACGTAGAGCGGAAAATAGTCCGGGTCACCGCGGTGCATACCCGGGGCCGCCATGCGCACATGCGACTGGGTCGACGGGTGCGCAACGCGCTTGAGGGTGGCCGCCTTCGGTACACTGACCGCCGGCAGTTTCGCTGCACGCTCGCCCGCCGCCAGTCCGGCCGTCAGCTGTTCGGCCAGTTGCGCGGCCTGTTTCCGATCGAGATCACCCACGATCCCGATCACCGCGTTGCGTGCCACGTAATAGCGCTTGTAAAAGGCCTTCACTGCCTCCAGTGAAATGGATTCGACATCCTCGATGGTTCCCGTCGGCCGCGGTGCATACGGGTGGTCCCCGTAAGTGGCCAGGAATATCTCGTTGCCCGCCACCGTGCCCGGTGACTGTTCGCTGCGGCGAATACCGACCACGGTGCGCGCGCGCTCACGCTCGAAATCCTGCTGGTTGAAATCCGGGCGCCCGACGACATCAGCGAGGATCTTCAGCGCCGGCGTGAGGTGTGCAGGGTCACTGAGCGTACGCAGGTCGGCCCAGGCCATGTCCCGGGCCGAACCGGCCGACATTTCCGCGCCCAGCGATTCGATACGGCGGGCGATTTCGTTCGCACTCAGACCGGCAGAGCCCTTGTCCAGCAGCGTACTGGTCATGTTGGCGGCCCCCGCATGCTCGCCGTCACGTGCACTGCCAGCGGCAAAGGTGATATTGATATCGACCATCGGCAAACTCGTCAACGGAACGAAGTAGACACGCGCACCCTTGTCGGTCAGCCAGTGCTGAACAGTCGGCGCTGCCTGCGCAGTGGCCGTTATCAGCCATACCGCCAGCAGCAGCCCCTGCAGGACAAGCCTGAGGAAAGGCGTTGACGGATTAATGCCCATGTCCACCCCCGGAGGCTGCAGCCTGTGGTTTGCGCCCGGACTCCATGGGTAACGGGTCCAGCACGGCAACGGTGAGGGTTTTTTCTACCAGATATTTGCGCGCCACCGCCTGCAGCTGCGCCGGCGTGACCGCATTGATCCGCTCGACATATTGATCGGCCAGGCCCCAGTCGAGTCCCACCGTCTCCAGCTGGCCGATCTTCATGCCCTGGTAAAAGATCGAATCCTGCTCGAACACATCGCCGGCCACGACCTGGGACTTGATCCGGTCGAGCTCTTCCTTGCTGACCGGCTCCTCCTGCAGGCGTTTGACCTGCGCAAACAGCGCCTGCTGGGCCTCGGCCACGGTGTGCTCAGCGGCCGGCGTCGCATCCAGCAGGAACAGGTCGGCCTGGCGGCTGTACAGGTCATAGCCGGCACCGGCACTGGTGACGATGCGGCTGCCACGCACCAGCTCGGTGGTCAGGCGCGCACTGTTGCCGCCATCCAGGACGCCGGCCAGCACTTCCAGCGCATACGGCTCCCAGCCTTCGGCGGCCGTCCGCAGTACCGGCACCTTGTAGCCCATGATGGTATAGGGCACCTCGGCCGGTACCTGCACGACCACCGAGCGCTTGCCCAGCTGCGGCGGCTCGGTACGCGGCTTGGGCGGCCTGATCGGTTCCGGCTTCAGCGGCCCGAAATACTTCTTTGCCAGCGCCAGCACCTCGTCCGGATCGACATCGCCCACCACCACCACCGTGGCGTTGTTGGGTGCATACCAGCGCCGGTACCAGTCCTGCAGATCAGCCAG
>CAMYJV010000309.1:2753-4805 GCA_947258805.1 uncultured Gammaproteobacteria bacterium | reverse complement strand
GTCGGGCCGTTCCACGAGGGTGAACACATCTTTCGGGAAGGCGATGAGTTCAAGGCTATCGCGGGTATCCGCGCCGGCACCGTGAAGACCTACGTCACGGACCTCGAGGGGCGTGAGCAGGTGCAGGGGTTTTATCTGCCCGGCGAGGTGATCGGCCTGAACGGGATTTCCCGGTCCCGCTACCCGTGTAACGTGGTCGCGCTGGATACCGTGCTGCTTTGCCGATTTTCCTTCCCCAAGATGGCGACCCTTGCCGCGCGCATGCCGGGACTACAGCTGCAGCTCTTCCGCCTGCTGAGCGAGGATATCGGCAAGGCGACCCTGCTCGCCGGCGACTTTGCAGCCGACGAGCGGGTGGCAGCTTTCCTGCTGTTGCTGTCAAGGCGCTACGTTGCCAGGGGGCTTTCCGGGCAGCTGTTTCGCCTGACGATGTCGCGCACCGACATCGCCAACTACCTGCGGCTTGCACCCGAGACCGTCAGCCGGATTTTCAAGCGTCTCCAGACGAACGGCCTGATCCGCGTCGATCGCCGCGAGCTGGAAATACTGGACGCTGATGCGCTCGGGCAGCTCGCTCAAAACGTGCTCAGAAACTGACCCGCAACTTGATCTGGATCAGGGCGCGGCCGTTGCCGCGGCCGCAGCATTTCACATCTCTGGAGGAGATGTGAAATGAACAAAACACAAAAACTTTGGGCCGGGCTCGCCGCGTTGCTCGTGGTGTCGTTCGGCGTTCTGTTATGGATGGGCAGCGAGATCCATCGCAAGGCTCCGCCGATGCCCGAGCAAGTGGTCACCGACCGCGGCGCCACCGTCTTCACGCGATCCGATATCCAGACGGGCCGCCAGGTATGGCAGTCGATCGGCGGCCAACAGCTCGGCTCGATCTGGGGCCACGGCGGCTACGTCGCGCCGGACTGGACTGCGGACTGGCTGCACCGCGAGGCGGTTGCAACCCTCGACATCTGGGCGCAGCGCGATTTCGGTGCCGCCAGCTATGAGGCGCTGCCTGGCGACCGGCAGGCGGCCCTGCAGACCTTGCTCGAAGAGCGTATCCGCTACAACAGCTACGAGGCACAGAGCGGCACGATCACGATCGACGCCGACCGCGCCGCCGCGATAGCCGTGGTCGCGGAACACTACTCGAAGCTGTTCGCCAACGACCCCGATACGGCCGGGCTTCGCGAGGCCTACGCGATGAAGAACGACACGGTGCCGGATCCCGCGCATCGAAGCGCTCTTGCCGCTTTCTACTGGTGGACCGCCTGGGCGGCCGTCACGGAACGCCCGGGCGAGGCCGTGACCTATACCAGCAACTGGCCGGCCGAGGAGCTCGTTGGCAATATACCGCCGGCGAGCACCTACATCTGGACCGTGTTCAGCGTGCTGTTCCTGATTGCCGGCGTCGCGCTGCTCGGCTGGTACTACGCCGTGACGCACGGCCGCGACAACGATCGCCCCGAGCGCCTGCCTGACTCGGATCCGCTGGCGATGGTCAATGTGACACCGTCGATGCGAGCCACCGCCAAGTATTTCTGGGTCGTCATCGCCCTGTTTCTCGTGCAGATCGTGCTCGGCGCGGTCACAGCGCACTACCAGGTGGAGGGACAGGATTTCTACGGCTACGCCTTGAGCGAGGTGCTGCCCTATTCGCTGACGCGCACCTGGCACACGCAGCTCGCCGTGCTGTGGATCGCGACGGCCTGGCTGGGCACCGGCCTCTACATCGCGCCGGCGATTTCCGGGCACGAACCGAAGTTCCAGCGCCTCGGCGTCAATATTCTCTGGGTCTGCCTGCTCGTCATCGTCGTCGGCGCGTTCGCCGGCCAGTGGTTCGCCGTCATGCAGAAACTCGGCCTGGAGAATAATTTCTGGTTCGGCCACCAGGGCTGGGAGTACGTCGACCTCGGCCGCTTCTGGCAATGGTTCCTGTTCATCGGGCTGGGCTTGTGGCTCGTGCTGGTCGGCCGCGGGCTGTGGCCCGCTCTCCGGCGTCCCAACGAAGCGCGGCCGATCGTGACCCTGCTGTTCCTCTCGACAGTGGCGATCGGC
>CAMYJV010000309.1:0-2737 GCA_947258805.1 uncultured Gammaproteobacteria bacterium | reverse complement strand
TGGTCGAGTACTGGCGCTGGTGGGTGGTGCACCTCTGGGTCGAAGGTTTCTTCGCAGTCTTTGCGACCGCGGTCATTGCGTTCCTGTTCACGCGCCTCGGCCTGATCAGGACCGGCATCGCGACCGTCGCCGTGCTGTTTGCCACGATCGTGTTCCTCGCCGGCGGTGTCCTCGGCACCTTGCACCACCTGTATTTCGCCGGGACGCCAACGGCCGTGCTCGCCCTGGGCGCATCGTTCTCGGCGCTCGAGGTCGTGCCGCTCGCTTTCATCGGCTTCGAGGCATACCACACCTACAAGCTCGGGAAGGCCACGCCCTGGATGGCGCGATACCGGTGGCCGGTCATGTTCTTCACGGCCGTGGCGTTCTGGAACGTCGTGGGTGCGGGTCTGTTCGGTTTCCTGATCAATCCGCCGCTGCCGCTGTACTTCATGCAGGGACTCAACCTGACGCCGCTGCACGGACACACCGCGCTCTTCGGTGTTTACGGTATGCTGGGTATTGGCCTGATGCTGTTCTGCCTGCGCGGCATAAAGCCGGCTGCGCACTGGAATGAGCGTCTTCTCAAGACCTCCTTCTGGTCCCTCAACGCCGGGCTGGTCGGCATGGCGCTGATGACGCTGTTGCCACTGGGCATACTGCAGCTTATCGCGGCCATCGACCACGGCTACTGGTATGCGCGTTCGGCTGAATTCATGCAGCAGCCGCTCATCGACCTCATCGTCTGGATGCGGGTACCCGGCGACGTCGTCTTCAGCGTCGGCGGACTGGCGCTTGCCTGGTTCGTTGTGAGTGTCTGGACTGGTGCCCGGCGTCGCAGGGATGCGCTGCCGGCTGATTCGGAGACGGCGCAGGTCTGAGTACGGCAACTTGTTGCCAGCTATCCCGTCCGCGATTGCGCCACGCATTCGTGGTGGCCGGGCGGGATAGCCTTTCACTGCCGCAGGCTGTACGGACACTGGAAATGATCGAGTTCTATCCCGAAATAAAATGGACTCACATCGCTGCGGTGCTGATGAGTGGCACGCTGTTCCTGGTCCGCGGAGTTGCCGTACAACTCGGTGCCCGCTGGGCCATGGCGGCGCCACTACGTTATATCAGCTACAGCATCGATACGATCTTGCTGACAGCGGCGCTCATGCTGTTCACCCTGCTGCCCGGCGCGGTCTTTGCGAACGGCTGGCTGGTCACGAAGGTCGTGCTGCTGGTCGTGTACGTCCTTTATATGATCGGTGTGGCCAGGGCCCACCACCCGCTCGGGCCCTTCTTCGGGCTGGCGACCTGATCCAATCCGCCGGTGACCGGGCGGTCGCTCTGCGGGGCAGGCTGTGGCGATGCGCGTGCCAATACAAAGCGACAGGCGCAATTTGACAAAATCCCCCCAAGCCTCATCACCCCCTTATTAAAATCAAACGTTTACGCGCTCTTTCTCGACAAAATGTGACGGCGTTCAAGGTTTTTCGGCGATCTATCAGACAGTATTGACACACAAGCTTGACCAACTTGGTTCAATTTGCCCGGAGGAGTTGTCGGATTTCAGGAGAGAGGTGATCGCTATGAAGACACGTCTGATGTCCAATCGTAAATGCAATATTTACGGGGCTTCGATTGCCGTCGCGATCTTCCTGATCGACCTGCAACACCCACTGGGTGTCGCCAGTGCAATGCCATACATCGCGCTGCCGCTTCTCGGGTTGCTCGCCCGGTCCTCGCGCCTGGTCATCGCGCTCGCGATTCTCGGCACGACTCTGAATTTCGCCGGGCTGTTGCTGTCGTCGGCCGGAGCGCCGTTCTACGTGGTGCTGATCAATCGGACGATGACCGCTGTGCTGGTCTGGGTCGTCGCGTATGCCGCCATCCAGCATCTGTCGATTGGCAACAGGCTTCGGGCCGGACTGCGCAAAGCGGCCTTTCGCGATGCGCTGACGGGCCTCTTCAACCGGCGCTACGTATTCGGCATTTTCGAGAAAGAGCTGAATCGATACAAGCGCTACGGGGACCACTTCTCACTGATACTCATCGATGCCGATCGCTTCAAACGGGTCAACGACAAACATGGCCATTGCGGCGGCGATGCTGCATTGAAAAAAATCGCCGATGCCTGCACCCGGGCCGTGCGCGATAGCGATATTGTCGGCCGCTTTGGCGGCGAAGAGTTCATCGTGTTGTTGCCGCATACGAGCGCATCGGAAGCAGCGACCGTCGCGGAGCGGATTCGTCGCGCGGTGCTGAATTGCGAACTCGTCTGGGAGGGTCGGCGCATAGACTTGTCACTCAGCCTGGGTGTCGCTGAAGTCGGACCCGGAGCCGACACCTTCAACGATCTGCTCAGGGCCGCCGACCAGGCCCTGTATGCGGCGAAAAGTCGCGGCCGCAATCAAACCGTGGTCGCCGGTAGTTCGGACCCGGCACCTTGTGACAGGCAAGAGCCCCGACCGAGACCGGCCCTTGCGGCCCGGCGTCCGGTGCACTCGCCGGCCCTCATCCCGGCGGCAGGCGCGATCGAGAATCGCACCGATGGGAAGTATGCTAGATTCAATTGAGGGTACTTCCGCCAATGCCATCGACTGAGGTCCGGGGTCAACAGTGCTTTCAAAATCCCTACTGCTGTCAATTCTGATTGTCTTCGGGGCTTCGGCGGCCTACGGCCAGCAGGATGACGCCCAGTCGGCGGTGGTCCTCGACGAGAATCTCTGGGTGGCTTTCTACGATCTGCCCTCGCGGCGATTCCGGGCGA
>CAMYJV010000308.1 GCA_947258805.1 uncultured Gammaproteobacteria bacterium | reverse complement strand
GCACTGGCCGCTGCGTTCGGTGCGCTCGATATCGCGCAGCAGGGCGTTCATCTCCTCCAGACCGAGGCGACGATTGGCCCGCACCGAACCGTGGCAGGCCATGGTGCCCAAAACTTCGTTGATTCGTTCGAGTATACGCCGGCTGCCGCCGTGAACCACCAGGTCGGCCAGAATGTCGCGCAGCAGGCGTTCGGCGTCGGCACTGCGCAGCAGCGCGGGCAAGGCACGCACCACCAGGCTTTGATCCCCCAGGCGATCGACCTCCATACCCAGCTCGGCAAACACCTCCGCGTGTTGCTCGACCAGATCGGCCTCACGCCGGCTGACCGCCACCGCGACCGGCACCAACAGGGGCTGGCTCTTTATACCCTCGCCTTCCCTTGCCCGCTTGAAGGCCTCGTAAGTAATACGCTCATGCGCTGCATGCATGTCGACCAGGATCAGGCCTCGCTGATTCTGTGCCAACACGTATACGCCGTGCAGCTGAGCGATGGCAAAGCCCAAGGGGTACTGGTCCGCAGACTGCTCGCTCGCGGCTGCGTAGTCGGCAGCCGCGACGGCGGACCCGCCGGTTGATGGGGATGGCGCCTGCCACTCATGGGTCGCACGGTAGGCCTCGCGTCGCTCGCCCACGCGCAGAGGCATGCTCGCCTGTTGCGGCCGCCAGCCTTCGGCCGAGGGCGCCGCAGCAGCTGGCGGCACAGACGCCGTCTGCCCGCCCGATGCAAGCTGACGATCGCTCGCGGCCTCACCGGCCGGCTCGGCCAGCACCTGATGCAGGGTGCGGAACAGAAAATCGTGCACCAGGCGACTCTCGCGGAAGCGGACCTCGTGTTTGGTCGGATGAACATTCACATCGACCAGCGCCGGCGAAAGGCCCAGAAACAGGACATAGGCCGGATGGCGACCATGATAAAGCACGTCCTGGTAGGCCTGGCGCACCGCATGCGTCACCAGCTTGTCGCGCACCATGCGCTGATTGACATAGAAATGCTGCATGTCGGCCTGGCTGCGGGAAAACGCCGGCCGGCCGACCCAGCCACTCAGGTTCAAACCGGCGGCCTGGTGCTCAAAATACAAGGCCTGCTGCACGAATGCGGGACCCAGCAGGTCGGAAAGCCGGTGCTCGTGACTGTCGCGGTCGCTGGCGCGGTTGGCACAGAACACCTCGCGGCCATTGTGATTCAACACGAAGGTCACGTCGTGGCGCACGAGTGCGAGACGTTTGACCACCTGCTCCAGGTGTCCGAACTCGGTCTTGTCCTTGCGCAAAAACTTGCGCCGTGCGGGCGTGTTGAAAAACAGGTCGCGCACCGTGACCACGGTGCCGCGCGACAGGGCGGCCGGGCGGATCTCCCCGCCCTCACCCGCCAGCTCCCAGGCCTGGTCCGCACCCTCGACACGCGAGGCCAGGGTCAGCCGCGAGACCGACGCGATCGCGGGCAGGGCCTCGCCGCGAAATCCCATGCTGGAGATGCGCTCGAGATCTTCCAGCGCCTGCAGTTTGCTGGTCGCGTGGCGCGACAGCGCCAGCATGAGGTCATCCTTCTCGATCCCGGACCCATCGTCCGTGATCCGGATCAGTTTGATACCGCCCTGCTCGACGTCGATCTGCACGCGCCCGGCGCCGGCATCCAGGCTGTTCTCAACCAGCTCTTTGACCACCGAGGCGGGCCGCTCAACAACCTCACCGGCGGCAATCTGATTGACGAGTTGGGTGGGAAGCGCATGTATTCGGGAAACCATCGGCGCATTCTGCCATCGCCAGCCACGAGGCGCAGCCCGCCCTGGGAATTGGGGAACGCAGAGGGCGCAAAGTTGCGTAGAGTTCGCGGAGATATCTTTCTGCTGCTATCGGGGTCTGGCAGGCCGTGTAACGCAAGTCAAGGCAAGAGGGTTCGCCAACCACCAGGCGGAATCACGCCTTTGGCTCCTCTGCGCCCAACCCGGCCGAGACTAAAGGGGACCTCTAATAATTCCGGACAGATCAGATTGGTGATCAAAAAGGCTCGGATCAAGGCGCGAATCGCGCGTAATAGCTGGCTATTGCGAAGATTC
>CAMYJV010000307.1 GCA_947258805.1 uncultured Gammaproteobacteria bacterium | reverse complement strand
CTACCGCGAGGAAGGCGCCGACGAACTCGTGTTCTATGACATCACCGCCAGCCCGGACGGTCGACGCGTGGATCGCAGCTGGGTCAATCGCGTGGCTGACGTCCTGGACATCCCTTTCTGCGTCGCCGGCGGCATCCGCAGCGTGGCAGAAGCGGAAGAGGTGCTGAACTATGGCGCCGACAAGATCTCGGTCAATAGCCCGGCCCTCGCCCGGCCCGAACTGATCGGCGAACTGGCCACGCGCTTCGGCTCGCAGTGCGTTGTGGTCGGCATCGATAGTCGCGAGGAAGCCGGCGGTCAATATCGCGTGTACCAATATACCGGCGATCCGGACAAAACGAAGCACAGCGGTCGTCTCACCCTGGACTGGGTGCGCGAAGTCCAGGACCGCGGCGCGGGTGAAATCGTGCTGAACTGCATGAATCAGGACGGCGTCCGCAAAGGCTACGACATTCCGCAACTGCAGCAGGTGCGCGCGGCCTGCACGGTGCCGCTGATCGCATCGGGCGGCGCCGGCACCATGGCACATTTTGCCGCGGTGTTTCACGAAGCGCGCGTCGACGGCGCCCTGGCCGCGAGCGTCTTTCACACTGCGGCTATCAACATCCAGGATCTAAAACAGTACCTGCGCCAACAGCAGGTGGAGATACGAGAATGAACAGCTCCGCGCTGGATTACCTGCTGGAATTGCAGCAGACCATCGACAGTCGCCGCAATGCGAGCACCGAACACAGCTACACGGCCCAGCTCTTTGCCGCGGGTCCGTCACGCATTGCCCAGAAGGTGGGCGAAGAAGGCGTGGAAGTCGCCATTGCCGCCGTACAGGCTGACGGCCCGCGCCTGAAAGCTGAAGCCGCCGACCTGATTTATCACCTGCTGGTGCTGCTGCGGATCAACGACCTGAGCCTGGAAGAAGTGGTCGACGAACTGGCGCAGCGACGCGCTGGCAAGGGGTGACGCAGACTAGCTGCTCCCGGCGTGTTGCTGCACTTCCGCGTCCATCTTTCCCCGCAGCATCAGCCAGAACATCCTGAAATCGCCCCTGAGCGACCACACGGGGTAGATGAAGGTGGCCGGCCGGTTGCGTTCCACGAAAAAGTGCGAATACCAGGCAAAGCCATATCCCGCTACTGGCACGAGTAACAACAGGCGCCAGTCGGCAGCCAACGCAGCGACCAGGGTCGTCAACGCGGCCAGCGTGCCGATGAAGTGCAGGCGGCGCGTGGCCCGCAGGCTGTGCTCACCCACGTACATCGGCCAGAATTCCTGGAATGTCTGGTAGCGCCGATGTTCAGACATTCAATCAGGCAGCCCCGCCGTTGTCGTCCCCATATCTTCCGCGATAGTGATTGCGCGCAACCAGTGCCACGCCCACTGTGAAGACCACGGCGGACACCGGCATGATCAGCCGCGCGAACCAGTCCGGCAGAAAAATATCCGCAATATCCCGGCGCCCCGCCAGGTGGTAGATCAGGCTGGTCAGCGGGCACTCGAAGCCGTTCAGAAAGTTGGCCGCACCCACCAGGCTGGCCACCCCCATGGATGTCCACAGGAAGACATTGGTCTGGCCCACCAACCCGCAGTAGACCACGTAGAGCACGCAGCCCGATGCCATGAAAAACACCCCCGTATGGAGGACTTGCAACATGTAAATCCAGTCCATTTCTCTACGCGTTTGTCCTTGATTCGATCACCGGCAATTAATCCGCCCCGCCGTCAGCTCTGCTCCCCCGGCGTGTGCTGGAACGGCAGGGTCACGTACTTTATCTACGTGGGGCGCGCCGTCGGCCATCAGGGTCGCGAGGTGGGCGAAATTGGGCCGGTCCAGAAGCACCCGGACTTCGTCGGACAGTGCGGTCATTGCCTCTCCATGTGCGCGTGGGCTAGCGGTGAAAATGGTAGCAGAGTCCGCGAAAAATGCAGGCCATCACCCGAAACGTCTTCCCTCGCTAGCCGGAACCCTCTGGCGGGGCGAACTGCGCAAACACTTCGGCACCGGTCAACTGGCCGGTCTCGTTGGCGAACGCGTAGTAGGCGGGCTTTTCGTCGATGAAGATCTGCTG
>CAMYJV010000306.1 GCA_947258805.1 uncultured Gammaproteobacteria bacterium | reverse complement strand
TGTAGCCATTCTCCCACGGGCTGCCGGGCTCAATAAACAGCGTCTTCACAGCAGCGGCCGACAACCATTCCCTGACGGCGATCGCCGTAAACTCGGCACCGTTGTCTGAGCGAATGTGCTCCGGCACACCGTGGCGCAGGAACAGCCGATTCAGACAATCAAGCACGTCAAGCGAGTCCAGCCTGCGCTTTGTCTTGATGGCCAGGCATTCATGAGTGTACTCATCGATGACCGTCAGCATACGGAACGCCTTGCCGTCGTGCGTCCTGTCCATGACAAAATCATACGACCATACGTGATTCCTGTGTGTCGCCCGGAGCCGGATACAGGCGCCATCATTGAGCCACAGCCGGCCGCGTTTGGGCTGTTTCTGCGGCACTTTCAGGCCCTCCCTTCGCCAGATACGCTCCACCCGTTTGTGGTTGACGTGCCAGCCTTGCTGACCAAGCAGCGCAGCAATGCGCCGGTAGCCATAGCGACCGTACTCGCTGGCCAGATCGATGATCGCCCTGGTCAGGGGCTGCTCATCGCCCCGCTCGACCAGCGTCCGCCTTTGCGTGGACCGGGGCTGACCAAGTATCCTGCACGCTCTTCTTTCCGATACCCCAAGCACCTGCTGCACATGCCGCACGCAGCGACGCCTGCGCTCGGGGCTCAGTAGTTTCCCTTCAGGGCTTCATTCAGAATGTCTTTGTCCAGGGACAGGTCCGCCACCATCTTCTTCAGTCGGTCGTTCTCCTGCTCCAGCTTCTTCAGGCGACGCGCCTGGCTGATGTCCAGGCCGCCGTATTCTTTGCGCCAACGGTAGTAGCTCTGCCCGGAGATACCTTGTTCCTTGCAGGCCAGCTCCGCGCTCTTGCCTTGCTGTATAGCAATTTCAATCAGGCGCAGGATCTTGATGATTTCTTCAGGTTTATAGTGCTTTCTGGGCATGGGCGACCTCCTCGCAGTCCAGTTTAAGTCAAAATCTAACTTAAACACCGGACTCGTTTCAGGGGGGCAGGTCACAGGAATGCGAATGGTAATCAGAGTTTAGCGTGGTTTATGTTAGCTGTACGCGTCTACGTATGTACTAAAGAGGGGATTCTCAACCCATCACCTGATCCAGCCGCACCACCAGATCTTCCGCTCTCAGGTGCGTATAGCGCTTCAGCATCTGCATTGACTTGTGGCCTGATATGGCGGCGACTTCCTGGTCGCCGAGGCCGGCCTCGACCAGGCGCGAGACCGCCTCGTGGCGCAGGTCGTGGAAGCGCAGGCCCTTGATGCCGGCGTCTTTCAGGGTGCGGTGCCAGGCAGGGCGGAATTCATATGGGCGGCGCACCTTGTCGCGGCCGGGCTCGCCGAAGAAGATCAGGTCGGTATCGAAGGGGCGCACCGGATTGCTTAGCGCCATGCGAAAAATATTTTCTGCTTTTTTGGTCAAAGGGACGGTTCTGGGGGACCCATTCTTGGTTTCACTGAGATACACGGTGCGCTTTTGCAGGTTTACCTGGCAGCGTGTCAGTGACTTGATCTCGCCGGCGCGCATGCCAGCGTACAGCGCAATGCGTGCGATCCAGCCGAGCATGGGGTTGGAGTGACTATCGCAGGCCTTGAACAGGGCCTTCTCTTCATCCGCGCTCAGGCGACGGTCGCGGCCCTTGGCAGGTGCCGGTTTACGGATGTTGCCGACCGGGTTGTAGAACAGGCCCACACGCCATTCCTTGATGGCGATGGTGAACAGGTGCGAGAGCAGGGAGAGTTCGAGGCGCACCGTGCTGGCGGACTTGCCGGCGGCCAGCCGCTCGTCGCGGTACTCGGCCACCAGGTCCGGCGTGATGGCGGCCAGGCTGTAGGCGCCGAACTTCTTCTTCAGCGCCTTGGCCTTGTGGCTCTCCGCATAGGCGGTGCTTTCCCGCTTGCTGGCGGACACCTCGCTCAGGTAGCGGTCCAGCGCTTTCTCCAGCAGCAGCTTCTCGGCGCCGGCGCGGTTGATGTACACACCGCGCACCATTTCATCCTCGGTGCTGCGCGCCCAGTCCTCGGCGTCGCGTTTGGTGCGGAACGTCTTGACGGTCGTCGGCCAGCCG
>CAMYJV010000305.1 GCA_947258805.1 uncultured Gammaproteobacteria bacterium | reverse complement strand
ATCGCGGGCATAGTGCCGAGTCCGAACGCCAGCATCACCAGGCCACCCGTCAGCGCGTTGGCGGTGGTCGCGGCCAGCAGCAGCACGCTGTAAACAAGGCCGCACGGTAACCAGCCCCACAACAAGCCGAGGCCGAGTGCCCTGGGCGCGCTGGTCACAGGCAGCAAGCCTTTAGCAGCCGGCGCGATACGCTGCCACAAACCGGCCCCGGCTTTTTCGATGGGCGCCAGCGCGCGCCAGTTGAAAGCAACCTGCAGCCCGACGAGCACAATCAGCAGACCGCTGATTAACCGCACAGGCGCCGCCAGCCGCGGAATCGCGTCAACAAGCGTCCGACCCAGGAGCGCAACAGCCGCGCCCAGCACGATGTAGCTGAGCACTCGGCCTACGTTGTAGGTAATTGCCAGCGGCAGGTCGCGGCGCAGTGAAGCGGCGCTGGCGTTGACGGCAAACAGTCCCGAGATGCCACCGCACATGCCGAGACAGTGTGCGCTCCCGAGCAGGCCGGTCACGAATGCGGCGCCGAGCAGCGGCAGTGATTCAGTCACGTCTCGTTGCCGTCGCCCGGCTTCTGGTCATCGTCCATGATGATGCGCACAGCCGGTGTATCGAGGTCGTCGAACTGGCCGCTGCCGACGGCCCAGAAGAACGCCCAGACGGCGCCTCCCAGGAGTAGCAGCGCCAGCGGAATCAGAACATAGAGTATGGACATCGCAGGATTGGTCTATTCAAATCGACTGAGGCGCAGCGCATTCAACACGACGATCAGCGAGCTTGCACTCATGCCGATGGCCGCCGCCCACGGCGGCACATAACCGAGCGCCGCCAGCGGTAACGCCAGCGTATTGTAAACGATTGCCCAGGCGAGGTTCTGCCGGACAATACGCATGGTCTGTGCCGACATCCTGACCGCGGTCGCCAGCGGCGCCAGGGAATCGCCAAGCATAATGACGTCGGCACTGGTCTGGGCAAGCGTCGCGCCGTGCGCCGGTGCGATCGACGTGTCCGCGCCCGCCAGCACCGGGGCATCGTTGATGCCGTCGCCGACCATCACGACGCGCTCACCAGCGCGCTGCGCCGCCTCGATGATCTCGAGTTTCCGCCGCGGCGAACACCCGGCGTGGAACTCGTCGATACCGAGCGTCGCCGCGATCTTCGCAACCGCCGCTTCCCGGTCCCCGCTAAGCAGCGCAAGGCTCAGGCCCCGCGCCTGCAGGCCTGCCAGCGTGGCGGCGGCGTCAGGCCGCAGCGCGTCTTCCACCTCGAACCAGGCAACGGCGTGGTTATCGCAGCTTAAGAATACCTGCGTCGTCGCGGCTGCGCTGTCGGCGATACCGGCGCCGGCGAAGGCGGCGCTGCCCAGCCGCCAGCTGCGGCCATCGATCCTGCCGCTCACACCTTGCCCGATCTCGACGTGCTGGTCGGCCACGGCCGGCAGTTGGTCGTCCAGTTTGAAGGCCTGTGCCAGCGGGTGCGAAGCGGCCGTCTCCAGCGCGGCCGCCACGCGGCGGCAGTCCTGTTCGGTGTAGTGGTCGTCGAGCACGACCAGCGCCGTGATGTTCGGTACGCCGCGAGTCAGCGTGCCCGTCTTGTCGAACATGAAACTCGTTGCGCGCGCCAGCGACTCGATGGCGTTGCCGTTGGTGACCAGCAGGCGTAATTGTGACAGGCGGCTGCCTGCCGCTGCGAACGCCGCCGGCGTTGCCAGCGCGAGCGCGCAAGGGCAGGTGACTACCAGCACCGACAGCGTGACTTCGAACGCGCGTTCCGGTGCCACCAGGTACCAGGCGGCGGCGACGATCGTCGCAACGAGCAACAGCGCGACAACCAGGTAGCCTGCCACCCGGTCGGCTAACGTGACGAAGGCGGGCCGCGCATAGCGGGCGCGCTCGCTCAGACGACTGATCGTGCCCAGCGTGGTGTCAGTGCCCGTGCAGGTCACCTCGATCTCCAGGACCCGGTCGAGATTGACGCTGCCGGCGGCGACCGTATCGCCGCGCGTCTTTCCCTGCGGCGTGGCTTCGCCGGTGAGCAGCGCCTCGTCGACACTGCTGGCATCACCGGCGCGTATCAATACCCGGTCTCCGGCGAGCAGCTGGCTGATCGGAACGATGGCGCTGCCATCCGCGGCAACCCGCGTCGCCGTATTGGGCAGCAAGGAGGAGAGCGCCACTGTCCGGTCGATGGAGCGGTGCCGGGCGCGCATCTCCAGGAAGCGCCCGAGCGTCAGGAAGAAAACGAACATCGTGACCGAATCGAACCAGACGGCCGGGCCGTTGGTCAGCGTCGCGTACACCGACGCGATGAAGGCCGCGCCGACGGCGATGGACACCGGCAGGTCCATTCCTGGTTTCCGCGTGCGCAGCCCGCGCCACGCGCCGGCAAAGAACGGCCGCGCCGCGTACAGCACGACGGGCGTCGTGACTACAAGGCTGACCACACGCAGGAAGCGCTGCATCTGTGCATCGATGCCCTGAAAGTCGCCGGCGTAGAGGCCGACGGCAAACATCATCACCTGCATCATTCCGAGTGATGCAACCAGCAGGCGCTTCAACGCCGT
>CAMYJV010000304.1 GCA_947258805.1 uncultured Gammaproteobacteria bacterium | reverse complement strand
TCGCCCCTGGGTGGCTACTATGCCAGCCTGGATGCCGACAGCGAAGGCGAGGAAGGTCGCTTCTATGTGTGGACCCCGGCCGAGGTGGTGGCCCTGCTGGATCCCGAGGAATACCGGGTTTTTGCGCCACGTTTCGGTCTCGACCGTGCGGCCAACTTCGAAGGCGCATGGCACCTGCATGTCTACAAAGAGACCTCTGAGCTGGAAGGGGCCACCGGGGTCAAGGCGGGAGAGATACGCCAACTGCTGCTGAGCGCGCGCAACAAGCTTCTGGCCGCACGTGAAAAACGCGTGCGCCCCGGGCGCGATGAAAAGATACTGACCAGCTGGAACGCATTGATGATCAAGGGCATGGCAACGGCCGGACGGCTGCTGGAACGCAGCGACTGGATCGATTCGGCCGAACAGGCATTGCGCTATGTGATGGATCACCACTGGCGCGACGGTCGCCTGCTGGCGACCAGCCGCGACGGCGCGGCGCGGCTCAATGCGTATCTCGACGACCATGCCTATCTGATCGACGCCATCCTCGCATTGCTGCAGGCGCGCTGGCGCAGCGAGTATCTGCAATTTGCCTGCGAACTCGCCGAGCGCCTGATCGCGCATTTCGAAGACCCTGAGCTCGGCGGCTTTTTCTTTACATCCGACGATCACGAAGCACTGGTTTATCGGCCCAAACCCCTGACAGACGATGCCATGCCCAGCGGCAATGGCGTTGCCGTCGAGGCCTTGCAGACACTTGCCCAGCTGGTCGGTGACCCCCAGCTGCAGGCGGCGGCGGATCGGGCATTGCGGTCGGCCTGGCCGGCTATTCATGCGGCGCCCTACGCGCATGTCGGTCTGCTCGAGGGCCTGCAGAATTACCTGGAGCCGCCCGAGCAGCTGATAATCCGTGGCGTAGCGCCGGAACTTGAGGCCTGGCAGAAGTTGGCCTGCAGCGTCTACGCGCCCGGTAGGAGCGTATTTTCGATTCCACTTGAGGAACGACAGCTCCCGCAGGGGCTGGCCGAAAAACGCGGCCAGGACGGACAAACCCTGGCCTATCGCTGTCGTGGGGGCCTGTGCGAGCCACCCATCCTGTCGTCCGAGTTATTGTGAAATCTCTTCCCCGGCCGGTGTCGGCGGCGAATTGTTCGAAGAAAACGGGAATATCTGTGCGTCTATGGCGTCTATCCCCCCATGAGTGACAGTAACGGCATCTTGTTCGGCAAGTTCGGACGCCAGCGCAAGCTGCGCGAGCAGATCTGCGCCGAGCGTGAACGTCTTTACCGCATTGCCTGGTCCTGGTGCCACGACAGCTACCAGGCCGACGATCTCGTGCAGGAGACCCAGGCGCGCGCGCTGGCGAAGATCAACAGCCTGCGCGAAGAGAGTCGCCTGCAGGTATGGCTGACCCAGATCCTCGCCAATCTCTATCGTGACCAGTTTCGACGGGTACAGCCCGAAACCGGCCTGGAGGCCGATATGCTGGCCGCCCCGGGTGGCCCGGAGGATGCCACCGAGCGCAGTCAGCTCATCGTTCGAACCCGCGAGGCCATCGACAGCCTCAAGGATGACCAGCGCCAGGTGCTGACCCTGGTCGATATTGCAGAATTCAGTTATGCCGACACCGCCGCGATACTCAGTGTGCCGGTGGGCACCGTCATGAGCAGGCTGTCCCGTGCGCGCCAACGCATGCGAGAGATCCTTCAACAGCAAGGCATAGGACGTGCCGACGTAGTACCGCTGAGGAGACCCCGATGAGATCAGAAGACGACCTTGAATTGAACGCCTATATCGACGGCGAATTGAGCCCGGACCAACAGGCCGAATTTCTGGAATCGATGCGCAGCGACCCCGAACTCGCGCGTCAGGCCTGCGAGCTGGGTCAGCTCAAGGCACAAGTGCGCCTGGCGTACGCCAACCCACCCAAGCCCGTAAGGCAGGGCGTGACGAAGGTAAACGCCTCCTGGCGGGCGATTGCCGCCAGCTTCCTGTTACTCGGCCTCGGGCTCGTCAGCGGCTGGGCTCTGCATGCCAACGCCCCCGGCCTGGGGATCCAGGGCGATCGCTTCGTCGTGCTCGATCCTGCTGGCCGCGGCCAGGCCCCTGC
>CAMYJV010000303.1 GCA_947258805.1 uncultured Gammaproteobacteria bacterium | reverse complement strand
TGATTAACCCCAGCACCAAGCTTCTGCGGCCAGTATCGGCCCGGGAAGTCGACGAATACCGGAACATCGGCGTGGTCTGCCTGCGGCAGCTGATTGATCCGCAATGGATGGCCCTGATGCTGCCAGCTGCCCGGCGCATCGCTGCCGACGGAGAGGACGTCGGGTTATTACCTGCCTACCCCGGCAGATACCTCGCCAGGACAGTACCGGAATTTCGTCGGTTCGTTTTCGAATCCCCGGTGGGAGAAGCGGCCGCGGCGTTGCTGCAATCCCGCACCGCACGGTTTTTTTTCGACGAAATCTTCGCCAAGGCACCGCGCTCCAGCGACGCGACCATATGGCATACCGACCGGATGGGCTGGCCGGTCAGCGGCACCATGGTGCCGTCCATCTGGATCCCCTTGACCCCGGTGGCCGAGGAAGATGGCCTGGAGTGCATCGCTGGCTCCCACGAGCAGGACGTGCGGTACTGGTTGTTCTCCCAAAACGCGCGGCAGATGATCAAGCCGCCCGACCGGGTTCCTCATCCCGATGAAGCTGCCTTGCGTGCCAATCCGGACAATCGCTTCCTGTCCTTTGCCATGGAACCCGGCGACATACTCGTGGTCCACCCGTGGACGCTGCATTACTCCCACGGCAATCACGCGGACGACTGGCGAGTGGCCTTGTCGATACGGGTGTTCGGCGACGATATACGTTGGCAGCCGCGCCCGGACTGCGTCAATCTTGCAGGCGTGAGTTTCGACGAGATGATTCCCGGGGAGCGACCGGCTGGGCCACTATTCCCGGTGCTCTGGTCCGCAGACGTGCCCCGCGACGACGACCGCAACTATCCCCGCGGTTTCGCGACGACCTGGTCGAAGGAACGCCGCTCCGAGGTGAATGAAGGCGAGGAATTTCGCCGGCGACTGCGGGCCGACCGCAGCGGTTAAGGGAAAAACCCCCCACAGAAAGAGCGGATTTCGTCGGCCAGCACGTCGGCAATGGGTCGATGATAGCCCTCTTTGCGCATGATCAGTCCTGCGTCGCGCACGATGGGCGTACCCGGCACTTCCAGTCGCACGACCGTACCTTGCTCGAGTTCGGCAGCCATCATGTGCTCCGGCACCAGGCCGACAAAATCACGCTCGACGATCATGGACTTGATTAGCGTCAATGAATTCGTGCGCAACGCGATCCGGGGAGCGGCCAGATTGACGTTCTTGAACAACGCATCTAGAACATCGATGGAATGCGGCTGGTTGACGTTTGCCCAGCGCGCTTCGGCCAGCAGCTTTTCCGACGGTTTCGCGGACTGAGCGAGGGGGTGGTTGCTGGCGACAAAGACGAAAGTGCGCAGGTTGAACAGGGGCTCGAATACGAGCGAATCCGGCAACTCCTGGACCGGGAAATTACAAAACGCCATCTCGATCTGCCCCATATCGAGCTGCATTACCAGGTCTTCGAAATAACCCTGCAACAGTGTCACCGTGACCAGTTCATACCTGTTGCAGAAGCGTGACACGATGTCGTCGATGATGTGGGACGCGAACAGCGGCGCCACGCCGACAGTGACTGCGCCCGACAACCGCCCGCCGGCTTCCGCGGCATCTTCCCGAGCCCTGGCGCACTCGGCAAGAATCGACTTGGCGTGATGGTAGAAGCGTTCACCGGCCGGGGTCGGCGCGGCGCCGCGCGCGTGGCGGTGGAACAGCTCGACACCCAGTTCGCCTTCGAGCATCCTGACACTGCGTGTCAGTGCGGGCTGGCTGATGGGTATCTCCTCGGCCGCGCGCGACATGTTGCCGTGCTCGAAAACCGCTACAAAATACTTCAATTGCCGCAGATCCATGACCGGGATTCAGCTCGCGCGATACAGGCTGGGCAGGATAGCCCAGTTAGGCGGGCTTTGCCCTCGCGGCAGGTGGTACGTCCGGGGCGGCCGGCGCGAAACAGCGGTCGTCAGTCGGTTTGCTCGAGACCCGCTAACACAATATTTGGCAAAGCCGAAGTCTTCCAGTCAGCATCGTAGTAACCGAGACGCAAAATCACGAGTTCATGGTCCGGCAGGATGTACAGGGTCACCTTCTGCGCCAGGATAGGCTCGCCGTGCGGCGCGCCGTCGTCGCGGCCCTGCATGTAGGGCCGCAACGGCCCGGGCGGGTTGCCGACCCAGATCTGGTAACCGTAGTTGGGATACACGGGTGACGGGGTCGTCATCTGCTCGACCCACCCGGCGGGCCACAATTGCCGGTCACCCATTTGGCCGTCGCGCGCCAGCGCATCGCCGTAGCGCAGCCAGTCCCGCGGGGTGGCGCGAAAACAGCAGAACACGGCCGGCATACCGCCCGGTCGGTCTACATAGAGTTCAGCCGGTCCGGCGCCGAGCAGGGCCCAGAGCCGACTGTTCAGGTAGTCCTCGTAGGCCTCGCCGGTCGCGGACTCCAGCACGGCGCCCAGCAACTGCGCGTTGGCATTGGAGAGCGCGAAAAACTCGCCGGGTGTGTTTTCCAGGGCGAAATTCAACGCTGCCGCGCGGAAATCCGAGCTCAGCGACAGCTGAGTGTTCTTGTTGCCCGGGTCCGGGTCATTGGCCAGCAGCGCATTTTCCAGTCCGCTCAGGTTTTGCAACAACTGGCGGACCGTTATGCGGCCGCGCGGATCATCACTCCACTCCGGCAGGTACCGAGCAAGCGGGTCGTCAATACTCCCTATTGCCCCCTCCAGCATCGCTACGGCTACCAGGGGCGGGATCAGGGAGCGCGTCATCGCGCGGCCGGTGAACAGCGAATCGGCCCCTATGCCCTGCCAGTAGCGCTCGAGCTGCACCACGCCCTTGTGCAGCACCAGCAGTGCGGCGCTGTTGTGGGCTTCGGCCCAGGCGGCAGCAGCTTCCAGCGCATCGCTGTCAATGCTGCGCGCACCCTCGCGGGCCTGGGGGAAAAACGCCCGCGGATCGCCCGGCAACTGAACAGTGGGACTGTAGTAGCTGGCCGGCCACTCACCAGGATCTTCAGGCAGCGTGTACCAGCGGTACCAGAACCGCCAGTCTACAAATACCGCCGCCGCCAGAACGGCGGCGGCGGCGGCAAGTAGCAGCGCCGTGCGCGGTCTTGCCAATGTAACCCCGGCGCAGCTGATCAGAGGGCGAAGGTGACGGTCAGACCCACCGTGCGCTTCGCACCGAAGATCGGCACGTATGACGTCCCGAACGGCGTCGCGATAAAGAAGGAATTAGCGGCATACTCCTCGTCAAAGAGATTCTTGGCCCAGAGTGCTGCGGTCCATGAACCCCGGTTCACCTCCACGCGCGCATTGACGAGCGTCCGGTCCGGCAAGCGCGCCAGGTTCAACTCATCGATGTACTGCTTGCTCTGATACTCCACATCGGCCCGCGCATACCATTCC
>CAMYJV010000302.1 GCA_947258805.1 uncultured Gammaproteobacteria bacterium | reverse complement strand
CGGTGACCGAAGCCGGACTCGAGCTCGAGGACATCATCACGCAGATGGCCGTGTGGGGTCAGCACTGGGCGCGCGACATGGAAATGGAAGATCTCGACCCCGGCTTCCTGGCGTGGAGCATGCACCTGAGAATGAACGCGGATGCGATGCCGCCGGGCAGAACAGTCCTGCAGTTCGAGTTTTCAGGGGCTCCTGCAGATTTTCAGCGCTTCTGGATCGTGAGTAAGGACGGAAAAATCGATATGTGTCTGAAGCATCCGGGTTTCGACACGGACCTGTTGATACGCGCAGATCTTCGGCGGTTTATCGAGACCTGGCGCGGATTCAGGGACTTGCGTGCCGAGATCCGTGCATCACGGATTCGCCTGACCGGCCCCCGGGATCTCAAGAAGGCATTTCCGGATTGGCTGATGCTAAGCATGTTCGCGCGCATTGACCGCAAATCCACCGGGCGTGAAAGAAGGCTGAGCGCTCGTTGCACTTCAGGGAGACGACAATGACGAGATTAACCCGGGCCATTTTACTGTTTCTTGTAGCCATCGTGCTGTCCGCGTGCGGTGGCTTCCCGGTACTGCATGAGTATCAGGACCACGACCTGTTGGCGATGGGACAGCCGGATGCCGACGTGGCCAGGGTCGTGTTCATCAGACCTCAGACCGGCATGGCAGGCCAGGGGGTTGTCGGTGTCTACGATGGCGACGAGCTGATCGGCGGGCTCTCGGGCAACGGCTACTTCGTGTATGACGCCGAGCCCGGGGAGCACCTGTTCGGCTGCTACGCGCATCAGCCCGGCATGGACTTCATGAAAGCCGATATCGCCGGGGGACTGACCTACTACGTGCAGTGCTCCTATCAGGACCGGGTCCTGTCGCTGGCTGCCCATATTTTTGCGATCAAAAAGGGCTCGCCGCGGATGGACGACATAGACAATGTGCTATCGCCGCTCAGTTACTCGGTGCTCACTGAAGAAGGTGCCGATATGTTTGCGGTCAAAAACGGGCCCGACGGAAAAGAGATTGTCGACACGCGGGCAGGGATGTTCGATTACCGGATAAAGATCATCGAGCTGAGAGACGAGTGGCTAAAGAGGTCCAATGAAGTACAAAAGGCGAAGCTGCTGACAGCGGACGGAGTCTGACAGGCAGCCTCCAGGGTCTATCGTAGCTACTGACTCCAGCGATTCGCATCGCCAGGAACATCAGTCGTCGAGCACCTCGAACGTCAGGCCCGCATCGCGGCACAGCCGCGTGATAAGTTGGTCACCGAAGATCGTTGCGGGAGTCCAGAAACCACCCGGCGCATTCTCTTTGTCGATGTCCCTTGCGAGGCACACGCCAGCCTGGCCCAGCATTTTGGCGGTCGAGCCGTAACCGGGGTCGCGGTCGCCCGTCACTTTCACTCTTAGTTCCGCGCCGTCAGCCGTTTTGCCGACAAAACGCAGGTCGAAAGAGCCTTGCTCCTGCGCCTCGGGGCTCGGGCCTTCTCCAGGGGCCGGGACGAACTTCTCCAGCACCCAGCGGGTAGGTGCGACGGCGGCCCCAAGCATGAAAGCGCCGAATGCGCTCGCGATGCCCATCGCGGTTAAGCGGCCGCTGATACCGCGGCCGGTCAGAACAGCTTCGTCATAGCGAAAATCTTCGCCGTAGGCACACGCCGCAAGCGCGTTGGACCGGTGCACGATTCGTGTGTTGATACCGCCCATCATGAACGGCGCGACCCAGGCACCAAAGTCTTCGTCGCGCTCGGCGAAGCCTACGTTCGGCTGGCGGGTATCTGTCGGATGCCCGGGCGGACACAGGCTGTACGGATTGGCCAGCTCGCGGCGCAGCTCGGGATCGGCCGCGAGTTCCCGGGCGATATTCATCATGCTCGCGACCGTGCCGCCTGAGAGCCCGCCGCGCATGCCGCGCACCCGCATTTTCACTCGCTCACAGGGCGACCCGAATCGTTCGATCGCCTTTTGCTGGAGGAAGTGAACACCGAGATCGGAGGGGATGGAATCGAAACCGCAGCAATGCACGATACGTGCCCCGGTGGCTGCTGCCTTCTTCTCGTAGCCTTCGATCATGCGGCGTATCCACTGCACCTCGCCGGTGAGGTCGCAATAGTCAGTGCCGCT
>CAMYJV010000301.1 GCA_947258805.1 uncultured Gammaproteobacteria bacterium | reverse complement strand
GTCTGGGGACCGAGCGGCGTGAAGCCCGAATGGGTCGGGACACCGTCCTTGTAAGGATAGAAGGACTGCTGGATGACTTCGTCGGGGACGGCCGCCTGGGCCATGCCGGACACCGCGAGACAGGCCGCGGCGCCAATTAGTAGTTTGAGTTTCATATCGGCTTCCTCCGATCAGAACTGATAGCGAACGATGAATTGCAGCTCGTCTTCCTTGGCTGCGGTGCCAATCGGGCCGGACTTGAAGCGGCCCAGCGGTTCGAAACCTCGCCCACCGAAGCTGCTGTAGGAGCTAAAGCAGGCAGGGTTAGGCGGCGGACCCAGCAAAGGCGGCGCGCAGGTAGCTGGTGGGAAAATATTGGCCGTGCGGTTATCGTCCGCGTCCTCGGCCGGGTTGTTGTTGGTCCACTTCCAGTTCACCAGCACCTTGAACAGCCAGTTGTTGCTCGGCTTGTACTCCAGGGACGGGCCGACCACCAGGGCCTGTGCCTGCGTGTCGTAGGCGGCGAGAACCTGCGGCGTCAGGCGGTCGTTCAGGTAGTTACCCTGGACAAGCAGGGTAAGGAACACGTTCTGGGCCCAGTCCTGGAATCCGATTCGGGCGATCGTGGGGAACCCCGCGCTATTTGAGCTGTCCTTGTTGTGATCGAGGATCTCCTGGTAGAAGACCTGACCCGAAATCAGGAAGGCCCGGTTCTTGTTCAGGAAAGGTATAAACGTCGGCCGGTCGAAGCCGAATACGAAGCGCCAGACATCAGAATCATTGTAAAGGTTGACGTTGCTGGTATCTGCAAATTCCTCGTCCTGCGTGTAGGTGGTCTCGATCCGGAACGACGTGGTCGCCCAGTCCCAGTACCAGTCGGCCGACGCGCCGTACATCATCAGGCGCGGGAACTCGATCTCGAAGCCGAAATTGTAGGGATAGAACTGCGGATCGCTGCCGCTGGCCGGGCCGACAAACGGATCGTTGACCGCGATGCCACCGCGCAGCGACGGGAACTGCGAGCGGTAGTACAACGCGTTCAGGGAAAAACCGACGCCTTTGAACACGCCCTCGATACGGGCGCCGATGTCCTCGTCATCCGGCACGTCGGCGTCGCGGATACCGATGGAACCCGACGGGAAATCCACGGCAACGCCGGTAACCGGGAAGTTGCCCACGGTGCAACCATTGTCCCAGCAGTTCTTCAGCGCACGGAACAGGTTACCGGCGCCGAGAATTGCGTAGGGCTCGCCGCCCTGGCCGAGATCGTGGGGCCGGAACTCCTCGAACTTGTAGAGCAGCTGGAAGTTCAGGTCCTCGAAGAAAGCCACGGGGCCAAGGCGGTACTCGGCATTGATCATGCCCTGCGGGATGCGTGAATCTTCGAACTCCGCATAGATATTCTGGCGGCCGAAGTCGATGGGGTTGACCACGTCCAGCACGCGGAACAGGTCGGTGCGACCCCAGACCACCTGCTGCCGGCCCACCCGCAGGTTCAGCTCGTTGCGACCGCCGAAAGTCGGGATCGTCATATTTAGGTACAGCTCGCGCAACCAGTCCCAGTGGTCGTTGAACTCGCGGAAACGCAGCTCGTTCAGGTCCCGGTCCATGTAGTCGTTGATACAGCCGCGACTATCATCGTCGCAGGGCCGAACCGGCGTGGCCAGCACCGTGCCGCCGTCGGTGTAGTCATACAGCTCTTCGGCCGCAAAGCGCAGGCCGCGGTTCGGATTGTTGACACTGTTGATCGTGCCGCCGGTGCCGGGCAGCGGGATCGCGCCGTTGGCGCCGGCGACGGCCGGACCAAATACGCCGGCATAACTAGGAGTCGTAGTCGGCGTGAAAGGCGAGCTGCCGGGGCCGCCATTCAAAAAATCGAAGAAAGCCGGGTTGCCGGGTGCGGAGAACGTGAGCCCGCTGCCCGCATTGTTGCCGTACTGTCGGAGACCGCGTCGTAGCTCACGCGCAGCGTGCCGGCCAGCGACAGTTCGGAGAAAATGCCACTCACGGGCCGGAAGTCCTTGAAGAACTCCAGCTGGCCCTGGAAACGCTGCTTGGTCATGCCCATGCTGCGGCGGAAGTAACTGGAACTGTCCAGGAAACCGCGCAGCTCGAGCGAGCCGTCATCGTTGTACCAGACCGCCTGGGCAGGCGCCGCCGCCAGCACAGAGATCACTGCAAAGGCGCCAACCGCTGCTCGTCGTATACACCCCATCATCGTCTCGTCCCCCTGTACAGACTCTCGACCTCAGCCCATGCTACCAAATACCCTGTTGTTATCAGGCAACTTGTGGCTGTAACTCATCCGACAGCACCTTCGCCTGCATGATGAATGCAGGCCTGAAGCGCAGGATCCACGCGGGCACCAGGAAGATGGCGGCCAGCGCGTTCAGAACCAGCATCACGATCAGCAGCAGGGCCGCATCGGCCTGGAAGCGCAGATCGGAAATGAATACCCACATGATCACGCCACCGATCAGCGTGGTCGCGGTGAAACCGATGGCGACGCCGGTGGTTTCTATCGCACGGCGCACTGCCGCTGCCAGGTCGTTCAGCGCCTCCATCTCGGTGCGAATGCGGTCCATGATGTAAATAGAGTAGTCGATACCGACGCCGATGCCCACGGCAATGATCGGCACCGTGTTTACGTTGATGCCGATGCCGGTCAAGCCCATGTACGCGTAAGTCAGCGTAGTCGCGAAGGACATCGCCAGCATCATCAGCCAGCCGGCGTGAAATGACCAGTAGAAGGCCGTCACGAAGGCCAGAATCAGCAGCAATACCAGCGGGATGACCAGCAGATTCGTTTCAAAGGCGGCTTCGTTGATCGCCGCCGTGACACCGACGAGTCCGCCTGCAAGGCGCAGCTGCAGGCCGTCCACCTGCGCGGCGGCTGAAGTCATCCAGTCCTTCACCATGTAAATGGAGCGGCGGATCGTCTCGCCCTGGTGGTCCTTGTAATAGAACACCAGGTTCGCGATGCGCTCGTCGGGATCCAGGTATTCCATCGTCGCGCCGGGCACCGGGCTGGACATCATGTACATGAACAGCAGCCCGCCGGAGATGGAGCTGTCCGTGGGTTCGGTGAGCCAGCGCGGATCATCGTAGTGGATCATCCGGTTCACTGAGTACAGCAAATCCGGCAGGCCCTTCGAGCCGCCGAGTTCCGGGTCCGTCAGCATATGCGACTGAAAGTCGGCCAGCGCCTTGATGACCTCCGGTCGCTTCAGGCCACCGGCCTCTTCCGTCTCGGCCACGATATAAAGCTCTTCGGAACCGGGGAACGCATCATTGATGGACTTCGACGACACGTTGTAATCGTGGTCGAGGTACAGCAGCGGTGAGCCCGGCTCCGCCTCACCGATCTGCACCCACGACGCGAGGTAACCGCCGACGATGTAGCAGAGCACCGCGATACCGAGGGTCGCGGTCACGCCGGCGCGGCTGGTCACGGCCGTGGCCACCCGCGGGAATACCTGGCGCAGCGCGCTGTGCTTCATTTCTTTGTGACTGGCGTCGGGCAAGATCTCCAGGGTCACCGGCACGGCAATCAGTACGGTTACGACCACGCTCAATGCCCACAGCGACGCGTAGACCGCCACCTTGTCATTAATCGGTACAGAGCCCAGGGAAATCAGCAACAGGCCGATCGCATCGGAGATCACGCCCAGCGAACCGGGCTCAGCCTCGCCGATCTGCACCCACGACGCAAGGTAGCCGCCCACGAACCGGGCCGGAACAGGTTCTCGAAGGCCGCCCGGGCGGCTTTCTTGCCGTCGAGGAGCACGGCCCGCTCCTGGTAGAAGCGCTCTACCAGCTGGATGCCGTGAGACATGGCCCGCGCGGAAATCAGGAACGGGATCACCATCATCAGCGGGTCGAGGTTGTAACCCAGCAGCGACAGGATGCCGAGCCCCCAGATGCTGGTCAGCACCAGGCCCATCGTCGGCAGCAGGATCCCGTAGGTCCGGCGGAAGTACAGGGTCAGCAGCGCCAGCATGATCAGGATCGTGTACAGGAAGATCTGCACGATCTGGTCGACGTAGGTGGACACCCAGCCCACCAGCACCGGGTTACCAGTGGCGTGAATCCGCACGCCGGGCACGGTTTCCGCTGCACGCAGTTCCTGCAGCTGCTCGAATACGCGCTCGTAGTCCAGCGCACCTTCGTTCAGCGTGCCCCGAATCAGCGCGGACTTCAGGTCCGGCGACACCAGCAGGCCGAACACACGCGGATTCGCAACGACGTCGGCCTGCATTTGCGCCAGCTCGTCGTCACTGTACTCGCCGTAGGTCGGGTCGAAGTGCGGGGCAGACTTCACGTTGCCTTCCTGGCTCAGCCAGACCTTGCGGGTGGTCCGGTGAGTCAGGCTCTTGACCATGTTGTGGTTGATACCGACCAGCGAATCCACGCCCTGCGTGAGCCGATTGATGCGCTGCAGGGTCTCATTCGTGAATAACGTCCCCTCTTCCACTTCCAGGGACAGGATGACGTTGTTAGCACCGCCGAATACATCACGAATCTCGTTGTGCAGTTGGATG
>CAMYJV010000300.1 GCA_947258805.1 uncultured Gammaproteobacteria bacterium | reverse complement strand
GAACCGCTACCAGCAGCTTTCGGAGGCCCAATATTACCTGGGGGCGGCAGCGCTTCTGGACACCACCCAAACCCGGCCGGACGTCGATACGCGTTTTCGCCTGCAGGCAGCCTCCGATGACATTCCGTTTCCCAACCGTTACACACGTTGGTCTGAGTGGTGGTCGGCTTTGCGGCTCGGAGAACGGCCGGCACTTTCGCAACTCGATACCGGCCTGTTCGTCGCCAGCGCCACCCTTTTGGTAGTCACCGCTGGCGGTTTCCTGTTGATCATCTTGCCTCTGTTCTGGCCAGGTCGAAAATCCGGTGAGCGGCCGCCGAAAGGGCTGCGCATGAACACCTTATTGTATTTCGGCCTGGTCGGGATCGCCTTCCTGTTTATCGAGATCGCCTGGATTCAACGTCTCCAGCTCTTTCTCGGACACCCGGTATACGCAACCACTGCGGTCCTGGTCGCCTTCCTCGTGTTTGCCGGGCTCGGCAGTCTTTGGTCGCAAAGGCGATCCCGTGTAGATGTCAGACGGGTGCTGATCATTGCCGTTCTCGCGATACTGCTGGCCAGCCTGGCATACATCTTCTACATGCCGTCACTGCTCGAGACCGTTGCCGACCTCCCGCTTGCCGCGAGGGGCGGCGTGGTACTCGTTTTACTGGCGCCTCTGGCATTCGCGATGGGCATACCTTTCCCCAGTGGTCTGAGAAGGCTTGGAGATTCGTCCGACCAACTGATCCCATGGGCCTGGGGAATCAACGGCATCGCGTCTGTCGTCAGTGCGGCCAGCGCGCCCCTGCTGACAATGGAGATCGGGTTCAAAGGTCTGACCGCCGTCGCTGTACTGGCCTACCTGCTGTTACCCTTAATCCGTCTCGATCGCGGCGCAGGGACTTGAGCAGCCGACTAGATACTGATCTGGCGCAAAGGAAGGGCAAGGCCTGCCATTATACTTGGGCAGGAGCACACCAAACAGAAGGACAGCAGGGGAAGCCATGAACAAGAATACCGATACAACACTCGTCAGTCCGGACGCCATCAAGGAGTCACCGCTGGGTACCGACCTCACTAAGGACCAGTGCAAGGAACTGGCCCAAGTTGTGGGTTGCATCTGTCTGAAAAAAGGCACCGTGCTGCTCGAAGAGGGTCATTCGGACGACACACTGTACGTCGTATCGAGCGGCACTCTGGAGGTGTTCAAACCAACCGGGGGCGGTGATGCCATCACCCTGCAGTTGTTACATGCGGGTGATATGGCGGGAATCCTAGGATTCGTGGACGGCGTACCGCACAGCGCAGGTATCCGCGCGCTCACGCGTTGCGAGTTGATTGCGCTGGACCGCAAGACGCTCGAACAGCTGATCAAAAAGCATCCGGAGATCGTCTACGAGGTGATGCGCTCCGTTGTGAGGGCGGCACATCGGATTCTGGGCCGGATGAACGCCCAGTTCGTGGAGATGAGCAACTACATCGCCAAGCAGCATAGACGTTACTGATGGCGTAGCGCCGGACGCAGGAAAAGACCAAAACAACGGTCGAAGCGGCATCGCAGCACAAGATCGGGTTTAGCTGAATGGCTTGCTTTTCGGGCCTCTGGCGTAGCGGGCGAGGATCTTGCCCACGTAGGCACGTGTTTCGTCGTACGGCGGCACCCCGCCATGACGCGCGACCGCGGCCTCGCCGGCGTTGTATCCCGCAAGCGTCAGCCTGAGATCACCATCGAAATGTTCCTGCAGCCAGCGCAGATAGGCCATACCACCCAGCAGGTTCTGCACCGGGTCATACGGGTCCTTCACGCCGAAGCGACGTGCCGTCGCGGGAATCAGCTGCATCAGGCCCAAAGCGCCCTTGTGTGAGCGTGCGCGCGGGTTGAAATTCGATTCCGCACGCACTACCTCCAACACCAATGCAGGATCAAGATCGAACTTCGGGGCCAGTTCGTGGATTTTGACCATGAACTCGGCACGTCGCGCGTTGGTCTGGGGCAGGTCCAGGCCGTTGCTCACGACGCAGGCCAGTGAAGTATCTTGGGCCGAGGCCAAGCTCTGGATCAGGCGGGCCGGTGGCTTTTCGCCCAGTCTGACAGCCTCCTGGATCCAGGCGGCACCGAGTTTGTCGTCGCGTGCCACGCCGCCACGCCCCCGCAG
>CAMYJV010000299.1 GCA_947258805.1 uncultured Gammaproteobacteria bacterium | reverse complement strand
CAACTTGTAGAAACTGCCCGATGGCTAAGGGATAGCGTCGGAGAGGCTTCCCAACAACCGGCTGCAGGCGACGCCGGACAGAACCGGCGCGCCTGAGCCACATCGTTATGGGTGCAACCCGCCTCCCGCGCCTGCTAAGCAACCAAGGGTAGCGCCATTTGGTCATCATTTGCGGCACGATGCGGATACAGCCGTTGGCATTCCCGGTCGATGTGAAAACGCATGAATTCATCCCACAATCCGCTCAGGTGAATGCTGCGCAAGCCCAACATGGCGTGCGCGCCTTTGAGCACCCAGCGCATTCCGGAGCGTTCCATGCGATCTTTGACCACATTCCGACACGCCCCTTCGATGACCCCCGAGGCAATCGGATAACCGGCGCTCAAGTAGTCATCGTAGGCCATGCGGTGGCTGTGGGTCTGGAAGTAACCGCAGATACCCTCCAGGGTCTCGGCCCGCTTGCCTCGGAGCTTGGCGCGGGCGCCTTTGCGACGCACAGCGCGAATCACCGCATTGACCTCGCCTTGTAGGATCTGCAGGAGCAGGCGTCTGACATAAGCCAGTGCCTTGGCACTGCCCGTGGGATGAAACAGCTGAGCGGCATCCCAGACATAACCGCAGACATGCAGAAGATCCAGAATCTCTGTGACCCGGCGCTGGTCCTCGGGGAGGTGCCTCAGGCCCGCGTTCCACAGCGAGTCCTGACCGTCCATCAACAGGATCAGCGGCCGCTTACCGAGCGGGTCTCGGGTGCTGAGCTCATGGGCTATCCAGCCGAAGATCTCATCATAGGAAGGCTTGGAGCTTTCCGCCGCATCCCGGATGAGGCTGGCACGCACGCGCTTGTAGCACGCTGGGGGTCTGTCCTCGGGCGGATCGGTGCTCTCCCCTGGGCTGCGAAACAGGGCATTGAGCACTGCCTCTGGGGTTCGGACAAAGGGATCGACCGCGTAGACCGAGCCCACCAGGGAGACTTTCTTGCGGCCAGGCTTAGGCCCGGTCTTGAGCGGTGGGTCTGCCATCACCGCCGTTTGCGGCGCGCCACGAATGGGCACCCCTTTGCCGTCGGCACTGCACACCATTACGCGGCCTTCCTCAGCCGCCGGCGGTACCGGCAGCGCGTCCCAGAAAGCGCTGACGTCCTCGGCGAGCTGACGGTTACTGCGCTCCAAACTGTGGACCGACTGCTTGAAACCAAGGACCCTCGCCAGCGTGGCGTCCACCCGAACATAGGGTGCATCAACCACCAACGATTGGTTCCAGTCATTCAGCAGCTTGGAGAACTTCTGTTCGGGAAGCTGGAGGCGCTCATCCAAGGGAATGTGCTCGATCTTCTGGTTTTCACGGGTTCCGTACACCACCCGGCAAAGCTCAAATTCACCAAACACCGACAGATACCCCCGGCTGTGGTGCCCCTTGAGCCGTTTGAGTTCTCGAGCATCGGCCAACTGTAGCCGCTCGCCTTGGTCGCCGTCACCGCTGAGGTGGAAGAACATTCCCAACGCCTGGCGGCCCATCTCCAGCACCCTACGGAACAGTTCCGCCTCGACTTCGTGGACCGCTCGATGGGCCTCGGTGGCCTGTTCCACAAACCGATGCACGGCCATGGCTTGGTTCAGCAGGGCCTGCTGATTGAACTCTACGCCGGACTGGTCCATGCTTTCCATCGTGGGCTCCAGGGGTCGTGGTGGACACCTAACTTCCCGCCATATCCTGGCGGGAAGGAGCCCTTTTGTCCAGCACCCCTCCCTTCGCTAGTTCAGCACCTCAATTTCTGCGTGCGCCAAGTGCGCGGGAGGCGGGTTGCACCCGGTAGAGTTTTGGTACGAGGGACCAGAATTTCCACCTCCCTTCCACTTGATAAATACATGGAAAGGAGGCTACGGAATGAACAAGTGGAACAAACTACTGGCGATGCTCGATGCCGTGTTCGGATTCGAGAACAAGGTCAAATCGAACTTCAAGAAGATCAAGCAGGACTTCGACGACCAGACGAACGAACATGTGATCGTGATCGAGTACCGGGTAAAGGCTAAGGGGACGATGCAGAGTGCACCGAGCAAACAGCAGGTCAACCAGGCGACAATGCCCCAGCAGCTGTACGCTCAGTCACAGGCTAACCAGAACAAAAAGAAGTG
>CAMYJV010000298.1 GCA_947258805.1 uncultured Gammaproteobacteria bacterium | reverse complement strand
GGCAAGAACGCAGGTTAGATCTCGGCGGACAGGCTCGCCGGCACCCAGTCCTTGTGGGCCAGGTAGGCGGGCCCGGAATCCGGGTCGTGGTGCTCGTCGAGCTTCTCGGCCAGCCACTGGAACCATTCGAACGCGTACGGGTTCCCGAGGTCCTCGCGAAGCTCATCGACCCACTTTTCGAGCCGGCGCCAGAGCAGGACCGTGCTCGTGCCCATCAGGTTGTGCACGACCTGGAACGGCACGATGCGCTGGTAGGTCATCACGCCGACATTCTCCATGGTCGTGCAGATCAGCATTGCGCAACTGCTGACGCCCAGTGCCTTGGAATCAAGCTCGCTGCGCGACAGGCCCTCGGGCAATGCCAGGACGGTCTCGTAGGCCTTATTGAAATTGGCATTGCCAAAGGAGCGAAACAGCTCGATCGCCGCCATCTCCCTGCGTTGCTGGCGCAGGCTGCGCATCTGAATGATCGCGAAAACGAGACCGCCGATAACGACAATCGCGCCAAGAATTTCCGCCATATTGGCAAGAGTCGACAGATCGGTCATGAGAATCGTCCGGTTAGTGGCAAGGCGCCGCGAGTATACGGGTACCCTGCGTCACATCAACCCCGGCGGACCGATTAACGAAAATCGCCTCAGCCGAGCTTCACCCGGACTCGTTGGCGGCGGTCACGTGCGCCGGGTAGGCGTGCACGCTGGTCATGCGCAGTTCGAATGGGCCATCCCGGTTGTCATAGATCATCAGGCCCATGCCGGTAATCTGCGTTGTGTCGAGCGGCGGTCCATCGAGGCGCGCTCCCCGGAACTGCGGAACGAAACGGGAAAATGGAATGTCGACGGTGCTCCAGGCGCCCTCTTCAGTCTCGAACTCGGCCCAGTAGCTGATTTGCCTGCCCCACCAGCGCGCATTCGTGGTCAGTCGCCAGGTATAGCGGCGGCCATCGCCTTTGACGCGCAAACGAATGCCCTCGGAGTCGGACAGGTCCAGCTGCATGGCGCCCGTACGGATCGAACTGAAACCGCCGCCGCGCGTGTTGGTACTGCCGCTGAAGTACAGCTCACCCTGGGCAACCGTGAAATCGCCTTCGCTGCGACCGCCCATCACATTGTCGTTTACCACGAACCAGCCGAGATCTGTCCGCTCGCTGGCGAAATCGGTCAACAGGCGCCCTGCCTCGGTTTCGGCGCCGTCACGCGAATGGGTAGAAAAGGTCATCAGTAGTCCTCCGACAATCAAGGCGGCTGTTCGCATACTAACTCCCTGAGACCAGGTCCGGGCTGCTGGCAGCCAGCAGCTCATGGGATTGGCGGGGAAGCTGCCGTCGCCAGTCCCGGCAACCGACAGACGACTGCTGACCGAGCCCCATCGTCGCCCGCAGCGATCGGCTCAGGGCGCTGGCGTGGAGCCGCTGGTAGTAAGGAAGCCTGCCGACGTGAAACGGCAGTATGTCCTCGAGGGTGAGATCGGTGTCCAGCATCTCGGCAAAGGCCGTGAAGAAACGACGTATCGCAGCGGCGAGCGGGCTGTCATCAGCAAGCCCGCCAGACGGCAGGATAGTCCAGGTCATATCGCGCTGCAGTGTGCAGGTACCGGCAAAACCGTTGCGCCGCTGCGCTGACCACTCGTCGGGTGCTATGAGACTCAGCGACCAGGTTCCGTCGACCCAGTACAGATAATTGCTAACGCCCGGGACCGGCCGGTACTTGAACGACGCGGATAGCACCAGCATCGACGTGAACAACTCAGCCAACACCTGGCGCTGCGGCTTTGCGACGACGCCGCGTGGCTCTGTCGCACGCCAGTCCCCCAGCAAGCCATTGACGCCCTTGCCTTCCGGATTGCCATCCGTTTTTAGCGCGGGTGTCGACAAGTCGCGTCGGGCGACGGATCTAATTTTGGATTTCATGTTGATAGGGTAACGCGTCGTCCTGAAATGTCACCCGGTCAAACGCCTGTTATGTGTAACCGCCTGTAACAGGAAGTTTCCTCGAGTATCGGCCCCTTTCCGGGCCTGGCGGCAATCTGTATTTTGCTTCCATCTTTTCATCAACACGAATCTGGAGGTTGAACAATGTCTCAGCAAACACGCGAATGGTCCGAACTGGCAATCTCGCTCTATGACAAGCTCACCGGCCG
>CAMYJV010000297.1 GCA_947258805.1 uncultured Gammaproteobacteria bacterium | reverse complement strand
CAGCGAGGAGCAAACCGTCGGTATGAGCTTTTCCTCCTCGGGCGGCAGGTCGTAGAGATCCTTGTCCATCGGCGCACCCGGGTCGATCTTGTTCTTGATGCCGTCGAGGCCGGCCATCAGCATCGCAGCGAAGGTCAGGTAGCCGTTGCCGGCAGGATCGCCGAAGCGAACTTCGATACGACGCGCTTTCGGGTTGCTGACAAACGGGATGCGGCAGGAAGCCGAGCGGTTGCGGGCCGAGTAGGCCAGCATGACCGGCGCCTCGAAGCCCGGCACCAGGCGCTTGTAGCTGTTGGTGGTCGCGTTGGCGAAGGCATTGATCGCCCGGGCATGCTTGAAGATGCCGCCAATGTAGTGGAACGCCGTCTCCGAAAGGCCGCCGTAACCGTCGCCGGTGAACAGGTTGGTCCCGTCCCTGGCGATGGACTGATGCACGTGCATGCCGGAACCGTTGTCGCCCACCAGCGGCTTGGGCATGAACGTAGCCGTCTTGCCGGCGGCGTGGGCCACGTTGTGAACCACGTACTTCAGCATCAGCAATTCGTCGGCCTTGCGGGTCAACGTGGCGAAACGGGTGCCGATCTCGCACTGGCCGGCCGTGCCCACCTCGTGATGGTGCACTTCGACGTCGATGCCCATCTTTTCCATGATTTTGCACATGGTGCCGCGCAGGTTGTACAGCGAATCGACCGGGGGAACCGGGAAGTAGCCACCCTTGACGCCGGGACGGTGCCCGATGTTGCCGCCTTCGTACTCGGCGCCCGTGTTCCAGGCGCCTTCCTCGGAATCGACGTAGTAGGAGCAGCCGTGCATATCGACGTCGAAGCGGACGTCGTCGAATACGAAAAACTCGGGCTCCGGGCCGAAAAATGCCGTATCGGCGATGCCGCTGGACTTCAGGTAGGCCTCGGCACGCTTGGCCAGGGAGCGCGGACAGCGGTTGTAGCCTTCCATCGTGTTCGGCTCGAGCACGTCGCAGCGCAGGATCAGGGTCTTGTGTTCGGAGAACGGATCCCGGACCGCCGATGCGATGTCGGGCATCAGCACCATGTCGGACTCATTGATGCCTTTCCAGCCCGAGATCGACGAACCGTCGAACATCTTGCCCTCTTCGAACAGGTCATCATCCACGGCGGATATCGGCAAGCTTACGTGCTGTTCCTTGCCCAAGGTGTCGCAGAACCGCAGGTCGACGAATTTGTACTTGTCCTCTTCGAGGGTTTTCAGAATCTTGTCAGCGCTCATAACATTGCTTCCTGTTGTGGTGTACCAAAATGGTTCAGCCTAATCATGCATGTCCCGTGCCAATACGGACACCGCGACAACTGGGGCTCAAGTCGACTTTTAGCTGCAAGTTAGACACAGTTGTCTGCTTTTTAGACTCACTTGAGCGTCAGGTGAAGAACACGTCGCCAAGCCATCACCACCTAGAGCCTTGGGATGCACCTTATTGGTGCCAGATGGAATTGTCAACGCACTATTTTGGTGCGATCAATACAGAAACCAGAACAGCACCAGCCCCAAGGCCAGGCGATAGAGGATGAAAGGCAGCAGGCCCACCCGTCGAAGCAGCGCCAGGAAGGTCGCGATACAGGCCCAGCCGGCGACAGCCGACACGCCCATGGCGAGCAGAAACTCGCCCCACCGGATCGGCGCCTCCCCCGATGCGACACGCAAGGCCCCGTAAGAGCCGGCGGCCGCAATGATCGGTATCGCGAGCAGAAAGGATATCCGGGCCGCCGCATCGGCAGGAAACCCGAGCAGGCGCGCCGCGGTAATCGTCACTCCCGATCGGGAAACGCCGGGCACCAATGCGAGAACCTGGGCGCAACCGATCAGCAGCATCGATCCGAGCGTCACACTCTTGAAATCCCGGCCTTTGCCGCCGCGCGCATCGGCCAGCCACAACAGCAAACCGAAGCCGAGGGTGGTCCAGGCAATGACGCGAACATCGCGCAGGTACTGTTCCACCAGCCCGCTCGCCAGCAGGCCGACGAGCAGCGCCGGCAGACTTGCCGCTACGAGGAAGAACGCGAGGCTCCTCTGGCGTTGCTGCTCTTCGCTGACCACCGGCCCGCGTACGGATTCGATCATCGCACGCAGGTCCCGCCGAAAATACACCAGTACCGCCAGCAGGGTTCC
>CAMYJV010000296.1 GCA_947258805.1 uncultured Gammaproteobacteria bacterium | reverse complement strand
GATGATCCGAACGGCGACCGGGCCCATATCGAGAACTCCATCTGGGTGGTGTCTACAAATGCCGCGGGTGATATCACCAGCGCGCAGGTCTACCCGGTACACGAACGTCTGGTTGCCACTTTCAGCCAGCCGGAGTGGGATTCACCCCTGTGGACCTTCTCAGGCAGCTGCGTAACCTGCGGCAAGTCCGTGAATGACGACAGCGCGACGGTCCTGGAAGGTGACAGCGTGGACATCAGCGTGCTGGCGAATGACAGCGGGCTGGTGGACGACGTCACCGTCATCATCGATACCCAGCCGGTTGCCGGCACGGCCACGGTGGTCAACAGCCCCGGGCCACAGGCCAACGTGACGATCACCTACGACGCCACGGGTGTTGCTCCCGGCCCGCAGACTTTCGTCTACGAGGTCACGGACAGCGAAGGCTTCGTCGGAACGGGCACCGTGTCAGTCACTGTGGAGGCAGACCGGACGCCGGTTGCTCCCGACGCAGCCGCGCCTGACATCGACACGACCTTCGAAGCGCCGGAGAACACCAGCAGCGTGATTGACGTAGCAACGATCGCCGGTGTGGACCTGGGCAACGTGCCGTCTACGGTAACGATTACGGCGCAAGGAACGCTCGGCAATGCTGCAGTGGCGGGGACGGTTATCACCTATACGCCATCTGCCACTTCCTTCGTCGGCTCGGACACCTACACATACCAGATCGCGGACGCGCAGGGTGATACCGACACCGGCGACATCACCGTGAACTACGTGGACAGTCAGCCAGCCCTGGCTGACGATACCGCGGACACGGATGTCAACATGGCCGTAGATGTGGACCTCCTGCCCCTGATCACTCCAGGCAATGGCGATCTTGGCGACCACACGCTGAGCATCGATACGGCGCCGACCGACGGCACCGCGGTGATCAACGGTACGACCCTGACCTACACGCCGGATGCCGGCTTCGTCGGCCAGGATACCGTCGTGGTCCAGATCGAGGATGGTGACGGTGATACGGCTACCGGCACGGTCACGGTCACCGTGAACGCGGCCGCGGCGGCACCCAACGTGGTCAAGCTGCCAGGCGGCAGCTCGGCCCTGAGTCCGCTGAGCCTGGTCCTGCTGCTGGGTCTGCCGCTGCTGCGGCGCCGGCGCCAGGGCTAAGGTCCCTAACCCTTAGGGTGAAAGGCCCCGCTTCGGCGGGGCCTTTCTTTTTCCGCGGTTCGCGATGCCCAGCTTCGATCGTCCCCAGCAACCCGAATCCGGCGTGTCGGCCTGGGTCGCGCGCTTCGCGCCGCTGATTGTGCCGGGCGGCCACGTACTCGACCTCGCCGCCGGGCACGGGCGGCACACCCACGCAAAGTGCGAGGTGGTCGAGGCAGACCTGGAGACCGGAGACTGGCCCTTCATCGGGCGCGCCTTCGACGGCATCGTCATGACCAACTACCTGCACCGGCCGCATTTCAGCCGACTGGTTGACAGCCTGGCCGCGGACGGCGTGCTGCTGGTCGAAACTTTCGCGGCCGGCAACGAGCACTATGGCCGGCCGCGCAATCCGGATTTTCTGCTGCAGCCCGGGGAATTGTTGCAGGCCTTCGGCGGCGAGTTGCAAGTGGTGGCCTACGAACACGGCCTGGAACTGGAACCGCGGCCTGCCGTCCGCCAGCGCCTCTGCGCCGTGCGGGACGCGACGACCCGGGAACTCGTGCCTAGCGACTGAAGGAAGAAGTCTGGCGGGCTGCTGAAAGATCGGAGGTCGGCTCGACGAGTTGCGCTGCCAGCGGTGCAGGCTCGCCCAGCAGGTAACCCTGTCCCCAGTGCACACCGAGATCGCGCAAGAGCGCCAAAGAACTGTCGTCCTGAACGAACTCCGCGACGGTTTCCAGCTCCATCACCCGGGCAACCTCGGAAATGGCCGCTACTACGGACTGTGAGACCTTGTTCGTGGCCAGATCCCGCACGAAGCTGCCGTCTATCTTCAGCGTGTCCACCGGGAAGAGTTTCAGGTAGGCGAATGAACTCAGGCCAGTGCCGAAATCATCCAGCGAGAAACGGCAGCCCATGCGCTTCAGCGCGTGCATGAAAGCCTGGGCGCGCTGCATGTTCGCCACGGCTACGGTTTCCGTAATCTCGAAGCAAATCAGCTCCGGGGCGACGCCGGCCGCCTGGATCTCCTCTTGCACGAAGCTCAGAAATTTTTCGTCGCCGAGGCTCTGGCCAGACAGGTTAATCGCCAGGCGCACCGGGTCCGCAGCTTTGGTCACGCCGCTCTCACAAAGGGTGTGCAGGCTCTGCGACACCACCCAACGATCGAGTTCCTTCATGAGCTGATAGCGTTCCGCAGCCGAGATGAATTCCCGCGGCTCCACCTGCCTGCCCTTTTTATCCACCATGCGCACCAGCACTTCCTGGTAAGTGAAAGGCGTGTCGATCTTCAATGACCGGATCGGCTGGCCCAGCAGCAGCAGACGGCCTTGCTCAATAGCCTCGCGCACGTGGCCCACCAACTGGATATCGTCCATGCGCCGCACGATGCTCTGGTCGGCGGGCTCGTAGATCTCGACCCGACCGGCGCCCCGGTCTTTGGCCGCGCGGCAGGCCACCTGCGCGGCAGAAAGACTGCTGCTGCCACCGCCTTCACCAGGCTGCAACGGCGCGATGCCAATACTCACGCTTGCATGAAAGCTCTTGTCCTCACCATGAAAACGCAGCGAATGAAACTGGTTGCAGATAGCCTCACCCAAGGCGAGCAAGGACTCGCGGTCGCTGCTCGGCACCAGGACCGCGAAACTATCGCTGCTGATACGGCTCATCGGCAAATTCGGCAAGCGATCCTGCAGCACGCTCGAGAAGCTGCTCAGCACCTCATCACCCGCGGCGCGGCCGTAGTTCTGGTTCATCACGTGCAGCTGGTCGATGTCGAGGTACATCAGCACGTGTTTGCGTCGGGTCCTGTCCTGGCACTTGGCAGCGAGCTGCGCTTCGAAGATAGGCCAGCCCTGCAGACCCGTCAGTGGGTCGAAGTCCCGCTCTACGACCGCTTTGATGTGCGAAGCGATGTAACGGGCAAGGCGCCGGCGGCGCCGACCGCTGAAACCCGACTCGCCCCACCCGGCGAGGACCAGCTGGCCGGCCGTATCGGTTGCGTCGGCACCCACCGGCAATACGAGGCAATCGGAGTCGGTCTGGTCGCTGTTCCGCGCGATGAGTTCTTCGACCCGTGCTGCCGGATGCACCGTATCGCCGCGGTCACTTCTCAACAGTTGGATCTGCTTGCCGGGAATCGACACGCCCGCTTCGCCCACCGACAGGTAGGTCCGGCACAGGTCGAGTATCCGGTCGAGGGTAGTCGCCGAATCGTCGTGCCGGTGCACCACGGATTCGATGTGATGGAGCAACTTCTCCTCGGCAGCCTGCACCGTGAGCTTGCTCTGCGCATCCATCAGCCTGAATCGCAGGGTCAGTTCACGATGCATGGTCAGCGCACCGTGGTGCGTGCCGGAACCGTCGTTCAGGCTCAATATGTAAGCATTATGCCGCTCGATCCGGAGCACCTGGTGGCCGTCGGCATCGGCGGCCGCCAGCACCTCTTTCAGCGCCCGGCAGAAGCCGGCATCCGCCGCCACCTCGTCCGCTAGCGCCTGCTGGTCGAACCAGAACAGCTTCCCGTGCCGGTTGTGACAGAGGAAACCCTCCGTCTGCGGCAGAAGGGACGTCAGGACTGCCGTGTAATCGGCAAGAACCTGGTCTTTCTCGCTGGTCTGGGACATGGGGCCACCGGGCACAGTTCTGCGGCCAACTATGCCGCAGAGCCCCAGCAGGGGCTGTGATGGCACTCGCAGTTCACCTGCAGGCCCGGATTGACCGGCCGGCGCGCTGGCGCATAGCATGCCCCGCACACCCACGGGAAATACCCTGATCCTGATGAGCGAAAAAGCCACCGCCCTGGAATTCACACCGGCCGTCGAGGCAGCCACGGCGGCCATTCGCGAGCGCCTGAAAGACGTGATTCCCGACGTCGAGTGGGCCATTCACGCGCCCCTGATCGCCCGCATCAATGAACTGAAGCGAGAGCGCAATGCCACGCTGGTGGTCCACAACTACCAGACGCCGGAAATCTTTCACGGAGTGGCGGATTACACGGGCGATTCCCTGGGCATGGCGCAGTACGGGGCTGACACCGATGCAGACGTGATCCTGGTTTGCGGGGTTCGCTTCATGGCCGAAACGGCCAAGATTCTGAGCCCGGACAAGACGGTGCTGCTGCCGGACATGGACGCCGGCTGTTCGCTGGCCGCGTCCATCACCGGAGAGGATGTGCGCCGCTTGAAAGAACAGTACCCGGGCGTGCCCGTCGTCGCCTACGTGAACACCTACGCCGACGTGCGGGCAGAAGTCGATATTTGCTGCACGTCGGCCAATGCCGTGCAGGTGGTGGAGTCCCTGGATACCGATCGGGTGATCTTTGTGCCCGACGAGTACCTGGGCCGCTACGTCGCGAGCCAGACGGATGTCGAACTCATCAACTGGGAAGGCGCGTGCGAAGTCCACGAACGTTTTACGGCGGCCGAGCTGCGTGGCTACCGGGCCGACTTCCCGGGTATCGAGGTGATTGCCCATCCGGAGTGCCCGCCCGATGTGCTCGACGAAGCAGATTTCGTCGGCTCTACGTCGGCCATGATTCGCTACGTTGGTGAACAGCGGCCGGAAAAGGTCGTGATGATCACGGAGTGTTCGATGAGCGACAACGTGGCCGTGGAGTATCCCGACGTCGACTTCGTGCGCCCGTGCAACCTGTGCCCGCACATGAAACGCATCTCGCTGCCGAAGATTCTGCGGAGTCTGGAAACGCTGTCACCGTCTGTGGAACTCGACCCGGAACTTGGCCAGCGGGCGAAGCGATCGCTGGACCGGATGCTGGCCGTGGGCCGCGGCCCGGACCCGGAATAACGCGGCCAACATTCCCGTGCCCGCTACAAAATTTGATGTCCTGATCGTGGGTGCCGGCCTGGCCGGCACTGCCCTCGCCTTGCGCCTGGCCTACGACGGGTGTCGCGTCGGGCTGGTGGCGAAAAAAAGCACCGTCGAGAGTTCCAGCCACTGGGCGCAGGGGGGCATCGCCGCGGCCCTGGGCGCCGAAGATTCGCCCGAGCTACACGCCGAAGACACCGTCAACGCCGGCGGCGGGCTGTGCCACACAGATACCGTGGAAATGGTGGCCGACCGGGGCCCGGAAAGCATTCGCTGGCTCCAGGAGCGTGGCGTGCAGTTCACCCGCACTGCCGGT
>CAMYJV010000295.1 GCA_947258805.1 uncultured Gammaproteobacteria bacterium | reverse complement strand
GTTCTCCTGTACGTGGCGGATGCCCGGGTATTGCTCGTGCCAGTAGTCCTCTAGCTCTGCCGGCCGGTCCGAACGAAACCAGGAGACCTCCGAAACGACGAGATAGCCGCCGGGCCGCACCAGCGGTCGCCACTTCTTCAGGCCCCGATCGAAACCCATGATGTACACAGCGCCCTCGCTCCAGATCAGGTCGAAACTGTTCTCGGGAAACGGCAGGGCGTTCATATCCGCTTCCTTGATTTCGATACGATCTACCCATCCTCGCCGGTCGGCTTCCGTTTTCAGTTGCGTCAGGAAAACCGGAACAAGATCGGTCGCCGTAATGCGGGCGTCGGGTAGCTCGGCCGCTAAGATCAGGGTCTGACTGCCAGTTCCGCAGCCCACATCCAGAATCCTGGGCGCCGATGGAAGCGCATGGCAGTAAGAGAGAGCCTTCAAAGTCGACTGGGCGTTGCCAGGCCCAAGACGGACCAACCCTTCATGCATTCTCACCAGGAGCTCGATGAGTCGATCCTCGTTTACCATTCTAGGTATCCCGTCAGCCGATCAGACTCTTGACGTCGAGCTGACCCGGCAGCGTCTTGCCGGTCTCGCAATACTGACGCAGCGAGTTCCAGGTCAAGTAAAGGAAACCTTGCACCCGTGACAAGATCAGCCCGGGAATCTTCGGAGTCCCTCCCACGCTTCAACAAAGGCGGACAATTCGTTCCAACTCCAGGTACTTGGGGTCACCATCATCAGAGCCCGGCTTCGGCCGGGCTTTTTCCATCGCCGAGCGCAATCGGGCAGGGCGATCCTTCTTGCAGGGGGCCACGCTTTTGTAGCTTACAGATGTAGCGAATTGTGGTTTAAGGAGGACACCTACTGTTCTAAGAAGAGGGATGTCCGATGAGAAGGAAAAGGGTGCGACGAGGAGCGGCCGGCGAACGACGTTTCGGCAATGTCCGCCGCCGGGACTTCCTGAAGATCACCGGCGCGGCTGGCATTGCCACGACGGCTCCGTTTACGAGTTGGGGCGCACGGGCTCGTGCCGTACGGTTGACCAACCAACTGTCGGATCCAGCCCGGCAACCGAAGTTCGTGAGCCTCGCGCCCAACGCTTTGGACCCTGGCTTCAAGTACACCGTGGCCGCGAACGGAGAGTTCACGGTCGGTGTTGGCCCCACCCTGCACGATGCCGGGCTACTCAATCACGGCGGGAGGCCGGTGTTGACACCCGTGTGGGGCTATGGCCAGGACGGTGCATATACCTGGCCGGGCAAGACGTTCGAAGTCCAAAGCGGACCGGACACCACGGTGGTCAACTGGGAGAACAATCTCTTCGGCGTCACTCAACACCTCTTGCCGCTCGATGAGTCGCTGCATTGGGCCTACAGTCTGCCCGGCTACGAGGAGTACACCATCGCAGAGACTGGGGTGCCGATCGTGGTCCACTTGCATGGTGGTCGCTCGGATTTCCAGTTCGATGGCAATCCCGAGTTCTTCTTCAACCCGGGTGCGTCGGTTGTGGGGCCGCAGTGGAACAACGTTCCCGATGGCTTCACAAATCGATTCGTCTACGACAACGACGTACCCGCCGGAAATCTCTGGTATCACGATCACGCGCTCGGCATCACGCGACTCAACGTCTACGCGGGGATGGCTGGCCTCTACTTCGTCCGCGACGAGATGGACACGGGACAGCCCGACAACGCGCTCAATCTGCCTGCATTTCCCTATGAGCTGGCGTACGCCATCCAGGACCGGATGTTCAAGCGAGGCGGCGAGCTATTTTACCCTTCCCGGCCGGGTGATCCGTTCTGGGAAGATTTCATAACCGGCGAAGGCTTAGGCAACGGCGACGTGCCCAAGCCTTCGGCGCTCGCTGAGTTCTTTGGCGATCACATGGTAGTCAACGGCAAGATCTGGCCGAAGGCCAATGTGGAGCCGCGCAATTACCGCATGCGCATAGTCAATGGCTGTGACAGCCGGTTCCTCGTGGTTCGGTTCCGGGCGGTGCCGGCGGGAGCAACGGACTTGACCAACGCGGGGGCACCGATTCCCTTCCACGTAATCGGTAGCGACCAGGGCTTGGCCTCCAGCGCCACGATGACCGATACCTTGGTGTCTGAACCGGGCGGGCGTTACGACATCGTCTTCGACTTCAAAGGCCTGCAGGGCATGC
>CAMYJV010000294.1 GCA_947258805.1 uncultured Gammaproteobacteria bacterium | reverse complement strand
TGGCACCCGCATTCCTCGCTGGTATTGTCCCGAAGGTCACCAGACATTCAGCCTGCTGGCGGACTGCTTTGCCTCCCGGCTACCCGGATCGCTCAGCGACTTGGAGCGGGTTGTCGTGGAGGTCGAGCGAGCCACGAGCCTGGAAGCGGCAGCCGACGCCCTGCGCACGGACGATATCTCACTTCCGGGGGCGATTCGTTGGACGCGGCGCCGCGTCCAGGGAGTCCATGCCGTGCTCCGGATTTTGCTCGCGCTCATACCTGAATACCTCTGTGGTTGTCCGCCGACGGTCACCGCGCTTCGACAATGGCTTGGCGTGGAATGGGTCCTTCCCCGGTTGCGGGAACTAGCCGCCGTCTACCCGGGTGTGCTGCCGTCTCCGGTTGGTTTTTCCTCCCCTCGGCTAACCGCCAATCACGGCGGACAGATCCAACACGACAAGGGGCCAGACCCCCCGCCTGGACGCCGGTAGTCTCTCGATCATCGCGTTTGTTAACGCATTGCTCGAGAAGCGGATCCCATGACTGTTCCTACAACTGACACCCAGCCGCGACGCACGCAGGTGGTGCGGATCTGGCGTCAGAACCGCTGTCTGCGATCAAGCACCATCGGGCTCTATCTGCGTTGGATTCGACGCTTCAAAGCCTATTGCCGTGCACAAGACCTCGAGGAAGGCTCGCAGCTCACTCTGGCTGGTGTCGAAACCTTTGCGATCTGGTATGCCAAGAGGCAAGGGATCGATCGCAACCTGGCCTTCGAGGGTGCGCGCAGCGCCTTGCGAGCCTGGGCCCTGGCCTTGCGGGTGCTGGGCTATCCGACCCCACCATGGGAGCCCGAGTCCGAACCAAGATCACCATCCTGCCCGTTGCTGGAGGAATTCGAGGAGCATCTCGCCCGGCATCGAGGGAATCCGGCGGTGACGCGGAAAAAGAAGATGGCCCACATCGCAATCTTCCTCGCCTTCCTTCGCAGCCGGCAGCGCAATCTGGTGGAGCTGGAGCTTGCTGACGTCGATGCATTCATCGTCGAGTGCCGGCAACACTATGCACGCACGACAGTGGCGGACATCGCCTCAAGCCTGCGAGGCTTTCTGCGCTTTCTCCACGCCACGGGGCGCTTGGCGACGGACCTGGCTTCTTCGGTGATGGCCCCCATCGTACGCCGCGGTGAACGGCCGCTGCGGGCACTGCCGTGGGAGAAGGTACAGCGAATACTGGGCGCCATCGATCGGTCCACGGCCGCAGGGCGGCGCGATTACGCCCTGTTGCTCCTCATGAGCGTCTATGGCCTGGGGGCCGGCGAGGTGCTGCGCCTGCGCCTGGACGACATCGACTGGCGCGCCGGTGTCTTGCATGTCACCCGACCGAAGACCGGCGTGGCGATGGAGCTACCTCTGTTGCCGGCCGTGGCCCGCGTGCTGGTCAGCTACCTGCGCCATGGACGCCCAAAACATGCGCGCACGCGCCATCTCTTTGTCAGCCTGCGGGCACCCCATGGGCCGCTCGCCGCTTCATCGGCCGTGCGGCATATCCTGCACAAACACGCCCAGGCTGCCGGTATCTCAGCCCCTTACCTCGGCAGCCATGTGTTGCGCCATACCCATGCCTGCCGGGAACTCGAGCAAGGGGTGCCGCCCAAGGTGATCGGCGACATTCTCGGCCACCGTCGCCCGGAATCGACCTCAGCATACCTGCGCGTTGCCACCGAGCGTTTACGCGAGGTGGCCCTTCCACTACCGGCATGACCCAACTGACCCAAGAAAAATTGGCCCAGGACATCTTCCAGTTCCTGGCTTTCAAGCGGGCCCTCGGTTATCCCTATGGGCGCGGTGAGGCCACGCTGCACAGCTTTCAGCGTTATGTGAAAGCGCAGGTCGGCGCGGAAGCGAACATGGAGCTGGAGGCCATGATCGACGGTTGGCTCTCGCGCGTTGCCGGACGCAAACCGGTGACCGTCGCGCTGGAGCTGGGGGTGATCCGACAGCTCTGTCTGTATCGGCGCCGGTCCGATCCCCAAGGTTTCGTGCCCGGTCGCGAATGGGCACCGCAATCGGCCGAGTCGCACTTCCTGCCCTATGTCTTTTCCCGTGAGGAGGTGCGAGCACTCGTCGGCGCCCCAGGCAAGCATGCCCACCGCAATCTAACAGCCACGACGCTGCGCATCTT
>CAMYJV010000293.1 GCA_947258805.1 uncultured Gammaproteobacteria bacterium | reverse complement strand
CGGTTCGGTTGGCTTCCCAGCCTGTTTGCGCGCGTGATGCGGCGTGTACAGAAGCATCTGGGCGTTCATGTCTGCCGGGTTCGGATCCGGCCGCTGATTGCCGATCGTCCGGCCGCCCAGCTGCCACCGGGAATACATGTCGACAGGCTCGACCGCGAAACGTTGCTCAGAGCCTGCGAAGACCCGGCAATGTCTCTCTCCCGTGAATTCGTGGAGGCAGCGCTGGAGCGGGGCGACGTTTCTTTCGGCGTGCTCGATGGCGACAGGCTGGTCTCTTACATGTGGCGGACGCATACGGCGGCGCCGCACACGGACGGGCTGTGGGTCAGGGCAAACAGGCCGTACGCTTATGGGTACAAAGGGTTCACGCATCCCGACTATCGGGGTCAGCACCTGAACCCGGCCGTATCCCTCTATTCCGATGGGTACCACGTCGCGCGTGGCTACACGCACAACATCGGTTTTATCGACGTTCACAACCTGTCCAGCCTCGCCACCCGGAAGTACAAAGGCAATGTGCCGATCGGTTACGCCGGCTACGTGAATTGGTTTGGCCGTTGCGTTACCTTTCGAACGCCGGGGGTGAAGAGAACGGGCTTCGAATTTTACGATCCCGGCCGGGAGGAAAGCGCATGAGTACTGAGAATTCCGCAGCGGGCGATTCTGCAGCCGGCTCCGGCGACAGTTCCACCGTCCTCGACGCCCTGATCATCGGCGCCGGGTTCAACGGTCTTTACCAGCTGTACCGCCTCCGCGAGCACGGATTTTCTGTGCAGGTTTTCGAAGCCGGAGCCGATCTGGGTGGCATCTGGTACTGGAACTGCTATCCCGGCGCGCGCGTGGATTCTCACGTGCCCAACTACGAGTTTTCCATGGAAGCGCTGTGGCGGGATTGGAACTGGACCGAGCGGTTCCCCGCCTGGGACGAGCTGCGCCGGTACTTCCATTACATGGATGAAAAGCTGAACCTCAGTTGCGATGTGCAGTTCAACACCCGGGTGACCGCCGCGGAGTTCGACGCCGACCGCAACGAATGGCAGGTGCGCAGCTCGGACGGTCGTCAGACCCGGGCCAGATTCCTGATTCCGTGCATGGGCTTTGCTGCGAAAGCCTATGTTCCCGATTTCCCGGGTCTCGACACTTTTTCCGGCACCTGTGTTCACACCGCGCGCTGGCCCCAGGACGGGCTGGACATGACGGGCAAGCGTGTCGGCGTGATCGGAACCGGGGCCAGCGGGGTGCAGGTGATTCAGGAGGCGGGCAGGGTTGCCTCACACCTGACGGTATTTCAGCGTACGCCCATGATCGCGCTCCCTATGCAGCAGCAAACTCTGGACGACGAGACGCAGCGGGAGAGGAAGAAAAGCTATCCGGACCTGTTCCGCCAGAGGGCGGCGTCCAGCTCCAGCTTTTTCGACATCGTTGCAGACCCACGCTCGGCGCTGGAAGTATCGGAAGACGAGCGCGGCGCGGTCTTCGAAGCGGCATGGCAGAAAGGCGGCTTTCACTTCTGGGCCGGCACCTTCCGCGACGTGCTCAACGATGAAGCGGCCAACCGCCTGGCGTACGAGTTCTGGCGCGACAAGACCCGCGCCCGGATCGAGGATCCAGCAACGGCGGACAAGCTCGCCCCCATGCGGTCGCCACACCCATTCGGCACCAAGCGGCCGTCGCTGGAGCAGTGGTACTACGAGGTCTTCAACCAGGATAACGTAACGCTGGTGGACGTGCGGGCGCAGCCGATTCAGGAGATCATGCCCATAGGCGTGCAAACTCCGGAAGGGCTCCACGAGTTGGACCTGCTGGTGCTGGCGACGGGCTTCGACAGCAGCACGGGCGGGTTTGCTCAGATCGACTTCCGCGGCACGGAAGGCACCACCGTGATGGAAACCTGGGCCCAGGGTGTGAAGACCCACCTCGGCTTTGCCGTGCCCGGCTTCCCGAACATGCTGATGCTCTACGGGCCGCAAAGCCCCACGGCCTTCTGCAACGGCCCGACCTGCGCCGAGGTGCAGGGCGATTGGGTGGTGGACTGTCTGTGCTATCTGCGCGAGCAAGGTTGCTCACGCATCGAGGCAACCGAGGACGCCGCTGCATCCTGGTCCAGACGCATCGAAGAGATCGCTGATGGATCGCTCCTCTCGAAAGCGGACTCCTGGTACATGGGC
>CAMYJV010000292.1 GCA_947258805.1 uncultured Gammaproteobacteria bacterium | reverse complement strand
CAGTGATCCGGCACGGCCCGCAACAGCTGATTCATTAGCGCGGTATCGACCATTGAGACTTCGTCCACAACGACCAGCTCGCTATCGAGGGGTTCGTCCTGGTTGCGCTTGAAGCCCATGATTCGGGGATCGAACTCCAGCAGGCGGTGAATCGTCTTGGCCTCGGTGTTCGTTGATTCGGACAACCGCTGGGCCGCCCGCCCCGTTGGCGCACACAGCAGGACCTTTACGCCCTTGGCCCGGATGATGCGCAGGATACTGTTGACGACGGTTGTCTTGCCCACACCCGGCCCGCCGGTAATGACCGAGACCTTGTCGTTGACCGCCCGGCTCACGGCCTCACGCTGGGACGCCGACAGGCTCAGTCCGGTTTGCCGCTCCACCCAAGGTACGGCGCGGTCGGGATCGATGGTTTCCCAGCAGGGTTCGCCGCCCAACCGGGCGATGTGCTCGGCGATGCCACGCTCGGCGCGGTACAGGGGGGTGAGGAACAGGGCGGGCTTGTCCTCGATTGGCTCGGCCACCAAGGTTTCCTGAGCAAGTTCGGCCGCTACGGCCTGCTCGATGACCGGACCGGGAATCTCCAACAACTTTGCGGCAGATTCGAGCAGGTTCTCCCGGTAGGCGGCACAGTGGCCGTCCCCGGCAATCTCCTGCAGCACGTGCCGCACGCCCGCTTGGGCACGGATCAGGGCATCACGGGGTATGCCCAGTCGCTGGGCAACGGCGTCCGCGGTCTTGAACCCGATGCCGTGGATATCGAGGGCCAATCGGTACGGGTTCTCCTGCACACGCTCGACCGCATGGTCGCCATACGTGTTGTAGATGCGTACGGCGCGGGCGGTGCCGACACCATGGGACTGCAGGAACACCATGATCTCTCGTACCACCTTCTGCTCCGCCCAGGCTTGGGTCACCCGTTCCTTGCGCTTCGGTCCGATGCCTTCCAGCTCCAACAGCCGATCGGGTGCTTGCTCGATGATATCGAAGACCTGCTCACCGAAGGCCCGTACCAGCTTCCCGGCGAAATGCGGGCCGATGCCCTTGACCATGCCCGAGCCAAGGTACTTCTCGATGCCTTCAAGCGTTGTGGGTGGGACGACCCGCAGGTGCTGTGTCTTGAATTGAAGCCCGTGCTGGCGGTCGTTGGTCCATGCGCCGGCGCACTCGACGTATTCGCCGGGCGTGATGGTGGCTGCCGAGCCGATGACGGTCACCAACTCGCGTTGGCCCCGCACCTTGACCCGCAGCACGCAGAAGCCGCTCTCGGCGCTGTGGAAGGTGACGCGCTCGACCGACCCTTGCAGGTATTCCGGTGCGGCCCCCTCCGATCGGGGCTGTTGAGAGACCATCCGCCGCTACGCCTTTGGTGCGAACATCAAAAGCAGCCTGCTCCCCGCACGCGTAACGAGTCAACCCATGACTCCTGTATTGCAGTTAATCTGGGTCGGCCCAGATGGTTGCAGGCGGTTGGCTAAACATTCTTGCGCCCTCGCCCGCTCACGAATCATCGCGCGTTCCCACTCGAAGAAGACGCCGAGCATTTGGAACAACGCCTTACCGGCCGGTTTGTCACGCCTGTTTCTCAAGCGCAAACTTTCTTCTAAGGAGTGTCAGCATCGTTCAGACACTCCTGTTCCGGCCAGCCTCCTCCTGACCGGACCTCATTGATGAGCAGGATTTTTTATTCTGTTTTAAACAATGTGTTATCAGGTTTTGATGGCCAGACAGCAAAACTGGCACGCCCACTGCACTACCTCCCGTAAGCGCGCCAACGCGCAATACGTTTTAAACCTGACCCTTTAACTTACTGGAGATACTGACATGCTGACCCTCAAAGACCTTTCTGCTAGCCAAGAACTCGACCGCGCCGCTATGGGTGCTGTCGCCGGCGGTAACGGCGTCCCCGGCTTCTCGCTGAGCAACTACTCGAACGACTTGTTCGACATCCTGGGCGCGGCATACCAGTCCGACGTGACCTCGATTGCCAATGCCGGCAACCACGGTAGCCTGGTGTTCAACTACGTCGACAACGACAAAGACATCAACGTCTAAGTCCTTAGACGATCCGCTCCCGAAGGGGAGCAAAGAGCGGGGGACTTCGGGCCCCCGTTTTTTGTGCAGGGCAGGCCACCGCGAATGTCCGCAACACCAACCGGACTAAGGCTTT
>CAMYJV010000291.1 GCA_947258805.1 uncultured Gammaproteobacteria bacterium | reverse complement strand
GCCAGGGCGGAGGTCACCTTGTCGCCCAAGCAATTGGCGGGCCGCGGTTACAGCGGTGAGGAAGTGCGCGACGGCATTATCATCGCGTCGGATTTTGCCCAGGTGGATCCGTACCGTGCCGCTACACATAACAAGGGCATTATGAACGGCATTGATGCCGTGGCGCTCGCAACGGGCAACGACTGGCGGGCAATCGAAGCCGGCGCCCATGCGTGGGCCGCCCGCGACGGACGCTACACCGCTATGTCGCGCTGGTGGAAGGACGATCAAGGCAACCTTCGCGGCGAACTCGAGCTGCCGATGAAAGTGGGGACGGTCGGCGGGCCACTTGAATCCAACCCGAGCGTGGCCGTCAATATGCGGCTGCTCGGCGCGGAGTCGGCGACGGAGCTGGCCGAAGTCATGGCAGCGGCCGGACTCGCCCAGAACTTCTCCGCGCTGCGTGCACTCGCAACCGAAGGCATTCAGACCGGTCACATGACGCTGCATGCCCGCAGCGTCGTCAAGGCCGCCGGCGCCCCCGCACAATTGTTCGAGAAAGTACTGGAACGTTTATTACGCAGCGGCGAAATAAAAGTCTGGCGAGCCAAGGAGATTCTCGAGGAACTGCTGCAATCGGCACCCGGCTCATCTTCGAAGCTGCTTAAGAAGAGCGATGCGGAGCTGGGCATCGGTTACGGCAAGGTTATCCTGCTGGGCGAACACGCCGTCGTATACGGCAGGCATGCGATCGCATGTCCCCTGCCGCTCAGCATGCGCGCACATGTGGAGGATGTCGACAGGGGCGTGCAACTGCTGATCCCGCGCTGGGGCGTTGAATACGAATTGGCCAAGCGGCCCGAGAAGCGGCGCTCATTCGAAAAGGCGGCCGGCGCAATTCTTGATGAGCTCGGACTGGCAAGCCGGGGAATCCGCATCGAAGTGTTCCCGGACGTCCCACGCGGCATGGGACTCGGCGGCTCGGCAGCCTTGGCCGTGGCCATCGTTCGTGCACTCAACCTGCATTTCAAACTGGGACTCGATGACGAACAGGTTAATCAGCTGGCCTACAAGTCAGAAGAAATAGCCCACGGACAGCCCAGCGGCATCGACAACACCCTGGCCACCTACGGCAAGCCGCTGGTGTTTCGCAAAGACAGCCCCCCATTGGTCGAATTGCTGAATATTCCTCATCCATTGTCGCTGGTAGTGGCGATGACCCGTACCCAGGGACTTACTGCTAAAACGGTGGGTGATGTTCGCGCCGCACGCGAGCGCATGCCGCGCCTGTACGACAAGATATTTGACGATATTGACGCGCTGGCGTTGCAGGCCGTGACGGCAATTCAGGAAAACCGACTCGAAGATCTCGGCCAGTTGATGAATATCAATCAGGGGCTGCTCAACGCACTGCGTGTCTCCACGCCGGAGCTGGAGAAGCTGATAGAGATTGCACGCAAAGCAGGTGCGCTCGGGGCCAAACTGACAGGCGGTGGTGGCGGCGGCGCGATTGTGGCCTTGTGTGGCAGCGCGGATGACAACAACAGCCAGGCCGTGAGAGAAGCTTTAGAGCGCAACGGCTACGAAGCGTTGGCATTTGAAATTGGCGGTGACTCATGAGCGCCAATCCAGACGAAGTGGCACCGATGACGGAAGCAGATGTACTTATCCTCGTAGACGAACACGACAATGAAACGGGCTCATGCGAAAAAGTCGACTGCCACCTCGGCACCGGCAAGCTCCACCGGGCGTTTTCCGTATTCCTGTTCAATCCGGAAGGCAAGGTGCTGATCCAGCAGCGCAACAGGAACAAGATGCTGTGGGGCGGCTACTGGGCGAATAGTTGCTGCAGCCACCCGCGTCTTGGCGAGCGCACGCACGACGCCGCGCATCGACGCATCCAGGAAGAGCTGGGCGCCGAGAGCGAACTCACGTTCCTGTACAAGTTCGTCTACCATGCCAAATTCGGCGACGTCGGCTCGGAATATGAAAACTGCTGGGTTTTCGCTGGTCATTTTGACGGCAAGGTAAATGTTGACCCCGAAGAAATCGCCGACTGGCGTTTCGTCACGCCGGACGAACTCACGGCCGAGATAGAAAGCCACGGCGATCGTTTTTCGCCGTGGCTGAAGCTGGAGTGGGAACGCATAAGAAGCGAGTTCCTGGACCAGATCGTCTAATCAACGTGGCCGCCGGATTTCCCCTGCGCTCACTATT
>CAMYJV010000290.1 GCA_947258805.1 uncultured Gammaproteobacteria bacterium | reverse complement strand
AAACTACTAGGTTATTATTTGGTCTGCAGCGACAAAATTCAATACGAGAATCGTAGGGTTGAACGGCAAACGACAGGGGTTGGAGGACTTTCGTTGCCGTTCGTCCGCTGATTGCCTGAATCGGGATCGAAATACATCGAGCGGTTGAGATCTCCCGGTATCAGGAGGGCAATCGGAAATGCCGGCAATAGGAACCCGGGTTTGGCCGCAAAAAACAGCCCGGTCCTGGACAAGTCAGCCTGCCAGCCGGCGGACGCCCTCCGGAGCGAAGTAAACTGTTGCAGGCCAGCTTCATCAGCGGGACAAAGCGATGCTCAGTGTCCAGAAACTGCACAAGAATTACCGATCCGGCGGCGGGCTGCAGACCGTGCTGGAAAAAATCAGCTTTCAGGTCCCGCAGGGTGAAATCGCCGCGCTGCTCGGCGCCAGCGGCAGCGGCAAGACGACCCTGCTCAATCTGCTGAGCGGCATCGACACCCCCGACGGCGGCAACGTGCATATTGACGGCAGCGATATCCACGCCCTGGGCGAACCTCAGCGCACCCTTTTCCGACGCCGCAACATCGGGTTCGTATTCCAGTTCTTCAATCTGATCCCGACGCTGACCGTCGGCGAGAACATCGCGCTACCGATGGAACTGACCGGCACTGAGCCCCGGGTCGCGCAGGAACGCGTGGAGACCCTGCTCGACCAGGTCGGCCTGTCGCAAATGGCCGATAGATATCCGGAGACCCTGTCCGGAGGAGAACAGCAACGTACAGCCGTCGCCAGGGCCCTCTCGCACAAACCCATGCTTCTTCTCGCGGATGAGCCGACCGGAAACCTGGACGAAGTCACCGGCCGGCAGGTCATCGCGCTCCTCACGGGCCTCGTCCGAGACCAGCGGACAACCTTGGTCGTGGTCACCCACAGCCCCGCGGTGGCGGATGCTGCCGACCGCGTGCTGCAGCTTCGAAACGCCCAGCTGATAGACCCATGAACATCCTGGGCCTACCGCCTTCTTTGCTGCGTGCGGGCCTGCGCTACCAGCTGCGTCACCGCTGGCAAGCACTGCTGGCGCTGACCGGTATCGTAATGGGCGTCACCGTGGTGCTCGCGGTCGATCTCGCCAACGGCGCGGCCAAGGCTTCGTTCGCCCTGTCCTCCAAACAAATCCAGGGGACGGCGACCCACCGCATCGTCGGCACGGGGGGTGAACTGCCGGATGCCGTTTACGGCCAGCTGTTCACTACACCGGGGCATCCGCCGATGGCCCCGGTCATCACCGCCAGGGTGCGGGTCGATGGACTCAAGGGACGGATGCAACTGATCGGACTCGATGTGTTCGCCGAGGGCGTATTCCGCAATCAACTGCCGGGACTGATCCAGAACAAGGCCTCGCTCGGGGACTGGCTGTCGCGACCCGGTTCGGCCGCACTCAGCGCCTCCGCTGCCGCGATGCTCAATGCCGTAGAGGGCAGCCGACTTGATCTGGACCACCAGGGCAGCCGTCATTCGTTGGAAGTCCATGCAGTAAGTGACGACGACAGCCTTGGCAGTCGCAATCTCATCGTCGTCGATATTGCCACTGCGCAGCTTGTCGCAGGCATGCAGGGCAGACTCAGCCATATCGATGTCATCCTGAACGACGAGAGCAAGGCCTGGTTGCAGCGTCATATGCCTGCGTCGGTGCGCCTTGTCGATGTCGCGGAACAGGCCCGTGATGTTGTCGGCCTCTCCGAGTCCTTTGAACTCAATCTCACGGCCATGAGCCTGCTGGCACTGATGGTCGGCATGTTTCTGATCTTCAACGCGACCAGCTTTTCGATCGTCCAGCGCCGTAACCTGCTCGGTAGGCTGCGCGCGCTGGGGGTGCGTGAAAGAGAACTGACCATACTGGTGTTGGTCGAGGCAATGATCCTTGCTGCAGCAGGTACCCTTATCGGGACACTCCTGGGCTACTGGCTGGGCCGCGGACTGACACAAATCGTGGCGGCAACGGTGAGCGCCTTCTATTACGACGTGACGGCCGACGCGATGACCCTGAGCTGGCCGTCGATCATCAAGGCCTGGGGGTTGGGCATGGCCGGCACACTGACTGCCGCGTGGCTGCCAGCACGCCAGGCGGGAAGAACGCCGCCGCTTACCACCCTGTCGCGCGCTGACCTTGAGCAGTCGACCCGCGCGCGACTGCCCTGGCTTGCGGGACTGGGTATCCTC
>CAMYJV010000289.1 GCA_947258805.1 uncultured Gammaproteobacteria bacterium | reverse complement strand
TGTCGTCATGGGTCAGAATTCTCTACGGGTTTGTAGATTTGTGTAGAGAATAGCATAGTCCCGGGAAGTGGCGAATCTGCAGGCATTTTCGCTATCGCGTCACGAAACGGTTGTGCCTTGTAAGTCGCTGAACTAATTGGCGATATTTTCGCCCTCCAGTCCATACCCTATCAGAAATGCGCTGAACTTAGCCTCGTTTCGACGGTTTACTCCACTCAGGAGGTAAATATCGGCCGTAATGTGATATTGTAAGGATTAAGTGAATCGCCGTTTGTCCTTACACTGTCACGTAACCCTCTATGGCCAAGAAACGTTCTCCTGAGCTACTGCGACAACTGCTTGTTTCCGAAACGGTAGTAGACCTTCCCCGGATTGAATCGGCGTTGGGTGACGTGTCCACAGTGACCGCGTTTCGTCATCTCAGACAGGTACCCTATCGACGTAGCTATAATCACAACGGTCGCTACTACTGCTTGCACGAGCCATCGCGCTATGACCGGTTTGGATTGTGGAGCTGGAACAACATCCATTTCTCGGTCGACGGCAGTCTTGGAAAAACGGTCCGGCGGTTGGTCTATGAGATGGAGGCAGGAGCTACACACCGGGAATTGCAGGAACGGCTTCGGGTACGCGTGCACAATACGCTTCTCACGCTGCTTCGCCATGGCGAGATTGGTCGGGAACGAATAGCCCAGTTCTATGTTTATCTGCACCGTGATTCCGTCATCCGCAGGGATCAGACTGGGCGTCGACAGGCGCTGATCGCCACGCAAGAAACAGCCCCCGTTGACGTAGAGGTCGGTGACCGGATAATCATTCAGGTCCTGTTAGTGTTGCTCCGCCATCCCGGGGCGAAGGCGGCGGACGTGGTACGTTATCTACGCGGGCACTCGCCACCGATCACGATGGCCGAGGTTCGTCTTGTCTTTGCCCGGTATGAGCTCGATGACATCGGCAAAAAAGGGGGCGCCACGAATTACTGATCTGGCTGCACCGGCATGCGCAACGTGCGGGCTGGTCGGCGGCGGAAATTGTTCGAGCTACGGCCGAGGCCGGCGAGCCTTTTCCCTGTATCGAGTTTGTCGCGGAGGCCGAGGCATGCCCAGTTTGCGCCGGTGAGGTGCAGATCCAAAAAAGCAAAAGGCGCCAGATCATCACGTTCCAGGCGGGGGTATTCACCGCCAAGGAGGTACGCAAGAAGTGTATGCGCAACGCTACCCATCCGGTTATGGGCTCTGAGGAGCTCGCTCGTTTGGTCAAGCCCCACCAGCGTTACGCTTACGATCTGGTTGTCTATGTAGGGCTGGCCCGGTATTTACGCGGCAAGCAGCGCGAAGAGATCCGCGCCGAGTTGTACCAAGAACGTGGGGTGAGGCTTTCCGAGGGCAGCATTTCGAATCTGTGCGATCGGTTCCTCGTCTATTTTGAGGCGCTGCACTTGGCGCGGGTGCCCGAGTTGCGCTGCGCCATGCAGCAAGGGTACCCGCTGCACCTGGATGCGACCTGTGAGCACGGGAAAGGAGGCCTGTTCGTGTGCATGGACGGTTGGCGCAGCTGGGTCTTAATGGCGGCCCGTATCCCCTCGGAGCATGAGGATTATTTACGCCCATGGGTGGAAAAGACGGCCGCCCTCTTTGGCGCACCCATCGCCACGGTGCGGGATATGGGTGAGGGTGTCGGCAAGGCGGTGGCGCCGTTGCGTGCCCAGGGAGTGCCTGATTTTATCTGCCACTATCACTTTCTGGGTGCGGTGGGTAAGAAGCTTTTCGAGACGCCGTATCGCGCCTTGGCCAATCTCCTGCGCCGGCACAAAGCCCAGGGCGATTTGCGGGTCTTGCTCCGGGAACTGCGCCAGTATCAGCGCTCGAGCACCTTCTCGGGCCGTTTCGGACCGGGTCCGGTCCATGCGGACCTGCCGGCACTGGTGCTGTGGTGCCTGGAAGGTGAGGGCAAGAAGGCCCTCCTCTATCCTTTCAGTTTGCCGCACCTCGAATTCCTGCAACGCTGCCAACAGGTCTTGCGCAAAGCCGAGTGCTGGGTGCCTTCCCCAAGAACGCCGGCGACCCGACGGGTCATCGCGCACCTGACCCGTCTCATCAATCGCTTTGAACGCGACGCGCGCTTTGCCACCATGGCGGCTCGACTGGAAAAGGGCTGGCAGGCCTTCTGTGAGCTACGCGATGTCCTGCAACTGACGAATGCGGAACTGCCCAACGGGGATCC
>CAMYJV010000288.1 GCA_947258805.1 uncultured Gammaproteobacteria bacterium | reverse complement strand
CACGCCATCCGGCTGCAGGTACATCCAGTCATCGAATTTAACCTCGAGCGTACTGTCGCGAAACGGCAGCCTGAGGGTATATCGCCAGTTCAGCGCCTGGCCATAGGCGAGTCCATTCGCTGTGCCAACCACGTCATCGGCACGCCCCTCGAAGCGATGCTCATCCAGCTTTCTGATACGCCATATGCGCTGTTGAGTCTCCCCGTCTGCATAGACGAAATCCTCGGTCAGCGTCAATGAATCACCCTCGACCTCGCCCCGAATATCGACCGTAAACTGGCGCTTCAGCTCACCTGAGCGTGACTCGAAGATGCCCCAGGCCCGCGTATCGCCGGCAAAGTAATCGAACAGGTCGAAGCGCGGCGTCGTGCCCTCGAAATCTTTCGCTTGCATCCCGCTACACCCGGCGAGAAGCGCCAAGGGCAGGGTCAACAGCAACAGACGGATCATGCGCATCGGGAACCTCCTCTGAGTGGTCAGGGTTGTCGACAGGGGTCGACATGAGTACGGAACGCTGCAATGCCAGAACGGCCAGCAGCTTGATGACCGCCGGCAGACCGGCATAAAGCCAGGGCACCACGACGGCCTGCGGACGCCCGGCCTCGGGCACCGACAGCCACGCCAGCAATGGCAGCGCCAGACCGGCCGACAAGGCCAACGCGAGCTTGCTTGCCATACCCCACAAGCCGAACAGCGCACCGCCGCGGGGCCGTGACAGCCGTTGTGATTCATCGACCACGACGCGCGCCTGAAGCGCCGCCGGCAGCGCGATGTCCGCACCCAGGGTTGCGCCTGTGACCAGACACACCAGGGCAAATACGGCGCTGTCTCCAGGCCCCAGGAAGGCCGCCGGCAGGAATCCGACCGCCGCCAGGGTCATCGCCGCGCGCCAGGCGCGGGCTTCGCCGACCCGGCGTGCAACGAGCACCCAAAAAGGCAGCGCGGCGAGGCCGACGACAAAATAGAGCAGCAGCAGGAGCCCGGCTGAGCGCTCGTCGAGGACCAGCGCCTCGCGTGTATAGATGAGAAAGAGGGTGGCTGCGGTCCCTCCGGCGAGTGCATTCAGCAGATGAATCGACAAGACCTGGCGTGCCGCCAGGCTGGTGTCTCTCCACATGGCGAGCAGGCCTGCACGTGCTCCCGCATGCCTGGCCACGGCACCGGAACGTATCAGCCATCCTGCCGCAAGCGCAGGTGGTACCAGCCACAACAGGGCCGCCGCGCTGAAGGCCAGGTTGTCCGTCGCGTGCAACATTACCGGCAGCAGCAGCGCAAGCAGGGTCCCGCTGATCATGCCGGCCTCGCGCCAGGCAGCCACCCGGGTCTGCCCGCTCTCGGCGCCCAGTTCGGCGCCCAGCGCGTAGTAAGGAATCGCTAGAAATGTCCAGCCGAGGTAGGTGATCGCCAGCGTCGTGAAGAGGTACAAGGCGCCAGCGTCCTCTCCCGGCCTGAAGAGCCACCAGGCGCCACCAAGCATCATCAGGCCGCCGGCCGTCATCAGCCACTGCGGCGCGAGCCAGTGACGCGAGCGGTCGGCCAGCAGGCCGACCAGAGGGTCAGAAACGAGATCGATCAGACGCGCGAACAACAGCACGGCGCCAACTGCAGCCAGCCCGATACCCGGCAATTCCGCGTAGTGCGCGGGCAGATAGACATACAGTGGCAGGCCGAGGAATGCCAAAGGCAAGGCGGGCATGGCATAAAACAGCAGGGATGACCTCATGTCTGTCACCGGCCCTCAGCCTTTTTCCATTACGCAATGCACAACGTCTATCTGACGGGCGCGGAAACCGGCTTCGCAGAAGGCGAGGTAGTATCGCCACATGCGCCGGAAGCGCCGGTCGTAGCCATGTTCTTCCAGCCAGCTCGTACAGCGATTGAAACGCTCATGCCAGACCTGCAGCGTGTCGGCATAATCGATGCCAAAGCACTCCATGCCGCGCCACCGCAGGCCCGCGTCCCGCGTCAAGTGCTTCAGGTGTGCCTTGGTCGGTAGCATGCCACCGGGGAAGATATAGCTCTGGATGAATCCGCCCGGATTCTGTGCATAGTGGTCAAACTGGGTCTCGTCTATGGTGATGACCTGAAGGGCTATGCGTCCTCCCGGGCGCACACAACGTGCCAGCGTCGAGAAGTAACCCGTCCAGTATTCCTGGCCTACCGCCTCGAACATCTCGATAGACACGATATGGTCAACCGGCTCGTCGAAATCGCGGTAATCGCACAGCCGCAGCTCCACGCGGTCCTCCAGGCCGGCCG
>CAMYJV010000287.1 GCA_947258805.1 uncultured Gammaproteobacteria bacterium | reverse complement strand
AAGAGATTAAGTGCATTCGGTCCTTCAATATCTTAACTTTAAATCAAATTTTCCTACCCTGAAAGTTGGTGGGAAGGTGTTCCCTATCGTGGGGTTTCTGCCAATTTAGCGTCTATACTACCTATATACAGCTGTTAATCAGAAAGTAAACATCACCGGATAGTCCGGTTATCAGTCGCTCGACATTGAACAGTAGTTGTAGAGTCAAAAGGATAAATTGAAACACAAGCCTGCCATCACACTCGACGTGCTACCCGCTTCGCGCGGAGACTGCCTGTGGATCGAGTGCCATCGGCCTGAGGGTCCATGGCGCTTGCTGATCGACGGAGGTATGCCGGGTGACTGGCCCACCCTCAAGGCGCGAATCAAATCGATTCCGCGTGCTCAACGGCACATCGACCTTGCCGTTGTGTCGCACATTGATGCAGATCACATTGGGGGGATGCTGCCATTGCTTGGCGACACGGAACTGGGCGTCACGTTTGGCGACGTGTGGTTCAATGGCCTCCCGCAGCTTCCTGAGCCCGATACAGGACGTACCCGCAGTGTTACACAAGGGGAAAGCCTGGTGGAGTTACTAAGCGGAGACGGTAAGGCAACAGTACTTCCATGGAACCTAGCTTTCGGAGGCGCAGCCGTTAGCACCGGGAAAGACGCCGGGTTCCTGGAAGTGAAGCGAGACGGATGGCCGAAAATCACACTGCTTTCACCTGACCACAAACGACTGGTCTCGCTGCGTAAAAAGTGGCTGAAGAGCATCGGTTTTCTCAAACGCGGAGAGGCAGAGGAACCGGCGCTGCCACCGGAACCGTTGGCCACGCTGGAAAACCTCCAACAACTTGCCAACTCCAAGACCGGCCGAGACCAGTCAGCCGCCAATGGCAGCAGTATCGCCTTCCTGCTCGAGCACGAGGGGGCGAGCTGCCTGCTGGCCGCCGACGCTTTCTACGGCGTGCTCGGCCGGGCGCTGACGGCGCTCGTCAATGCACGTGGTGTTGAGCAACTTTCCATCGACGTCTTCAAACTTCCGCATCACGGCAGCAAGGGGAACGTGATCGCCCCGCTACTGATGCTGGCGCCCGCACGCCATTACATCGTTTCCACCAACGGCGATCGCTTCGGGCATCCTGACGACATTGCACTCGCCCGTGTGCTCACATCGGTTTCGACCAGGCCGAAGCTCTGGTTCAACTTCGACAATACCGCCAACCGGCGCTGGGAGGCCAAGACGCTTCGTAAGGTGCACAAACACAGGGTTCGATATCCGAAACAAGCACATGCGGGTGTACGACTGAAACTGCCCGTGCAGCCTGAAGGGAGAAAGGGTTGAACCGGCCAGGGGCAGATTTGCTTGTATCGTTATTGGCCGACGAGCGGCGTGGCAAACCGGGTCCGGCGCGGGAGGCGGCGCTGGCCGCACTCCAAACCGCTCCACCGGAAACGGCCGCCATGCATCGACTTGACGTGGTCTACGCCTCCTTGCAGGCGGGTGAGCCCCGCCGTGCGCTCGCAGAGTTGGATGTGCTGGATTCAGGCACACAGAACGATGCGGTAGAAAGATGCGCACGTGCCTGCCGTGTCTGGGCCATGACCATGGACTACAACTGGTATCCGGGGAACAGTGGCGGAGAATTAGCGAGCGGTGCACAGAAGGCGATCGGAGGACCGGTCCGGGAGGCGCCGGGAGAGGTTGAAACGCGTCTTGTCGAGGCCTGTGTCGCCCATGGCCCCGCAACGCTGTTCAGCATTCGTTCTTTATTCGCTTCCTTGAGCCAGTCTGGCAGTACCCCGGCATTGCAGCAAATCGCAGCTGGTGCGGTCACCGGACTGGACGCCTTGCGAGTGACGGCGCTGGACATCGGATCACTTTCACTGGCGACATGGGCACTTGCAGCGCAGGCCGACCTGGCGTATCGCGCGGGGTTTGTGGATATCGCCGTTCAGCAACTCGCGGATGTGCGCGAAGTCTTGCTGGAAAACGGCGATGCCACAGGGCTTGCGTGTACGTATCTTGTCGAAGGGGACTGGTATGTTGCACCGGGCTCGTCCGTTGAGTCGCTTGGGTTCATTCTCGATTCTGAGTCCCAGCCAAACACTTTGAATGACGCAGCACGGGCAAGCGATGCCTATGATAATGCGGCAAGCTTACTCGAGCACGGATTGCTTGGGGACATCGCGCAGGGCAAGGTGGCCCAAACCATGCTGCGAGCTGGAACCCGCTGGGATCTCGCGCCACGGGGACCGATCGCCGAAATCCTAACCTGGGCTAGCGAGCACGGTAGCCGCAGTTTTTGCACTGGACTCGGAAGGCTCCTGTTCCGTGCTGGTGAGCAGTGGAGAGCTACGGGTGAGTTCGACCGGGCCGAAGCTTGCTGCTCGTTGGCCCTGCCTCTTGTTTCGGCGAGTCGAGGTGTGCCGCCAGCCAGCGTGCTCATGGTGCTCGCGGAGTTGGACCAGAAGCGTGAACTGAGTGCTCGTGCCCTGGTGCGTCTCGAACAAGCATTGGCTGGCTTCGATATTCCGTCCGAGATTGGCGATCAGCCGGAAAGCTGGATGCAGGCGACCCAAGTAGTAATGGGAATAGTGAACGCGCAGAGTGCTCGCACCGGATCGTCAGGGTACGCCCAGGGCATACCTGGACTCGAACGCGCATTGGACCGGCTCGAGGAACTCGCGCGAACTCCTGGTCTTCCGGCAAAGGAGGTAACAACGCAACTACTTCGGGACCAGGGTGAAATACTGCAAAAACTTAAGAATTCGCACCAAGGCGCCAGTCTCGATAAAATCCAGTCTGACGGCGAAGGTTCACTCGGCAACCAGCAGAAGCTCATGCTCGCAATCAGTGCTCAAGGCGTTCGTGAACAGGTTTCCCAGGGCCGTTGCACGGCGGCGTTAAACCGGTCGAGACAGCTAAGACAACAGGGCTGGGAAGCCGAATCGGATCGCTGGTTTGCCATGGCTCTGGACAAAATTCGAAACGCCGGACCAGCACAATCCTACATGCGGGTATTGGCAGCCGCGCAGCGTGGACTCGATGATGAAGCGCGCGCATATTTCTCTGAGGTCCGTGCGTCAGGTCAGCTACCAGATCGTATGCTGGCCCCACTGGCTTTGCGCGCGCGGGAGCCTGCCGAAGCGCAGGTTCTGTTTCACAAACTCGATGCGTCTGCAGATGCTCCAGAGAAATCCTGGAAAGATTTGGCCGATCGGGCTGAAGCTGCATTGGAGACAGGGGATCCGGAGCAGGCGTTGGTACTCGCCACGCAGGCGATCGAGCAGTTCGAATGTGGCGTCGCGCGACTGACCCGAGATCCGGATCGAGTGTCGGCCTGTGATGATATTTCGGCAGCTTTTCTCTACATGTTAGCCACGCGGGCCTGCCTTGCAATTGCCGACACGCGGCATAGGGAGGGCAAGCATGCTGCGTCGCAGAAAGCTCTGGATAATGCTTTTTCTTTCAGTGACCGTGGTCGGTCGCTTCCACTTTCCTCGCTGGTGGAGGGACGTGCCCAGACATCCCGGTTATGGCAGCAGGCGGCCACGGAGTGGGCAGCCGCGTTCGATCGCCTGTTGGATGTGTATGAAAGGCAGGGAGGTGTGGGAGCCGAATCTCTGTTGACTGTGCTTTCGCATGCCGACGAAAAACTGGCAGCCATCGAGGCCGAGCTCGAGACTGTTGGACGTGGCGCCCCGCATGATTCTCGCAGCCCCGTGGACACGAGCAACCTTCGAGAAGACCTGCCTGTTGGCACCTGCCTGCTGGAATACCTGCTTGCGGGTTCGGAGTTGGTTGTGATGGCGCTAACACGAGACAACATCGCTCATTCCTACGTGCGGCTCGACCGTGGTGTACTCGAGCCGAATGTCAATGCCTTGTTACGAGCCTGCGCGCATGGTGCGGCAGGCCAGGAGGCGGCTGTGCTCTCGACGCTGCTCCTTGATCCCGTGGCGGATGTACTTCGCCTGCACGAGCGGGTTATCGTAGTGCCTTTTGGGGTGCTTCACAGTGTGCCGTTCCACGCACTGCCTTTTGACAAGCAGCCACTGGGGGAGACGCACGTTCTTTCCTACCTGCCGGCGGCTTCGCTTCTGCGCTCGCGCATTGTTG
>CAMYJV010000286.1 GCA_947258805.1 uncultured Gammaproteobacteria bacterium | reverse complement strand
CGCAGGGCAAGGGCGAAAGGGCCGTGCGCGCGTGGGACGAAGACAGCCTGACGATGGCAGTGGAAGCGGCCCGCGACTGCCGCCTGGAAGCTTTCGGCTCGCCCGCAAACCTGGTGCTGGCCTCAACGACCCTGCCCTTTGCGGACCGCGACAATGCCGCGGTCATTGCCGAAGCACTGAACTTCGACGAACACATCAACACGCTGGACGTGTCCGCATCGCAACGCGCGGGCACCGCCGCGCTGGCCAATGCGCTGAACACCGATGCCACGACACTGCTGCTCGCCAGCGATTGCCGCGAAGCCCGGCCGGCCAGCGCGCGTGAAATGCAGATTGGCCACGGCGCCGCCGCGCTGCTGACGGGCAGCGGCGACGCGCTGCTCGCGCGCTGTCTCGGGCAACGCGCCTTGAGCCGCGACCTGGTCGATCACTACCGCGCCGAGGGCCAGCGTTTCGACTACGTGCTCGACGATCGCTGGCTGCGCGACGAGGGCTTTTTCAAGATCATCCCGGAGACCGTGGGCAAACTGCTTGCCGACACCCGGGTCGATGCCGCCGCCATCGATCACGCGATCTTTCCGTGCCCGCAGCGGGTAGGCGCGCAGGTCTGCAAGGTGCTGGGCATAGCCGCCGACGCGCTGGACGACGACCTCGCAGCCACCTGCGGCCACACGGGCGCTGCCCACGCGCTGCTGCTGTTTGCGCGCACGCTGGAAACTGCGGAACCCGGTGCGAAGATCCTGGTGGTGGGTTTCGGCCAGGGCGCCGACGCTTTCCTGTTTGAAACCACGCCCAAGCTCGCCGACTACCGCCCGGTGCTGGGTGTGGCCGGCCAGCTGGCGCGGCGCCTGGAAGAAACGAGCTACCTGCGCTACCTCGCCCAGCAGGGCGATGTGGACGTGGACTGGGGCCACCGCGCGGAGTTCGATAACCGCACCGCGATGACGGCCTTTTACCGCAACCGCGACAGCATCACCGGCTTTACCGGCGGCCGCTGCGAGGAGTGCGGCACCGTGCAGTTTCCGAAAACCCAGATCTGTGTGAACCCGGACTGCCAGGCCACCGACAGCCAGCTGGCCGCGTCGCTGGCGGGCGTGCGCGGCAAGGTGAAGTCTTTCACCGAAGACTGGCTCGCGATCTGCCCGAACCCGCCCCTGCAGTACGGCAACGTGGAACTGGAAGGCGGCGGCAATATCTTCATGGAGTTCACGGACTGCGAACCGGGGAGCCTGGCCATCGGCATGCCGCTGGAGATGCGGTTCCGAATTAAGGACGTGGACAGCCGACGGAGCTTCACAAGATATTTCTGGAAACCCACGCCGGTTCAGGAGTCATAAGCCATGGCCACGGGAATCAAGGACAAGGTGGCGATACTCGGCATGGGCTGCACGCATTTCGGTGAGCGCTGGGATGCGGGCGCTGAAGACCTGATGCAGGAAGCCTTCGCGGAGGCCCTCGAAGACGCCGGCATCGAGCGTAACCAGATCGATGCCGGCTGGCTGGGCGTTTTCTATGACGAGCAAAGCCTGGGCAAGTCAGCCATCCCACTGTCGATGACGCTGCGCCTGCCCAACATTCCGGTCACCCGTGTGGAGAATCTCTGCGCCACGGGTTCCGAGGCGATGCGCGGCGCGGTGTATGCCGTCGCGGCGGGAGCCTGCGACATTGCCCTCGCACTGGGCGTGGAGAAGCTGAAGGACACGGGTTACGCGGGTTTGCCGGAACGCACGAAAGGCAGCTTCGATGACTTGTGGATGCCGGGCTATACCGCCCCCGGTGCGTTCGCCCAACTTGCCAGCGCGTACGCGGCGCGGGCCGGCATCAGCATGGGCGACCTGAAACAAGCCATGGCCCACGTGTCGTGGAAGAGCCACCAGAACGGCGCGCTGAATCCGAAGGCCCATTTGCGCCGCGAAATTACCATCGACCAGGTGCTGAACGCGCCGATGGTGGCGAAGCCGCTGGGCCTTTACGACTGCTGCGGTGTGTCCGACGGCGCCGCGTGCGCCATCGTGACCACACCGGAGATCGCTCGAAGTCTCGGCAAGCATGACCTGGTCACGGTCAAGGCCATGCAGCTGGCCGCGAGCAACGGCGTGGAGGCCGGGCATGCGTCCTGGGATGGCAGCTACACCATGACGACCCGCAAGGCCGCGGAGCGTGCTTATGCAGAGGCCGGTATCGACAAGCCGAGAAAGGAACTGGACCTGGTGGAGGTGCACGACTGCTTCTCCGTCACCGAGCTCATACTGATGGAAGATCTCGGTCTGTCCG
>CAMYJV010000285.1 GCA_947258805.1 uncultured Gammaproteobacteria bacterium | reverse complement strand
GTCCGCAATATCGCCCTTCTTGAAGACCTTTGCGTGGCTCTTCAAAGTGATTGACGTCGGCTGCAGGTGGCGAATCACCTCCTCCAGCTGGTCGGGGCTGAAACCAGAAAAGAGCCTGGATTCTGACAAGATGGCAATACAGTCATCAGACATATGCGGATCTCCGAATAAATGCGGTTGATGGGCCGCAAAGTTGTATTCTCCCACGGATAGTATGCAAAGCCGCCGAGAAAATCTGTACCCGCGGCGACTGGAGAGCGCGTCGAAGCGTGCCTGCGCCATGGATGGCGACGCCGCGGTCGTCCTCGTCGAGGCAGGTAACGTATCCGGAGAAATCAATCGACTTACGCGAAACCCGCTTCAGTGGCGGTTCAATCGGTCGACCAGGGCCATACCCAACGCAGAAAGTACGAAGGTCATGTGGATGATCACATACCACATCAGTTTGTCGTTATCGATCTGCGGCGCGTTCATGAACGCCTTGAGCAGGTGGATCGACGAGATGGCAACGATTGATGCGGCTACCTTCTGCTTCAGCGAGCCGGCATCCAGCTTGCCGAGCCAATCCAGCTTTTCCGCGCCCTCCTTGATGTCGATGGCGGACACGAAGTTTTCGTAACCGCTGAGCATTACCATGACGATCAGGCCACCGACCAGGGCGATATCGACCAGGCTGAGGGTGATGAGGACCAGGTCGGACTCCTTGATCTCGAAGATTGCCGGCATAACATGCACAACCTCCTGGAAGAACTTGATGCCCAGCGCGAGCAGGGCGAGGCTGAGGCCGATGTAGATGGGTGCCAAAAGCCAGCGGCTTGCGTACAGCAGGTTTTCGAAGGTGCGTTCCACGACAGACGGGTTCCTTGCGGGGGTTATATATCAGGTTTGGCCGGCGCCCGAAGGGACGCGGTGCTTCTCCGAGAGATCGGCACGCCGCGGCGCCGGGCAGGGTTCGTGCGGAGGTGACGTTGTACCCGATCGGTTCTTCCTGCGAAGACCTCGATCGTGCGATCGGCCCTTATGCGGCCCAGGCGCTGCTTTGTCGTGCGCGGTTGCCATTTCGCGGCAGCAGCAGCTTATCACTATATACGACGGCGGGGCCGGTCAGACCCAGGTATAGAGCTTAGTCTATCTATATATTTTGAAATATTGATTGGTTAGCGGATAAGGTTCTGGCGACACTGGCCGGCCTCAAGTGTTGCCCCAGGGGCGAGTTGTCTTGTACGCATTCTTCTCCCGTCTGTTGCCGTTCCTGCGCTGGTTCCCGATGTCGCGCGTTGGTCTCCGCACCGACCTGGTTGCCGGGACCACCGTGGCCCTGGTGCTGGTGCCGCAGAGCATGGCGTATGCGCAGTTGGCCGGGTTGCCTGTCGTGTACGGCCTGTACGCGTCTTTTGTTCCGGTGATTATCGCCTCGCTCTGGGGCTCGTCGAGCCAGCTGCACACCGGCCCCGTCGCGATGCTCTCGCTGATGTCCGCGGCCGCATTGATCCCGTTTGCGAACCCGGGCTCGGACACGTTCATCGAACTGTCGGTAATGCTGGCGTTGATTCCCTCGTAGCGCATCCTACCTAGCGGACCTTTGGAGAGTCATCCGCCAGGTGCCGGATACCCATTTGCCGACGCTGGCTTTCGCACTAGGCGCCTGGATGCTGATCGCCTTACTTCGGCGGCACCGGCCGCGTCTGCCCGGGGTGTTGTTCGCCGTGCTGGCGGCGACGATCGCCAGTGCACTGATCGGCTTTGAGCACAAGATTACCGTGAAGACGGTGCAGATTGCCGATGCACAGATTGTCGCCAAGCTGGAGCAGCTGGACGGCGCGCAGAAACGCGTGGCGGAGATCACCACCGAGCTGGCCGGTATCAGCCGCTTTGCCGATGAGCTGGAGCGTGACGGCGGCCTGGATGCGGTCGCCGGAGCGGCCGGGGTGCGCTCTGCGGTACCGACGCTGGAGTTCGAACTGGCGGCGGGCAAACGAGACCTGACGCGGCTGCGGGTCGAGTTGCACCATGTGATTCTCCAGGGCGTGGAGAAGGCCGACGGGCACCTGCTGTTCTACGCCGATAGCGCGGCATCAGATGCCGCTTCGACGGACGGCCGGCGCTGGCGGCTGCAGGGAGTGGGCGACGGTCATGTGACCCTGTCCGCCGGCGGTGATGTGGTCGGCGTCATACCCGAGGGGCTGCCGAGCCTCGAGGTGCCGGTGGTGCATTGGGATTTGGTCCTTGCTTTGCTGCCCGCGGCGCTGGTGATGGCGTTGATCGGCTTCATGGAGGCCACCTCGATCTCCAAGGCAATCGCCACCAGTACCGGGGAGCGGGTCAATGCCAACAAGGAGCTTATTGGCCAGGGTCTGGCAAATATCGCCGGAAGTTTCTTCGGTGCCTTCACTGTCAGCGGTTCGTTCTCGCGTTCTGCGGTGGCCGCTCGAAGCGGCGCGAAGACCGGCCTTTTCGCGATCGTCAGTGCATTCGCCGTGGTGCTGGTGCTCCTGTTCTTTACCGAGTACCTGTACCACCTGCCGCAGGCTGTGCTTGCGGTAATCGTGATGATGGCGGTGTTCAGTCTCATACGTATCAAGCCCTTGGTTCAGGCCTGGCGTATCGACCGCATCGGTGCACTGATCGGTGTGGCCACCTTCCTGGCCACGCTGGTGATGGCGCCGGCGATCGCCAACGGCATCCTGCTGGGGGTCTCGCTGACCGTGTTGCACTTCCTGATCCGGACGATGAGGCCGCGCGCAGAAATTGTCGCACGCAAGCCGGACGGTACCCTGGGTGGCATACGCGCGAACCGCCTGACGCCGATAAGTGAATATTTTGTGCCGGTACGTTTTGACGGTTCCCTGACCTTCGTCAATGTCGCATATTTTGAAGACGTTATCCTGGAGGCCATATCCGATTTTCCCAAAGCGAAGGTGATCCTTGTCGTGGGCAGCGGTATCAACGACATCGACGCCTCCGGCGAAGAAAAGATCCGTGAGGTGGCCGACCGGCTGCACAAAGTGGGCGTATGGCTAATGTTCAGCGGGCTCAAGCACCAGGTGCGCCGCCTGCTCGAGCGCGGCGGCGTTGTCGAGCAGCTTGGCAAAGAGGCGTTCTTCCCGGACAAGGAAACGGCGCTGCGGAACCTGCTCCAGAAGTATGGGGATGCCGCGGACCGGGAGTTGGACAAAGCAACTTCCGTTACGCGCGGCTGATCTCGTGATGTGGTCGATGGCAGCAGCTGTGGACTACCGCAGGGCCCGGTTTGACATTCCGGGTGGTGGCTATATCATCGCCGGCCTCGCAGCTGCAGCCGGCGCAGCCGCGCGGCTCAGTGTCCTCAAGCCCTGCAATGACGCCGCGGGCTGTCAGGGGTTGCGCCTGCGGCGCGGCTCAGACCGAAGAGGTGCGGCTGGCAATCCGCTGCGTGCGGGCTTGTTTCTGATTTTCAACGCGTTGTGCGTTTCGTGGGGGGAGAGGTTGCGGTACCCGCCGACCAATGTGTCGCTCTCCCTGTATCGTTCGCCGGCGATGCATAGATCTGGATCTATGACATTCGAAGATAGGATCTATTGGTAATGCAGCTGTGCCTAATCCTATGCTTCGTCACCACATCGAAGGGTCCAGACCGACCTCGAGTACTACAAGGGCCGCGCCTACCGCATCGAGGACGTGCCGGGCGACCCGGAATCTTTCTATGCCTTCGTGGCCTACCCGATCGACCTGTTCGAAGAGGGCTCCGTGGTCAACGTGCTGACCTCGCTGGTCGGTAACGTCTTCGGCTTCAAGGCGCTCAAGCACCTGCGTCTGGAAGACATCCGCTTCCCGATTGCCTACATCAAGACCTGTGGTGGCCCGCCGGCCGGTATCCAGGTCGAGCGTGATCGTCTGAACAAGTACGGCCGTCCGATGCTGGGCGCCACGATCAAGCCGAAGCTTGGCCTGTCTGCGAAGAACTACGGCCGAGCGGTCTACGAATGCCTGCGCGGCGGTCTGGACATGACCAAGGACGACGAGAACGTGAACTCGCAGCCGTTCATGCGTTGGCGTGACCGTTTCGAGTTCGTGGGTGAGGCGATTCAGAAAGCTGAACAGGAAACCGGTGAAAGGAAAGGTCACTACCTGAACGTCACCGCCGCCACGCCGGAAGAGATGTACAAGCGCGCTGAGTTCGCCAAAGAAGTCGGCTCGCCGATCCTGATGCACGACTTCCTGACCGGCGGTTTCACCGCCAATACCGGCCTGGCCAACTGGTGTCGTGAGAACGGCATGCTGCTGCACATCCACCGCGCGATGCACGCAGTCATCGACCGCCATCCGAAGCATGGTATCCACTTCCGCGTCCTGGCCAAGTGCCTGCGTCTGTCGGGTGGCGACCACCTGCACACCGGTACCGTCGTCGGCAAGCTGGAAGGCGACCGTAACTCCACGCTGGGCTTTGTTGACCAGCTGCGTGAGTCATTCGTGCCGGAAGACCGCTCGCGCGGCGTGTTCTTCGACCAGGACTGGGGCTCGCTGCCGGG
>CAMYJV010000284.1 GCA_947258805.1 uncultured Gammaproteobacteria bacterium | reverse complement strand
GGCGCCAGCATTGTAGGGTGCGCTGCGCGCACCGGGGAGTCGGTGCCATTTTCTTCTCGGTGCGCAGAGCGCACCCTACGGCTTTTCTAAGCTATGACCCCGATAGCCACGTTCAATGCCAACTCTGGTGGTGCCTGGCTTTTCTGGATCGCGCAACAAGCTATAAGGCTATGAACGGCACCAGATCAGTCTAGCGACTTACCGGGGGCCGGCTGTCCGACATCAACTGGTCGAGCCTGCGCTGCGCCCGTCGCCAGTCGTTCAGATCCCGGGCTTCCAGCATCTCGCATTCATCAGCCACCATCTGGTCAATGGTGACCGGATAATGCCGACAGTCTTCGGGACGGTTGTGATAGATGCCGCAGCAGTACTTGTCCTGGCCGGGAAGCTGCTCCAGCCAGGGGCAACGCGGCAGCTGCTGGCCCGTGGCCGGGTCCATCCAGATCTTGCCATCCCTGACATAGGCAAAGATGTCCGGCCGGTCGTTCTCCCACCCTTCAATCTCGCTACGGGTGGCTGACAAGCCGCCATTGCCGTAGTTGATGCAGCACTTGCCGCACTGGGTGCAATCTTTCACCGGATAGGGCCCGGATCATTCAGGCCGGCGCTGGCAGTCAGATACTGCAGGTAGTGAACAGTCATCCGTTCCACCTGGGCCAATGACATGAATGCAGGCCCGGCTTGGAAGCGGCGTTTCGATGCTGAAAACCTGCGTCTAGGAAATTCACGCAACTCTGGCTTTCTCACTGCCCAGCTGCATGCGCAGGTAGTCTTCATAGCCACCGCCGAAGTCCACGACGCCTTCGGGGGTCATATCGATGATGCGCGTGGCGAGTGACGATACGAATTCCCGGTCGTGGCTGATGAAGATCAGGGTGCCGGGATAGTGTTCCAGTGCCAGGTTCAATGCCTCGATGGATTCCATGTCGAGATGGTTCGTGGGTTCGTCCATGATCATCACGTTGGGCTGTTGCAGGATCAGCTTGCCGAACAGCAGGCGGCTTTCTTCGCCACCGGAAACCACTTTCACGGACTTCTCGCTTTCGTCGCGGGAGAACAGCATTCTCCCGAGTGTGGCGCGCAACAGTTGCTCGTCCGTGCCGGGCGGTTGCCACTGGGTGATCCAGTCGAACAGCGTCAGGTCCTGGTTGAATTCCGCGGCGTGATCCTGAGCGAAATAACCGAACTTTGCGTTCTCGGCCCATTTGACTGAACCGCTGTCGGCTTCGAGCTCTTGCAGCAGGCAGCGGGCCAGCGTGGTTTTGCCGATGCCGTTCGGCCCGATAATCGCCACCCGCGCGCCGGCTTCAATGGCCAGGTCGAGGTTTTCGAACAGCGGCCCTTCATCAAAACCTTTACCCAGCCCTTGGGCCTCGACCGCGAAACGGCGCAGCGGCTTGTCCTGCTCAAAGCGAATGAAGGGGCTGACGCGGCTCGATGGCTTGATGTCTTCAAGCTCGATCTTCTCCAGCTGCCGGGCCCTTGACGTCGCCTGGCGGGCTTTCGAAGCATTGGCCGAGAAGCGGCTGACGAAGGCCTGCAGATCGGCCATCTTCGCCTTCTTCTTCGCGTTCTCCGATTGCACGCGTTCGCGCGCCTGGGTCGCGGCCGTCATGTATTCGTCGTAGTTACCGGGGAACAGCTGGATCCTGCCGTAGTCCAGGTCCGCCATGTGCGTGCAGACCGTGTTCAGAAAATGGCGATCATGGGAAATGATGACCATGGTCGACTTGCTGTTGATCAGAAAGTCTTCCAGCCAGCGAATGGTGTTGATGTCGAGGTTATTGGTGGGCTCGTCCAGGAGCAGGATATCCGGGTCAGAGAACAAGGCCTGGGCGAGCAGTACCCTGAGCTTCCAGCCGGGCGCCACCGCGCTCATCGGGCCTTCGTGTTGTTCGACGGGAATGCCGATGCCTTCCAGCAACTCGCCTGCGCGGGATTCGGCCGAGTAACCGTCCATCTCGGCGAATTCCACTTCCAGTTCCGCGACGCGCATGCCCTCTTCGTCGCTCATCTCGGGCTTGGCATAGATCGCTTCGCGCTCCTGCATGACCTGCCAGAGTCGCGCGTGGCCCATGATCACCGTGTCCAGCACCCGGCAGTCCTCATAGGCGAACTGGTCCTGGCGGAGCTTGCCGATGCGCGCGTGGGGCTCGGTCGAAACATTGCCCGCTGTCGGCTCCAGCTCACCCGTCAGAATTCTCATGAAGGTGGACTTGCCGGAACCGTTCGCGCCGATCAGGCCATAGCGGTTGCCATTGCCGAAGGTCACGGACACATTTTCAAACAGGGGCTTGGCGCCG
>CAMYJV010000283.1 GCA_947258805.1 uncultured Gammaproteobacteria bacterium | reverse complement strand
GAAGTGATGAAAGCCACTGGCGCCGGCGGGAACCATCTCACGGTACACGGAGGGCACATCATTGTGCTGCTGGATCAGCTGGATGTGGGCGGGTCCGGCCTGGCCGAACGCGTAGCTGAGATCCGCCTCGCAGGGCTTGCCGCGATAGAAATAGTCGGGGGATCGATGATGCATGGACAGGAAGAACGGCCCCGCCCCTACCAGATCGACCCAGCCCCGGCACGCGGCCTCGATGTCATCCACCACGTACGCATACTGCAGAACCGGATAGCGAATGAAAGTCATAAGTGCCCTCCCCACCAGGCGTTTAACAACTGTCGGACCAGTTTAGCCGCGCCGGGAATTCAAAAGGAATCAACCGTCGCGTTGAAAATTCACTTTTAATCCAGCGAAATATCTGCGATGTTCCAGGGTAGTGACAGTCGCGGCACGAGGGTGACATGGGAAACCACGGCTGGCACCGCAGCATTTCGAGATTCAGATCGAGCTTCAGAGCTTAGGAGGTTCCGAAACAGGACAGGCTGAACAGACACAGTCGGTTCGCGTACCAGCTACGGGGAGAGAGCGATGTACGATACAGACTTTGCCGCAAAACCTTTGCGTCAAGCCATCAGGATGCTGGCAGCAACGGGCCTGGCATTAACGCCAGGCTACGCGCTGCCAGCCGAGCAGTCAGGCGGCCAGACCATGCTGGAGGAAGTGGTGGTGACCGCCACCCGGCGGGAAGCCAGCCTGCAGGACGTTGCCATTCCAATGACGGCGGTATCCGGGGAAGCGCTGGAACGCGCCTTCGCCCAGGACCTCCGAGACCTCACAAACGCAGCCCCCAACGTGGCGCTGGAACCGGTGGGCATCTTCCAGAATTCGGCCGCCTTCGTGATCCGCGGCCAGGGTACGGCGGACATCGAGTCCGCGTCCGACTCCAAAGTAGGCATCTACGTGGACGGCGTGGTGCAGGCCCGGGTTTCCACCGCGCTCAGCGATTTCCTGGACGTAAGCTCCGTGGAGATCCTGCGTGGACCCCAGGGCACCCTGTTCGGCCGCAACACGGCTGCCGGCGCCGTTCAGGTGCTGCACAACAAGCCGGTGATGGACGAGTTCGACTTCGGCGCGTCCCTACAGGCCGGCGATTACGGGCGCCAGGATCTGAAAGGCATCATCAACTTTCCCATCATGGAGGACAAGCTCGCCGGGCGCATAGCGGCGAAGAAGACCCAGCACGACGGCTACTGGGAAAACGAATGGAACGGCAAGGACCGCGGCGCCACGGACCGGTGGACGGTTCTGCCGTCGCTGCGCTACGAGCCGAACGAGCAGCTGGACATCACGCTGCGCGGCGAGTGGGGCAAAACCCGAGACGACACCTATCTGACATCGTCCCATCACTACTGTCGCGACGATCCCTTCAACGCCCTCATCGGGGCGCCGGCGGACAACGACGTAGTGATACTCACCCAGAGTTTGTACAACCTGATCGTGCTTGGACAGGATCCGGTTACGGCGGCGGCCAATGCCGGCGAGATCTGCGGCAAGCCCATCGAAGACCAGTCGCGATCGGAAGAATACTCGGTGATCAACACCGAAGACCGCGGCCAGGGGGCGGACGTGGACGTATGGGGCATTACCGCCGAGGTCAACTACGACATCGCCGACATCGGCACCATCACCTACATCGGCAACTACCGCGACGTGGACGAGGACATCATCTTCACCATCGACGTGGCGCCCCACGACCTGTTCGCCGGCAAGCGGAAGCAGGAACACGACCAGCAGAGCCACGAGCTGCGCTTCGCTTCGTCCTTCTCGGACACCGTGGACTTCGTTGCCGGCGCCTACTACTTCGACCAGGAGTACACGATGCTGCAGGAATCCTACGGGATTCTTTTCACGCCGAATATCATCCTGGGACCGTCCGACCCGACGACGATCACCTTCAGCAACCCGGCCACCTACGGCCAGGCGGGCTGGAGCAATCAGAAGAACACCGCCTGGGCGGTGTTCACCCAGGGCAACTGGCACGTCACCGACAAGCTGACCCTGACCGCCGGCGGCCGGTACACGGACGAGGAGAAGAAATTCACCCACTGCGGCGTCGGCGCCGGAGATCCCACCGCGCCGTTCAGCGGCAAAACCCAGGGTTGCAACAATGTGCCCGCCTTCGTCCCGGATGCGGCAACGGTCATTCCGGACGTTTCTCTGACCCCGGTACTGGGTCTGAATCCGGCCATCGGCTTTGACGACAGCGGCGGTGCGGAAGCCGGATGCCGGCCGAGGCTCGATCCAACGGGGGGGCCAATCACTTGCAACAACCGG
>CAMYJV010000282.1 GCA_947258805.1 uncultured Gammaproteobacteria bacterium | reverse complement strand
GCAACGGACCGCTCGAAGTGGTTGGCCCGCGCATTCCAGGAGTCGGGGCCCGGCCGGGCCGTGCTGCGCAGGTAACGCTCACCAGACTCAACCACTTTTGCGTGTTGGAGCGCTTCGAAATAGCGCTCGCGCTGCGCGGGCGCGGCGTAGCGGTAACGTGCGGCCAGCTCCTGCGCCACCCTGGCCACCTCCGCCCGCGCGGAGTGCTGCCTACGACCAACGTAGTCTGCGTAGGCCCCGTAGTCACCTCGAAATCCCCGCAGAAGCCGGTACAGTTGGCGCACCCGCGCAGCCGATTCCGGCAGCTGGGTCTGGTAGAAAGCCTGCACGGCATCTAGCGATTCCCAGATGGCATATAGATCGATCCCGTGTATGCCGACCCGACGCCCGGTCGGACGGCCCCGATTGAACACCCGCAACCATTCCCCGAGGGCCTCCAGTTCGGTGTTGGCCCAGACCCACCGCGGCCAACGCTCGACCTGCAGCAGGGCCTCGCGCGCAGAGGCGGGTGCCCCTGGTTGATGACGGACGTAACGGTCGAGTGGAAGCAGGCTCACCCAGTCGCCCTCGATGGCGATGAAGGTGAATCCCCGCTCCCGGATCAGTCGCCTCGATAGGCGGTCGCGCCAGGTGTAAAACTCCCGGGTGCCGTGCGAGGCCTCGCCCAGGAGGACCAGCCGGGCGTCGCCGACGGCATCGAGCAAAGGGTTCAGATGGTCGGTATGCCTCAGAGGCTGGGCGAGTGTGCGCAGGGATTGCAGCAGGTTGCCGGCCTGAACATCCGCCTGGGGCATCCCTGCCAATGTAAGGAACAGCGCTAGCATGAGCATCGGCTTGATCGGCATCGTCATGGGCTGGCAGAGTCCGGTTCGGTCCTGGGCAAACTTATACCCGGTCGCGTGTAATCGGGTAAAGGATGACTGCTCGTAAGTCAGCACCCAGCCCTTGTTAGATTCGCGGTGCCAAGAGGATATCTTCGTTCGGAGACAAACGCATGCCCGCCGGGGCAGCGGCCGGCGGCCTATACTGAAAGCTGGGGTGTCATACGCCCATCGCGTGTTCAGACCACGGATGTCCGACCGAGCGTTTGAGGCCTTTGCATGGAGCTTGCGGCATGTCCATCCATAACAGTGAGATCGCCGACACCTTCGGGAAGTTGGCGGATCTGCTCGAGATCGAGAACGCGAACCCTTTCCGCGTGCGCGCCTACCGCAACGCGGCCCTGACCATACGCGGGCATACGCGAAGCATGGCCGAGCTGGTCGCCGAGGGCGAGGACCTCAGCGAGCTGCCAGCGGTAGGCAAGGATCTGGCCGCAAAGATCCGTACCCTGGTGCAGACCGGCGAGTTGCCCGCGCTGAAGCAGGCAGAGGCGCGCACCCTTGGGGCGCTCAGGGTCATGCTGAAGATCGACGGCCTGGGCCCGAAGCGGGTGAGGGCGCTGCACCAGGTGTTGAAGATCCGCAGCTTGCGCGATTTGGAGCGTGCGGCGTTGAATGGTCGGGTACGCAGCGTGGCGGGGTTTGGTGCCAAGACCGAGGCCAAGATAATCGAACAGATCGGACAGCTGTCAGAGGTCGAGACCCGCAGCGGGCGCCTGGTGGCGGAAGAGACCGCCAAGCCGCTGGTGGCCTATCTGCAAAGAGTCCGAGACGTAAAAAAGGGGACCCTGGCCGGCAGTTACCGCCGTCGCAGAGACAGCGTCGGCGATCAAGGCGTGGCGGCGTCTACTGCGGCGTTAGAGAAAGAGGCCATGATTGCTGACAAAAAATTGGCCGATGCAAAAAGCGATTCACGAATCCTCAGTCGGCGGCGATTCCTCGCCTGGTTGTCTGCAGGGCCGCTGGCCGCCGCGCTGGCGGGAGTGCGTGCTCAAGCCGACTCGACGCAGCGGGAGATGCACGGCGAGAACGGGAACAAGGATGCGGCTGGCCGGTTGCTGAAGCTGTTTCTTTGTGGTGATGTGATGACCGGAAGGGGCATCGATCAGATCCTTCCGCATCCCTGCAGACCGCAAATCTACGAGACTTATCTGCGTGACGCACGCGACTACGTAGCCCTGGCGGAACAGGTCAATGGTCCGATTGCCAGGCCGGTGCCTTACCCCTACATCTGGGGCGACGCGCTGGCCGAATTGGAACGCATGGCGCCCGATGCGCGTATCGTCAATCTGGAGACAGCGGTTACGAGCCACGACGGCTTCTGGCCGAAGGGCATCAACTACCGTATGCATCCCCGCAACATTGGCGTGCTCACGGCGGCCCAAATTGACTGCTGCGCAATGGCCAACAACCATGTGTTGGATTGGGGGGCA
>CAMYJV010000281.1 GCA_947258805.1 uncultured Gammaproteobacteria bacterium | reverse complement strand
CACGAGTGACCATTCCTGCGCGACGGTAGACTCGACTTCCGCCAGAAAAATAGGATACCGCAACGTTCATGCGTAAGTCTGCCATGGCTGCTATGTCCAGACCTCAACTTCCCCTCTACCGAAAAGCATCTCGACCCGTTGATATGGAAGGGATTTCGGCCTTCCCGCCAGAAAATTGGACAGTCGTTTCTGCAGAGTAGGTGCATTTCGCGCCGGTTTTGTGCGGCTCGGACCTGGATCCAAGCCTCACCCTCGCGCTTTCGAAAGCGGCCTCGGGACGTGTGCCTGTTGGTGTTGTTTCTCCAGAAGAATCGGAAAACGGCTGCGATCAGTAGGAAACCTGATAAATGGACAATAATGATGAATAACATGTTGATATAAAGATTATATATCGGTATTAATAGAGCATAAATATGGATATGATGTATTTCTCTTAAACCTCTCGTTTCGCACCCATGCAACAGCCGCTCGCGCTCGAAAATGCCACCGCGGTCCCGGAGCGCGAAGGCCACTGCATCGCCCTGGGCAAGGGGCTGCGAGTGGAGTTCGAGAACGCCCGCGAAGGGCGGGCCGTGCTCTATCGCGGCGACTTTCCGATCAAGACGGCGGACCTCGGCGACAAGGTGGCCAGAAAGCTCTTTATCACCGAGGCGATCGAGCTCGGCGCCATCCAGTCCCGCTTGGCCGAGGCCTTGGGGGTCAGCCGTCAGACGCTGCACAACTATCAAGAGATCAAGGCGCATTTCGGCGTCCAGGGCTTGATCGACGGCTATGGGATGGCCGACGGGACGGATGCGAAACAGCAGCGGGCGCGCCATGCAACGCAATGCCCGCCGGGCAACAAGGCGCAGCAGGTGGCGGCGCTTCGGGCCGAGGACAGGGCCTGCGGCTCAGCGGCTCAGGAGAGGTTGAATTTCTCCTTTGGGGAGGAAGGGCGCGCACAGCAGGTGGTGCGCCAGGACCATCCCTTTGCCAAAGAGCACGACTGGGCGGCGAGCCGCTACGCCGGCTGCTTTGTGTACTGGCCAACACTCATTGCCCGGTGGCGCTGGCTGGAGTTGGTGCTGGGGCACTGCGGGGCGGGCTGGCGGATATTCGCCGTGTTTTTGCTGATGGCGGGGTTGGATATCCGCTCGATCGAGCAACTCAAGCATGTGCGCTCGAAGGAAGCCGCACGGGTGCTGGGGCTCGCCAGTCTCGGGGCCAAGACCCAGATCTGGGACTGGTTCTATACGGTAGCCCGGCAGGGTTTGGTAAAGGGGCTGTTGGACGATTATTGCCGCTACCAGATTCGCGCCGGCCTGGTCGGTGTGTGGATCTGGTTCACCGACGGGCACCTGTTGCCCTATACCGGTAAGGAGAAGGTTCACTACAGCTACAACACCCAACGGCGGATGCCGGTTCCAGGGCGTACCAATCAGGTGACCTGCGATGCTAGCGGGCGGATCGTGGACTTCGCGATCCAGGAAGGCAAGGGAGCGATGAAGCAATGGATCTTGGATGTGGTCGACAAATGGCTGCCGGAGCTGCCGGCACCGCCGGTGGCGGTGTTCGACCGGGAAGGGTATGACGCGGGCTTTTTCTTCCGCTTGTTGCGCGCTGGCAGGCCGTTCGTAAGCTGGGAGAAGAACCTGGATGCAACCACGCTGGCAGCCATCGACGCGCAGCGCTTCGCCACGGATTTCACCTTCAACGCCAAGCAATACAGCGTGTTCGAGCAGCCCAAGGAGCTCTCCTACACCGATGAGCAAGGCAAAACCCACAGGTTCACACTGCGCCACATCCACATCTGGAATCGCAGCAGCGACCGGCGTACCTGCGCGCTGGTCCACGCCGACTCCTCGTTGCTGAGCCTGGAAGAGGCGACACGCGCCATTCTCAGCCGCTGGGGTGCCTCCGAGAACACCTTCAAGCATCTTCAGGAGCGCCATCCGGCACATTATCAGCCAGGGTTCAAGCTGGTCGAAAGCGAGCGCCAGGACATCGCCAATCCCAACATCAAGCCCCTGGAGAAACGCATCGGGCGCCTGTGCAAGGCGCTCGACAAGCTCTACAAGCAGCTGACGAAGACCCCGCAACAGACCAACAAAGATGGCACGGTACGGGGCAACAGCCGACACCTGCGCCTGCAAGAGACGATCGAGCGCAAAGAGCAGGAGCTCAAAGACCTGCGCGAAGAGAAGGGTCGCTTACCCGAGCGCGTGGACGTCTCGACCCTGCAGAACTACCGCTCGTTCAAACAGGTGGACAACGAAGGGAAATACCTGTTCGACTTCGTCACCGCCGGGGTATGGAATGCCCGCAAGCAGATGGTC
>CAMYJV010000280.1 GCA_947258805.1 uncultured Gammaproteobacteria bacterium | reverse complement strand
ACGATCCCCGTGCGGCCATTATTCGCGAGGTGTGTCACCGGTTGCTTGCGAAACTCGGACGCCACGACACACCAATGTTCGACCTGGCCCTTCGTCTTGAAGAGATAGCACTGAAGGACGATTACTTTCTCTCCAAGAACCTCTATCCCAATGTGGATTTCTACTCGGGAATCATTTACCGAGCCCTCGGGATTCCCACTTCCATGTTCACAGTGATGTTCGCCATCGCCCGCACGGTGGGCTGGGTGACCAACTGGCGGGAAATGCGCCAGGATCCTGACACCCGCATCGGGCGCCCCCGGCAGCTCTACACAGGCCCCACCGAACGAGCCTACGTTCCTATCGAAAAGCGCTAGTCGCTGGAGGCGGCCAACAGGTCCCGCACTTCCCGGACCGGCGCGCGGCGCATGGGTCGGCCGTCTACCGGACTCAACGGCGCTTGGCGAAGAGCTTTTTCCGGGAAGGCAATAACGTCAACCTGAATACCTTCGACGCTGAAGCTATATCCGGGATACACGACAGTCTGTTTTAAACTCGTCCGGTAACGTCGCTGGCAATCCCGGAAGGGAATGCCATGACCCTCCAGAAGCCATGCGATGCTCTCCGGCGAATCGCTGAACAGGTGCAGCTCCACGGGCGTGGTTTCGGTTACCGAGCCCGACAACACGCCGCCCACCAGCCGTGGCGTCAGTTCGTGAAACAGCGCCATCATGTCCGCGGCAACCCGGCGACAGCCGGACAGCCAGGACTCATGCCCTCGAGGATCGAAAATCCGATGTCGTTCCTGTAAGCGCTGTTCGATCTCAGCGTTGCTCGGCAACGCGCCCCGCTCCCGCACGCCGAAGCGGGCGGCGGCTTTCTGCTTTGCCAGCCGGAAATCCTTAATGCCATGCTCGATCATCAGGCGAGCCGCCTCCTGGGCCAGGCGAGCGCGCAAGTTATCCGAGCCGGCTGCAGACCTCTTGCCCATGGAGGACTAAAAGAGCCGTTCGGGCTCGTCGTCGGGCAGACCGGTTTCGCCGTCCAGCTGCGGCTGGTACGCGTCAGCGGGGTCCTGCTGGGGCGGCACATGGTCTAAACGGAACTTCTCAAAGATGCTGTTTCGGGCGGTTGCCCCAACCGCAAGCCCCGTGTCTCTGTCGATACGAACGTCCACCAAACCGGTCGGCCGTGCCAGCACGTGAGCCGGCAAACCCACAAGCGCAGCGCCCATGAACGAGTTCCAGACCGGCAAAGCGGTTCGGCCTCCCTCCTCCCGATTGCCTAACGACCGATCCTGATCGAAACCGACCCAGGCGGTGGCGACGATATCCGCGTTGAACCCGGAGAACCATGCGTCCCGTCGATCGTTGGATGTGCCGGTCTTGCCCGCCAGATCCTCGCGCTGAAGCTCGATATAAGCACGCCGGCCCGTGCCCCGCCGAACGACGTCACGCATCATGTCACTGATCAGATAAGCATTTTGAGGGGTTAGCACACGTGGGGCGCGGGGCGGTGGCGGAAATAGATCCAGTGGGTCGCCGGCGAGCAGTTCGGAAGACGCCATCCCAGCCCCGTCACCCGCCACTGGCTCTGGTTGCTCCGTGTCAGCCAACTCGCATTCAGGACAGGCAATGGGCGGATCCGCCTCGAACAAGACGTTTCCGTCGGAATCCTCAATGCGCTGCACGAAGTAGGGCTCAACACGAAAACCGCCGTTGGCAAACACAGCGTAGCCTGCAGCCAACTCCAGGGGCGGTGCACCACCGGCACCCAGTGCCAGCGAAGGATTCCGGGGCAGCGCCGGCTTGCCGAAACCAAACTGACGCAAGTGCCGGACCGTTGGTCCGATGCCAGCCTCGCGGATAACCCGCACCGATACCAGGTTCAGGGACTTTACGAGAGCCTCGCGAAGCCGCGTTGGCCCGTTGAAACGTCCGGAATAGTTTTTGGGTCGCCAGACATCTTCAAGCTCTGCGCTCTTAAGGACCACCGGCGCATCATTGACCACGGTTGCGGCGGTGAATCCGTTCTCCAGGGCAGCAGAATAGATGAAGGGCTTGAACGCAGACCCGGGCTGACGACGGGCCTGGGTAGCCCGGTTGAATTTCGACACGTAGTAGTCGTAGCCGCCCACCAGGGCCGCAATCGCCCCATCCAGGGGATCCAATGCCACGAACGCGCCCTGCACCTCCGGGAGCTGCGCCAGTCGCCAGCTACCGTCGCGATTCTCCACAACCTGGATAATGTCACCCGGCGAAATCACGTCGGCTGACACCGCTGGCTCCGTGTCGAGGGGCTGCTGCCGGACTCAACACGATGCCAGCATGCGGCGAAAACAGCTGTGACAGG
>CAMYJV010000279.1 GCA_947258805.1 uncultured Gammaproteobacteria bacterium | reverse complement strand
GCCCTGCATGGCCAGCAACAGGTAGCTTTCGTGCTGCCCGCCGATGCGCGGGTTCACCGGCGACGGGCTGTTGCCGTCTTCACCGTGGCACGCGAAACATTCCCGGGCCAGCTGCTTGCCGCGCGCCGGGTCGCCCTGGGCAAGTGCAGTGCTGACGCTGCATAAGGCCAGCAGCAACGTGAACGTTATTCTTGTTGTCGTCACCCTTCGCCCTCCCCTGGGACTGGTGCTTTGCATTGTCGCGGCTAAAGCCGCTCCCACCAGGACTTGAGCTGGCTGGCCAATCAATCGCGGCTAAAGCCGCTCCCACAGCGGATTCTACCGGCGCGGCATTGAGTTTGCCGGTGGGAGCGGCTTTAGCCGCGATTTCCGCATGCGCTCCACCATCACTCCCCGTGGGATGCGACTTTCCGGCTATCGTGAATCCTTCAGGCGCGACTTTCGCTCACGGTGGCCCCGCCTGCCGCAGCTGTCTGGACCGCGCCGGACTGGCGCGCAAAATGGATCGCCGTGGTAATCATGCCCAGCGTAATCAGGATCTCGCCAAAGTTCGCGATCGGCAGCGCCCAGTAAGGAAACAGTGCCGGCCCGCCGCCGGCGGCGAAAAACATGGCACCCGAGCCCAGGGTGAGCCACGGCCAGCCGCGCTGAATCCACAGCGCGATGCCAACGGCCAGCACGATCACGTTGGTCAGGATCGCAACCAGCGGCGAACCGACACCGTTGACCACTACGGAATCCGGCCCGCAGAACTGCAGCTCCGAGACCCGCGTGGTGTAGCGAAATGTATCGGCAACACAGGCCGGGTGCAGCTCGATGGCGAACAGATACGGCACGTCCAGCGCAATCAGCACAGAGGCCACCGCGCAAAACGCCCCCATCACCGCCTTCGGTTGCGCCCAGCCGACCCCGGCCGATCTGGCAATGGAACCGGCCGCGATCACCAGCAGCGGCAGCATGGTCCAGTGCCAGGCAAAGGCCGGCACCGTCAGCGTCTGGAGCAATTCGCCCTCACCGATAAAGCGGCCGACGCCGATGCGAAAGTTGTCGTACCAAAGCAGCGTGCCGCCGAAGAGCACCAGGAACAGGCCCCGCGGGCGGCCGTATTTCGCCCAGGCTGTCCAGCCCCAAAACCAGATCACAAGATGAATTACCGCGTAGCCAAAGAAAGTCAATGACAACATTCGCGTGTGTTCTCCAGGTTATTCAGCCAGCTCGTTCGCGGCGAGGGACGGTCGCCCCGGCAGCATCCCGCCGTGCAGTTCCACGCCCTTCTGAGGGCGAGATACCCAGAGCTCCGGGGCGAAGCGCGGAATCGCCATGGCCGCTACCGGGAAACATTCCACCATGTGCCCGACACTCACCGGCATTCTTAGCAGCGCGTAGCAGAAGAAGTCTTTGTCGGTGATGTGCCAGAAACCGGTCATTGCCTTGCGGCTGGTCTTGACGCTGCCGTCGGGCTGAAAGTACACCTGGAACTGCAATTCTTCGCCCGCCGATTCGTTCACCCATCGGTAATTCACGGTATTGAACATCAGGTGGTTCCAGAAACTCGGGAAGCGCTCCGATGGCGGTTTGCTGCGGTCCTGTTGCGCATCGGCGAAGGCGGCTGCCGGACGCTCCCAGTCCACCGCGCCGGTTTCGATCAACATGAAATGCAGGATGTTGGGCCGGTCGGCTGCGGGCACCGCTTCGGGGATGCCCATGATGTTGCCCGGCAGGTAATTCTTCGGGTCCGACAGCCACGCGTTCAGTCGCTCCGGCGACCACTGGAAGTCTGCTTCGTTCAGGGTGTCGGAGTAAGTGAATTCCTGCAGCGAGCCGGCCTGCCGGTCGAACACGCCCCACAGGTTGGGACCGGCAATGTTGGAACTGTTTTCGGCCAGGGTATGGCATGCGCTGCAGCGGCCCTGGAAGGCTTGCTTGCCCGCCATGTAGTCGGCCTGCTTCAGGCTCGCAATGGTCACGCGCTCTTCGGCGCTGGCCGTGCCGGACGTCAGCGCGGCCAGCATGAGAAACAAGGGGAAGGCCCGCATGTGTTTGTGTCTTGGGTGGTTTGCCTGCCGAGATATTAACTCCAGCGTGGGGAGGATCGGTGCGTGGAACGCACCCTACGGGTGGGGGCGCCGCGTGCTGGACAGGGATTGGTGCGTGGGAGGCGGCCTGCCGGGCCTGAATTCCTTTGCGGATTGGTGTGTGGAACGCACCCTGCGGCGTGGATTGGCGGGCGGAGCGCACCCTGCGGCGTGGATTGGCGGGCGGAGCGCACCCTGCGGCGTGGATTGGTGCGTGGAACGCACCCTACGCGCTATTTGCGGAATACTAGTTTCAGTCGGCCCCGGATCGGCT
>CAMYJV010000278.1 GCA_947258805.1 uncultured Gammaproteobacteria bacterium | reverse complement strand
CGCTCCAACACCAGGACCTCACAGCCCTGAGCGGTCAGTTTATCCACCAAGGGGCAGAAGTAACCCACCATTCCGACAAGGCTTCCGGGTTGCGTATCGCTGAGTCCTGAATTCGCCTTGCGGTCCGGTGGCTCGAAGCCTGCCGCCCGATACAGTTTTGCGCTCAGCGCATTGTAGGTGCCCAGTGCCAGAGCCCGGCTGCTCGGGTCTTGGCTGGCAAACCCCTGCAGCAAGGAGACTGCGTCCTCGTCGCAACATTTAGGCCTGGGATAGCGCTGCCACAGCCCCGGCAGTATGTTGTCCATGCTGACATAGAAGGGGCCTATGCCGTCGTTGGCCAGAAAAACGAAGCCGAACTCGTCGCGGAAGGTCTCGTCTGCTGCGGGTGCGGGGAGGTAAAGGCCGGTGACACGGGGGCGCCCCAGGAGGTTGGCGATCTGTTCGCCGATGCTTCGGTAATCGTCGCTTATCGAGGACACAGTCATTCAGCCACCCCCCCTTTGATTTCGTAGTCCCACACCCGCCAATCGGGAAACAGGGGGAAATAGAGTGCCAGACGTATCGGCCTGTCCTCCAGCATACGGACGATCCGTGCGTAGTTCTCGATTTGTTCGCGGTAGCGTTCCTGCTCCTGGTCGAGAAAGGCATCACGATCGCCTTCGAGGTGCTCGCCCGTCTTGTAGTCGATGATCCACCGCACACCGTGCTCATCCAAAAAGCTTCGGTCGATCACGTAATGCCGGCTCGTTTCCTCATGCGCCGTAAGGGGCCATTCGCACCGTGCCTCTGCATGACCGGCGAGTATCCAGCGTCCGCGCTCATCGGCGAGTGTCTGGCGCAGGGCACGTTTAGCCTTTACGACGGCCGCTTCCAGCTCACCGCTGGCAACACCCAGGTTCTGCAACCCGCGCCGCAGGGTCTGTTCCATTCGGTCGACGCGCCCTGGCGACCAGTGGTCAATTCCGTCCCGTGCGATGCGCTCGAGTTGACGATGGACCAGTGTGCCAACGTGGCGCGCCGTATCGCCGGCCCAGGCAAACTCGATCTGCGTTTCGAATCTTTCATCGCCGGTCTGGCCGGGTAACGAGGATAATCTGTTGGCAAGGGCGGGTCGCCAGTTGGCCGGCAGGCGTTGCAGCTGTGCCAGGCGCAAGCTCGATTCCTCGGCAACCTCAGTTGGTGGTGCTGTCAGGTGGCCGAAATCGGCTTCGACGACGGGCCAGAGTTTTGCCAGCAGGGAAGCCGCCGCCGGTTTGGCCGGTATACCCTTGGCATTGAAATTGATGTGACCCAGCAGATGCAGCCGGCGCTTTGCCCGGGTCGCCGCCACGTACAGGAGACGCGAGGTCTCCAGCTGGTTCTTGTCCTTGTTCAACTCGCGCAGGTAGCCGGATATGGCTTCGCTTTGCTGTTCGGCAGCCCGGATCGGGGCCATGAGCAGTTGAGCGTGCCCCCGCGAACCGGTGCGTTCGAGCCAGTAGAGCAGTTCGCTGCTGTCGGATGCCGGTTTTCGTCCGAGACCAGGGAGTATCACGGTGTCGAATTCGAGTCCTTTCGATTTGTGCATGGTCATCAGCTGCACGCGGCCGTCGCAGCCACTGTCGGGCGTTGCGTAAAGCCTTTCCAAAGCGGTCTGCAGGCCGGCGAAATCCAGCATTCCCCCGGCCTGTTCATGCTGATCGAGCAGGCACAGATAGGCCTGCGCATCGGCCTCGCTGTCACGCGCCGTCGCAAGGCCACCCAGCATCAGCCAGATACTTTCGACCCACTGGCGCAGCGGCCGGCGGCCGCGTGCGGGGAGCTGGTGGTCAACGACCGCCAGCAGCCGTTCGACACGCCGGCGACCGTCGTCACTCAAGCTTGCGCGCAAACGGGAATCGCGCAGGCGTGCGAGCACGCAGCGGGGTGTGGCCTCGGCGATGACCAGCAGGTCCTGCAGGCTGAGCCCCAGCCAGGGCGCGCGCAGAACGACCAGCCAGGACAGGCGATCGGCCGGGTGCAGCAGGGCACGCGTAAGCGCATGCAGATCCTGTACCGCCGGGCGCTGTGCCAGCGGGTCGATGTCGACCGCCTGATGGCCGGTAGCCGTTTCCGCCAGCGCCGCATGCACCAGTTCGGCGACCTTTGCCGCCTCTGCCTTGGTATTGGTATCGGCAAAGGGGTGAATGGATACCGCCGCGTCGTCCGGCGACCGATCATAGGCCGAGGCGGGCGAGTAGGGCACGGCGCCGCGTCCGACATCGACCTGAGCGGGAAAGATCAACGGAAAACTGCTGTTGACCCAGTCGACGATGCCGCTGCCGGAGCGAAAATTGACCCCCAGCTGGATCGGCCTCAGCCGGAGCCCGCCGATGCCGTTGGTGCGTGCCGCGAGGTAGAGACCGACCTCGGCTTCACGGAATCGGTATATCGACTGCATCGGGTCGCCGACCGCGAACAGCGTGCGCCCGTCAGCGTTCTGCCAGCCGGCGGTGAGGGTCTCCAGCAGGCCATACTGGCTGCTGGAGGTATCCTGAAATTCGTCGACCAGCAGGTGTTGCAGCCGGTAGTCGAGGGTCAGGGCAAGGTCGGTAGGGTTCTCCGGACTGCCCAGCGCCCGGCGCGCGCGCATCTGGATCTCGGCGAAGTCGACTTCACCGCTGTCCTGGAACACCAGCTGAAGTTCGGCCGCCGCGTGCAGCAGCACGCGGAACAGGCTGGAAAGAACGCCACGTTGCTGGTCGTCGAGACCGTGATGCGGCAACAGGCGCAGGCCGGCCCACAGCGCTGCAAGCTCGGCTTGGTCGCCGATCTCTTCACACAACGTCTTGATCGCCTGTTTCGCCTGGCTGCGCCGAGACTTGACCTCGGGAGATATGCCTTTCTCGCTCGGTGCCGGAAACCCGATGTCGGCATTCCACGATTTACGCAGTGCGCCACCCTTGGTCAGCAGCAGCTTGGCCAGGCCCAGCCAGTCCGGCAGATCCGTCCAAGCGGTCCCGGGTGCGCGTTCTCTGCGGTGCCAGGCCGAGAGGGTGTCTGGTGTCGCAACCGGCTCCCCGGTGGCAGCAAGGTTGTCCGCAGCGTTCTGTGCGATGTCGATCAGCTGATGCAGCCAGTCGGGGCGGCAGTTGTCGAACAACAGCCGCAGATGGGCGGTCACGGCATCCTCGAGCGCCTCATCCAGGTCATCGCCACCCGGTGACGAGAGTGCGTGCCCCAACCACTGGTCACGCCGCGCGAGCATATTGCGCAGCAGGTCTTCGAGTAAGCCCTGCCGATTGTCGAGATGAACCAGAAGGGTCTCGATATGTGGACCCAGCTTCGGATCTTCGAGCATGCGCAGGGTGGCGCGCGCGGCCTGCTGGTAGTGAGCCTCCGGTTTGTCAGTGGTTGCGGGTGGCGCCCCCAACTCGCTGAGCAAGGGCATCTGTCGGGCCAGTGCATGGCTGAGGCTGTCGAAGGTCTGGATGCGCAGCCGGTTCGGGTTGCGGGCGATCTGCCATTCATGCCGCGCATCCTGTTCGAGGGCTGCACGCGCCAGGCTCCAGGTGAGTCGGCGATGGGGCTCGGGCGGCTGCGGGGCAGTGGCCGCATCGATGGCCGCGAGGATGCGATTGCGCATCTCGGCCGCTGCCTTGCGCGTGAAGGTGATCGCATAGATCTCCTCGGGATGATCAACTTCAGCCAGCAGGCGGAGATAGCGCTGGGTGAGCAGCTCGGTCTTGCCGGAACCGGCAGGTGCCTGGACGATGAACGATGCGCTGATATCCAGCGCCTGTTCGCGTTGTCGGGCATCGGTTACCGTGGTCTCAATCACCTTCGTCCCCCGCGATCATTTCCTGCACCCGGCACAGTGAGCCGAGGGCGCAATACCGGCAGGCCTGTATCGAAGGCGTGGGGTCGGCACGTCCTTTGCCGATCTCATCCGCAAGGTCACTCAGGGACTGTTGCCACTGAGCCAGCAGTCCCGGCCAGTCGGTATCGCCGCGCTGGTTCTTCGGCGTATCGACGCCGGATGCAAAGTCCTCCTCCTCGCTGAGTCCGACAAATGCAAAGCCGGGCCCGTCGCGCCTGACCCGTGCCAAGAGTGCGGCACGTACCTCGCCTTTGCTGTGCAGAGAGTAAAGCGGGAGCTGGGGTTCGGTCAGGCGTTCGTCGAACCAGCCGTCGTTGTTGACGTTGCGGCCGGTCTTGTAGTCGATGACCGCGAGTCCTCCATCCTCAAGACGGTCTACGCGGTCTGCGCGCGTGTTGAGGCGCAGGCCTGAAAGCTCGATGGTCTGCTCCTGTTCGAGAGCCTCCACGCTAAAAGCCTGCTTGCGTTCGCGTTCCACGGCGAGCCAGTCGATGACCAGATGGGTGAGGCGTGCCGCCTCGATGGCACAGAATCTCGCCGTGAACAGGTCCGGTCT
>CAMYJV010000277.1 GCA_947258805.1 uncultured Gammaproteobacteria bacterium | reverse complement strand
AGAAGTTGGCGCGGATGGACCCACCCCAGACCCGCTGATCGTTCAGGAAGGTTCCACGACTGCTGCTGGCAAACACCTGGTTGTAGATCACCCGGTCGTACTCCTCGTCAGCGCAGTTGTTGCAATAGAGCTTGAATTCCCAGCGATTGTCCGCAGTGGTAATCCCCGCCTGCAGGTTCCACATGGTGACCCCGCCCTGAATCTTGTCGAGCTCTAAGCCAGACCCGGTATTGACGCTGTCACGCCAGGACCAACTGGCCGTGCCAAAGCCCCGAAGATCCCAGATGCCGAGCCCCTGGTCTACGGAAACGGAGGCACTGGCCTGGTTGTAAGGCGATTGGGTCAGAGTGCGTCCCTCGATGCTCTCGTTACCCGGCGACAGGCTGTTGTCGTACCGCGCGTCCGCATAGGTGTAGCCGGCGGTGACGAACAGCCAGTCGTTGACCGCCCACTGAGCCTCCAGCTCGACGCCCTTGGATTCGACATCACCCGGGTTGCCCACCACGAAGCCAAGACCGGTAAAGGTGTTCAGCTGAAAGTCTTCGAACTGGGTGAGGAACAGGGCCGTATTGACCGTCAGGGTTCCATCGAGATATTGCGCCTTGTGACCAATCTCGTAGGCGTCCACCGTTTCGTTCTCGAACTCGACGCCATCCGTTGGCTCGGTTGCCACGCCCTGGAACATGCCGGTGGTGTCATAGGCTTCCTGGTCGTGGTTCAGACCGCCGGCCTTGAAGCCGCGGGAGTAGCTGACGTAGACGTTCTGCGAGTCCGAGAACGCGTACCCCAGCGCTAAAGTGCCGGTCCAGGCATCGTCCCCTCGATTCCGCTTCCAGCTGGCATTGTCGCAGAAGCTGCCGACCACGCTGCGGAAAATGGCATTGTCGCACTGCCCTTCCTGGGCCGCTTCGGTAGCGTCGAAAATGTCCTGGGGATCCGCATCGTTCGGCAGTGGCGCCACGCCGTTTAACTTGCCCTTGCCATCTTTGTTTTCCGACGTGTAGCGCAAGCCCACGGTCAGGTTGAGCTGCGGTGTGAAGTTGATGACGTTGTGCGTGAACAGCGCGTAACCCGAGGTTTCCGTAGACCAATCGGCGGAGTAGCCGTTGTTCAGGAAATCAGCGGCGAGCAGCGAATCCAGAACCGGGCCGGCAACGCCTCCGGTGAAGAGGTGGGCCACGTACCGGTTCGAGTCAGCACCGAGCGCCAGCCTTTCGTCGGTGTCCAGCTGCTCGTTGTAGATATACCCACCTACCAGCCAATCGATGTTTCCTGCCGTACCCTGCAGCCGAAGCTCCTGGGACCAGTTCTCGAAGGTTTCTCCAATGTCCTGCCCCGGAAACGCCGCGATGTCGACGTTGGTGAAGTCCCAATCCTGGGTCCGGTCGGTTTCGTAGTCACGATACCCGGTCACCGAGGTCAGGGTCGCTTCCAGCGCGTCGATGTCGTAGTTAATTTCCAGGGAAACACCTTTGTCCGTGGTGTCCTCAAAGGGCGCGTAGTTGATGCCCATCTTTCGGGTGTCCGTGTTCAGAAACGCGTTTGGATTCGCGTACAGATAGGATGCCGTGCTGGCCGCGGAAACGTCCTTCCAAACCGAAGGGCAGCAGTCCTCTTTCTTTTTCGTGTAGTCGACGATCAATCTGGCGTCAAAATCGTCGCTGGGCTCCCACAACAGTTGGCCCTTGATCATCCACCGATCACGGGTGTCGTACCAGTCCCGGGTCGCGAAGTCCTGGTAGTTGCCCTCATCCCGCTGGTGGTAGGTGCCCGCCAGACGATAGGCCAGGGTATCAGTGATCGGCCCGGTGATGGAGCCGTTGGTTTTCACGGTCTCCAGATCTCCAACGCCCACTTCCAGATGCCCGCCGGTTTCAAACTCAGGCTTCTTGGTGATGATGTTCAGGGCACCTGCAGATGTGTTCTTGCCGAACAGGGTTCCCTGGGGACCACGCAGCACCTCGACGCGCTCCACATCGACGAAGTCGTTGAAAGCAATACCCGAGCGGCTGCGGTAGATGCCATCGACAAAAGTGCCCACTGCGGATTCCAGCCCCGGATTATTGCCCGTCGTGCCGATGCCGCGAATGCGTACGGTGCCTCCATTGCCGGTGCTGTTTGAGTTATAAACGGCAATGCTCGGCGAAACCTGCTGCAGGCCATAAAGGTCCTGCACGCCGCGGGCTTCCAGATCTTCGCCGCTGAACGCGCTGACCGCGATGGGTACGTCCTGGACAGATGCCTCCCGCCGCGTGGCGGTAACGATGACTTCCTCTAGCTGCCGCGATCCCTGCTCTGCCTGCGCCGCGGGAATTCCCGCCGACAGGCCGGACAGACCCAGCGCATATGCGATGCATACGGCGAGTGT
>CAMYJV010000276.1 GCA_947258805.1 uncultured Gammaproteobacteria bacterium | reverse complement strand
AGTGCTCGGGCACGATCCGGCCCATCACCACGTCGGCATCGGTGACGGTGGGGTCCTGGCCACCGCGACCGTAGCAGGCGGGGCCGGGCTCCGAGCCGGCGCTTTCCGGGCCGACGGTGATGCGTTGCAGCCGATCGACTCCGGCAATGGAGCCGCCGCCCGCGCCGATCTCCACCATCTCGATAACAGGAATACGCACGGGCAGCCCGCTGCCCTTCTTGAACCGGTAGGTGCGGTCCACCTCGAAGGATCGGGACAGCAGCGGCTCCGCATCATCGATCAGGCAGATCTTGGCCGTGGTGCCGCCCATGTCGAACGACAGCACGCGCCGGTAGCCGCCTTCTGCAGCCACCCGGGCCGCCAGGATGGCGCCGCCCGCCGGACCGCTCTCCACCAGGCGAATGGGAAACCGGGCCGCGGTGTCCAGGGTGGTCAGGCCACCGCCGGAGGTCATCATCAGCACCGGACAGGCGATGCCCAGGACGCGCAGCTGATCCTGCAGGCTGTGCAGGTACCGGGCCATCAGCGGCTTGACGTAGGCGTTGGCGCAGGCGGTGGACAGCCGCTCGTACTCGCGGATCTCCGGGCAGACGTCGCTGGACAGCGTCACTGCCAGCTCGGGCATGGCCGTTTGCAGAAGCTCGCCCACGGCCTGCTCGTGCTCGGGATTCACATAGGAATGCAGAAAGCCGACGGCCACGCTCTGCACGCCCACTTCCTGAAGCAGCGGCACCAGCCCACGCACCGCATCCAGATCCAGCGGCAGCAGCACCCGCCCGGCGGCATCCAGACGCTCCGGTACCGGCAGCCGCAGCTGCCGCGGCACCAGGGGCGCGGGCCGATCGATGTTGACGTCGTACTGCTCGAAGCGGTTCTCGAAGGCCATTTCCACCGCGTCCCGATGTCCCGCCGTGGTCAGCAGCGCGGTGACGGCGCCGCGCCGCTCGATGATGGCGTTGGTGGCCAGGGTGGTGCCGTGCAGCACCAGGCCGATCTCGCCCGCGGTGGCGCCGGACAGATCCAGCACCCGGCGCGGTGGTCCTCGAGCTGGAGGACCGCGCTCGATCTCGTGACGCCGGAATTCTGGGCTTCGTGCTCGGCTACGGCACGAACTGCGACGGCAGTCACGCGACCGCTCCGGGAACCATCTGCCGGCTGTCCAGCCGCCACATGTGGGACGTGGCCCACACGGCGATCATCACCACGAACATGGCCATGCCGCAGATCACCAGCGCCGTCTGCGGGCCCACCTGCTCCACCAGAAAACCGTTCAGCAGCGCGCCGATGGGGCCGGACCCCATGAACGAGAAGGCGTGGAAGCTCATGATGCGGCTGAGCTGTCCGGGCGGCGCCGCCTCCTGCATGATGGTGCGCGCCATGGTCATGGCCACGCCGCCGCAGACGCCCCAGAAAAACAGAGCCGCGACGAACCAGGAAAACAGCGGCACAAAGGCCGCCCCGGCCAGCACCAGGCCGCCGATGCCCTGGGCGAGGATCAGCGCCCGGCCCTGGCGATGCACGTCACCCAGCCGCAGCAGCAGAACGATGGAGGACACCAGGCCCAGGCTGTTGACCCCGTTCATGAGCGCCAGATCCGACGCGCTGCCGTCGAACACTTCCCGCACCAGCAGCGGCATGGTGACGATGTAGGAGCCCATGAAGAACATGCCCATGGCCATGTTCTGCACCACGATCAGGCGCATGGACTTGGACGAGAACACCGATCGGCCCCCCTCGATCAGCGACCCCAGCAACCGCTGGGGCAGGCCCGGCCGGTCGGAAGTGGTGGCCGGAATGCGGCTGATGGCAACGATGCCCACCGCCAGCACCAGGCTCTGAATGCAGAGGATGATCTCTGCCCCTGCCCGATCGGCCTGAGAGGCAATGACGAAGCCGAACACCTGCAGGCCGAACTGGATCATGCTGGTGAGCATGACCGCGCGCTGCACCTTGCCTTCGGCCACCTGGTTGAGCAGGCCGTCCCGGGCCGGGGTGACGAAGGCCGTTGCGATGCCCATGAGCACCGCGTAGCCCAGCATGGCCGAAAACGTCAGCCGGTCGGCGGCCACCACTGCCATGAGCAGCAGCGGGGCGATGCAGGCCAGCCCCTGGGCCAGCATGGCCAGGCGCCGGCCGCCGAAGCGGTCGGCGTAGCTGCCACCCAGCAGCAGCAGCAGGGTGCCCGGCAGCAGCAGCGCCATCTGCGCGATGCCCACCCGCTCCGGCGATTCCCGCAGCACCATGGCCACCAGCCAGGAGAACATGACCCCCTGCACGCCGAAGGCCATGAACCAGGTGCCTGTGCCTACCAGGTAGTAATGCAGGGGCCGCATCTGAACTCTCTCCACGCTTCACGCCATTATGACGGAAAGCCCGGGGGTAGAAACCAGAGATGCAGGGAGCCGCGGGCCATGGCCGAACCCGGGATCAGCGTCGCCAGGCGCGCAGGTCGGCTAGGGCAGCGTGCAGGGGTCGGCGTTCGGGTTGAGGATCATCTTGAACCACAGGTCGGCCATGGCGATGTAGCCCTGGCCGTCGGGATGAATCCCATCGGGGAGCAGCTGCGGGTTCGCCGAGTAGTAGCATTGGAAATCCGGCGGCTCGACGAAGATTTCCGGGTTCTCATCCACCAGCTCGTCGATCACCTGCACGTACTGATCGATGTGCTGGTTCGCGTAGCTCAGCCCGCCGGTGGTCGGCGGCAGCTTTGCGATGTACATGACCCGCGGCGGGCTGGCGGTCGGGTCGAGCACTTTGCTGATCACGCGCTGCACGTAATCCTTGTAGGAGTTTTCATAGGCGGCCTCTCCGGGCTGCGCGCCCAGGCCGTATTTGGTGAGGTTCTGCTGCAGCGCATCGTTGGTGCCGATCATGTAGGTGATGAACTCGGCTTTCGGGTGGCGCGTCAGAATGTCGTCGATGTCCCGTTCCTGGTCCGTCGGGTCGTCGCTGCCCTCCGGCGTCCTCATGCCGCCGTGCCCTTCGTTGAACACGGCCTGGGTGAAGCCGCTCTGCGCGTAAAGCCGGTCCTGCAGCAGGATCGGCCAGCCCCTGCCATCCTCCGTCAGGTTGTCGGCGGTTCCCTCGGCGATGCTGTCGCCGAAGGCGACGTAGTAATCGGCAAGTTCCAGCGGGCTCCTGGCTATCTCGTCGAGGAAGGCATCCTGCTGATCCAGCTTCGCGGCAAACCCGACAACCGAGATGGGCCGGGCGTCCGGATCATCGAAGCTGACGACGCGCGGGCTGTTGTTGGTAAACTCCACCGTGAATCGTTCCGGACTGAAGAAGACGTTGATGCTGTAGGGCAGCCCCGCGAGGTAGCCGGTGGGCGAGCTCAACGGCTTCTGCGGTATCGGCGCGGAGCCCACTTCGATCCCGTTCGCCACCTTCCGGATCACGCCGGCTGGCATGCCCGTGGGCGGGGTGGGC
>CAMYJV010000275.1 GCA_947258805.1 uncultured Gammaproteobacteria bacterium | reverse complement strand
GTGTCCTTCCTGCAGCCGTGCGTGGATCGACTTGTTGGACGCCCTATGATTCAAGCTAGGGGAGTCCTTACCCCATAATAGAACTTATCGCCCATAAGTTTTTTCTGCGGGACACGGCGCCGCGATTTCTCTATAACGTCGTGCATGGAAGCGACCTCATCGAGCAAACGCTACAGCGGGCGTTGGTTCAGCGCGCAAGAGATCGAACAGATCCGCGAACTGATCGACACCGATCCTCGGTTGAACCGCCAGCAGTTGTCGTATCGGGTGTGCGAGCGGTTTGACTGGCGCAAGGCCGACGGTAGCTTGAAGGACATGAGCTGCCGGGTGGCGCTGCTGCGGATGCACCGCGAGGGATTGATCGAGTTGCCGGCGCCGCTGCGCAAAGTCAATCCTTGCCGTTCGTTTGCCCGGCGCACCGCGCAAGGCGAACCCGAGCCGGTATTGAAGGCGCTGGTGCATGAGCTGGCGGACCTGCGCCTGGAGGTCGTCTCGCCCAAAGACAGTGCGCTGTGGAACGAGTATATCGACCGGTATCACTACCTCGGTTACAAGCCGCTGCCCGGGGCACAGCTGCGTTATTTCGCCTGTGCGGGAGAGCGTCGGTTGGCCCTGCTGGGCTTTGGGGCGGCGGCCTGGAAGACCGGACCACGCGATGCGTGGATCGGCTGGAGCCGCACCCAGCGCCAGCGCAACTTAAGCGGCGTGGTCAATAATGCTCGGTTCCTGATCCTGCCTTGGGTCCGGGTGAAGTCACTGGGCAGTAAGCTCTTGGCGATGGCCGCCCGTCGGCTAGCGGCCGATTGGGCGCAGCGCTACGGCTACCGGCCGGCGTTGCTGGAGACCTTTGTGGAGGCCGAGCGGTTTTCGGGTACCTGTTATCGGGCAGCGAACTGGCGCTGTGTCGGTCACACCCAAGGTCGAGGCAAGCTCGGCGATCACCGCCTCGGGCAGGTGCCGATCAAGACCGTGTGGGTCTATCCGCTGGCCAAAGACTTTCGGGAGCAGCTGTGCCAATAACCGAGCCCAAACCGATCGAGATCGAGGAGGCCGAAGTCGAGCAGTTGATCGAGAAGGCCGAACGAGGCGCCCTGGATGCGGCCGAGCAGCGCCGCTTGGTCCCTTTGCTGACAACCTTGTTGTGGTTGGAGCGTAAGCTGTTGTCGACCCGCATCAGCGTGGCGAAACTCAAGCGTATCCTGTTTGGGAAAAAGACCGAGAAGCGCGCGCGCCCACCGAAGGCCCCCGATGGTGGCGGGGAAGGCAGCGACAACGGCTCCGATGAGGGTGGCAGCACCCATGATCCATCGAGCGGCAGCCCGCCGTCCTCGTCCGGGACGCCACCGAGCGCCTCGAACACCGCTAAGGCCCGAGGTCATGGCCGCCGGGCCGCTGCCGATTACGCCGGTGCCCAGACGGTCTTTTGTCCGCATCCTGAATACCACGCGGGGGATCGGTGCCCGAGCTGCCAGCGGGGTCGGCTTTACCGATCACGGCCGTTGGTGCGGCTGCGCTTTCGCGCGCAGCCCTTGGCGCAGGTCACCCGCTATGAGCTTGAGCAGCTGCGCTGCGGGGGCTGTGGCGCCTTGGTGGTCGCCTCCATGCCGCCGGAGAGCGGCGGCGAGACGTATGATGTCAGTCTCAAAGTGAACCTGGCATTGGCCCATTATCACCTGGGCCTGCCGTTCAAGCGCATCGAGTCCTATCAGGCGCTGGTCGGTATGCCGTTGCCCGACGCGACCCAGTGGGCGTTGGTCGAGGAAGTCGCCGATAGCGCTTATCCAGTCTATGAAACCCTCAAGCGGATCGGCGCCAACCAACCGTTGGTCTATCAAGACGACACCGGCGCACGGGTCTTATCCTTGATTAAGGAAAACCGTGCTGAGCCTGCGCCCAAGCGCCAAGGCATGTACACCACCGTGCTGCGGTTCGAAGGGGCGTATTCGATCTGCTTGTACTTCACCGGCCGGCGACACGCCGGGGAGAACCTCGACGCGATCCTGGCCCATCGCGACCCGGAGCTGGCGCCCATCCAATGGATGTCCGATGGCCTGGCCGCCAATACCCCCAAGCAACATCACAAGAAAACCCTCGACATCAACTGCTTGGTCCACGGGCGCCGGCAGTTCGTCGACATCGACGAGTATTTTCCCAGCGAATGTGCCCGCGTGATCGACGCGATTGCTGAGGTGTACCGCCACGAAGCCCATTGTGAGGAACACGCCCTGAACCCGACCCAACGCCTCGCCTATCACCAGGCGCACAGCGGCCCGGTGATGGCCGAGCTCAAAGCGTGGATGCAACAGCAGATCGAGGACCGCCTGGTCGAGCCCAACAGCCGTTTGGGTGGCGCCTTCGACTACCTGCTCAAACGCTGGGATGCCCTGACGCGGTTTCTGGAGATTGCCGGGGCACCGCTCG
>CAMYJV010000274.1 GCA_947258805.1 uncultured Gammaproteobacteria bacterium | reverse complement strand
CCGCGTGCGCGAATAAGTCAAACGGGAAAAGTGAAACATATATATACGGCCACGGAATCCACGGAAGGACACGGAAAAATAATTATTGCATCAGCAAGAGAGACAGCTGTAGGAGCGTATCGCATATGCCAAGTCAGACCGTTTTTTCAGCTGTTGGAGCCTGTCCCCGCGAAGGCGGGGGCTGGAAAGACTTGATATTTATGACAGGTAGTTAATTTTTCCGTGTCCTTCCGTGGATTCCGTGGCTAAAGGTATTCTTTTCTCTGTATCCTTTGTGGCTCATAGAAAATGACCTTGCGCACGCGGTGCGCTCCAGCAGGTGGATCTATCGAGGTTAGAGCGGAGCGTATTCCGATCTGTTAAAATTTCATTATATGAATTACTTATCCGGAAAAAACGTCCTACTCGGTATCACCGGCGGCATCGCGGCCTACAAGGCCGCCGAGCTGGTGCGCCTGTTGCGCCGTTCGAATGCCCGGGTGCGCGTCATCATGACGAGCGGTGCCCGGGAATTCATTACCCCGCTGACCTTGCAGGCCCTGTCCGGCAACCCGGTCCACACGGATCTGCTGGATCGTGATGCCGAGGCGGCGATGGGGCACATCGAGCTGGCTCGCTGGGCCGATGTGCTGCTGGTGGCGCCGGCCACGGCCGACAGTCTGGCGCGACTGGTGCATGGCCGGGCCGATGATCTGCTGAGCGCCGTTTACCTGGCGTGCGAGGCGCCGCGGGCGGTGGCCCCGGCGATGAACCGGGCCATGTGGGACAATCCCGCAACACGCGACAATATCTCGACATTGGCCGCGCGCGGGGCGCATGTCTTCGGGCCGGCGACCGGCGAACAGGCCTGTGGCGAGACCGGTCCCGGGCGGATGCTGGAGCCGGAGGCGCTGGTCGATCACCTGTCCGGCCTGTTCCGGACAGGCCGCCTGGCGGGCCGTCGTGTCGTGGTGACGGCGGGGCCGACCCGCGAGGCCATCGACCCGGTGCGCTTCATCAGCAATCGCAGTTCGGGTCGCATGGGCTTCGCGGTCGCCCGGGCCGCGGCCGAGGCGGGTGCCGAGGTCATTCTCGTCAGCGGTCCCGTTGCCCTCGAGACCCCCCCGGGTCTGCACAGGGTGGACGTGACCAGCGCGGCCGACATGCATACGGCGGTGATGCGGCGCGCGCCGGATAGTGATATTTTCATCGCGGTCGCCGCCGTCGCCGACTACCGGCCGCAGGCAACCGCCACGCAGAAGATCCGCAAGTCGGAGGCAGCCATGGAGCTGGTGCTCGAGCGCAATCCGGACATTCTGGCCGATGTGGCTGCCCTGTCCGATGCCCCGTTTACCGTCGGCTTCTCGGCCGAGACCGAGGCGCTGCTGGATAGTGCAAAACACAAGCGTATTGCCAAGGGGATTGATATGATTGCCGCCAACCTCGTCGGTGAGGGTCTCGGCTTCGATGTGGACGAGAATGCGTTACACGTGGTCTGGGACGGTGGCGAGCGCGAGTTGCCGTGCACCGGCAAGACCCGGCTGGCAGTCCAGCTGGTGGAACTGATCGCTGACCGGTACGACAGCAGGCAGACACAGAACAAGGTCACCCCAATCAATGCAAAAGATACAGCTTAAGATTCTCGATCGGCGGCTCGGTGAGGAATTCCCCCTGCCGCACTATGCAACGGACGGCTCGGCCGGCATGGACATGCGCGCCTGCGTGGACGATCCCCTGGAGATTGCGCCGGGCGAGACGCAGTTGATACCGACGGGCCTGGCAATTCATGTCGAGGATGCCGGGCTGGCCGCCGTGTTGCTGCCGCGTTCCGGGCTGGGTCACAAGCACGGCATCGTACTCGGCAACCTGGTGGGGCTGATCGACTCGGACTACCAGGGGCAGGTGTTCGTTTCCTGCTGGAACCGGGGCAGCGAGACCTTCACGATCAGCCCGGGAGAGCGTATCGCGCAAATGGTCATCGTGCCGGTCGTACGGGCCGATTTCGAACTGGTGGATGAATTTGTCTCCAGCGACCGCGGGGCCGGCGGATTCGGCCATACCGGGCGCCATTGATGCTCAACCTGTCGGCCTCACATGCCGATAATTCGTTGATGAGAAGTACCCGACGACTGCTGCCCGTGTCGTGGCAGGGATATGACGCGTTGCCATGAAACGATTGTTCAAGCATTCCCGCAAAGGGAAAGCCGCAGGGTCGCCGCCCGGCCCCCAGCCGGCCGGTGATGGCAAGACAGTTAGCCTGGCACGGCTGCGTGTACGGCTGCTGGTGTCCGGGATCGGCATCCTGGGTGTGCTCGCCTGGTTAATTTTCCAGTACATGGGGCATCACGTCGGTCGTGTCATCGACCAGGAAGTCAATGTGACGAGCAGCCAGATCGCGGCACGTGTGTCTGACTTTGTGCGTTATTACGGCGATACCGCGGGGCTGCTGGCGAAGGA
>CAMYJV010000273.1 GCA_947258805.1 uncultured Gammaproteobacteria bacterium | reverse complement strand
CACATCGGCCTTCGATGCCGGTGACAACGTCGTGATCCGCATGAGTGTGGCGGATGAGGGCGGAGCCGGCGTAAGCGGCGCCACCGTCACGATGGCAGTCGGCGGCCCCGAGAGCGCAAACCTGACGTCAATGGCCAGCGACAGCCAGGGGCTTGGCGAGGCTGCCTGGCAAACTCAGAAGCCCAATAAAAAGGGCGTGGGCGGCACCGCCAGCGGCAGCTACACGGCAACCGTCACCGGCCTGGGTTCTTCCAGCCACCAGTGGGATGGCGTTGGCGCGGCGGTTGATTTCACTATCGGTGCTGCGGGCGCGCAAGGCGGCCACCACCACCGCAAGATGTAAAGCATTGGCGGGCTGCCGGTGCACTACCGGCAGTCCGCTAAATTTATCGCCCTGCTATTTGCAGCTTTTGCTGCCCTGCCTGCCTTTGCAGGTTCCGGAACAGCATTCGGAGTCGGAGCTACAGGGGTCGCCTTTTTGCCCCAAGACGCAGCCGCCTCCGCCTCCCCCACCATCGCAGGACAGGGCAGCAGCAGCATCCGCCGCTTGCACGAGGCCGAAGCCCGTGGCGTTGTCGCGGCCGGCCGGCAGCAGATCCAGGGCGGAACCTGTCAGGGCAGCCCGAACGTCGTCGTTGCTGCAGGTAGTATCGGTGCTCCAGACCAGTGCCGCGACGCCGGCGACATGCGGTGTCGCCATCGAGGTGCCATCATAGAAAGCGTAGTTGCCAATTTCCACTGTCACCGTCGCACTTACACCGGTCAAGCCGCTGAGTGTGGCGCCATCCACGCCGGACACACCGACCGACGGGATATCCGTTACCGTGCCGCCCAGGGTGCCGCTGAACAGCGCATCGGCGTTGTTGTAGATGACCGCCGCATTACCTCCTGCGCTCTGGCACTCCAGCACCTTCTCCGCGAAGGTGATGTCGCCGCGCTGGATCAGGCAGACTTTGCCGATTGCATTGCCACATTCCCCAGGGTTACCGAGCCCACAGTCGTGAAGATCTCCTAAACCGCTACCCTGGAACGATCCTTCCATCCCCGTCGCTTCAAATGCCGCACCGCCTACGTCCAGGCTCTCCTCCAGCCCGTCACCCATGCCAACCGTCGAGCGAACCGCCACGCCCGGGGCGGCGATCTCCACCTGGTCGTTCTGCTGGGAAAAGTCGGCCACGTTCAGCGCGGAATCCACCGCCGCCACCGAGACAACCGAGTCGTAGGACGCCGGGTAGGATTTACGCGTGTTGCCGTCATTGCCCGCCGCGGCGATCGACAGTATCCCCGCGTTGTTGGCGTTCCGGAACGCCCGCTCCTCGGTGCGGTTCTTGAAATTACCGCCCAGGCTCATGCTGACCACGTTGGCATCCGCGGATTCGCATTCGCCCAGGGCCGCGATCAGCGATGAGGAATAGGCCCAGGAACAGCTCGTGCCATCGAACACCTTTACGATATGCAGTCCAACCGTGCCGTCCGTGACACCAACGACACCCTTGTCGTTGTCGACTGCCGCGATCGTGCCCGCGACGTGCGTTCCGTGGAAGCAGGTGTCTTCGTACCAGTTGCCGGTTCCCGAAACGTTGGTCCCATAGACATTAGAACCATCTGGCAGATCTTCGTGAGAACGCTGGTATCCGGAATCGATGATGCATATCTTGCGATCCGCCGGTACCGCGCTTGCGACGCCCTCTTGCAGAACAGTGGGAACGCCCCAGGGCGTGGTCTGCGCCATCGGGTAGCGCAGCACGTCTTTTTCGATGTACTCGATGTTTGGATTGCTGCGCAGGCCCTTCAAGGCCCGGGCCGGAATGTGCACGGCAGCGGCCTCGCGGCCGGCGAGGTCCAGTTCGACACGCGCGCCGGCGGCCTTCAGGGCCGATTTACCCTTGCCGACATCGAGGAAGGAAACAATATAGCGGTCCGGGTCGGGTCCCGCCGCGGCAACCGTTGTGGCCGATCCCAGCGCCAACAGTGCCAGGAAAAACAGGCAGCCAGACACCGCCCCCCTTTTAAACGTCAATGATTCCATGAAATCTCTCCAATTATCGCTATGATCAGGTAAAGCGCTTTGAAAAATAGCACATAATCAGAGATTCATCTAAAAATGCCGGTATTAACAGGCTCTGTTCCTGATCCAATCCAGCGCAACACAGGTAAGCAAACATGAACCATTCAATCATTGCCATTTTCTTCGTCCTGCTGCTCACCGTGAGTGCAACAACGGTCCAGGCGGAAGATATCGAATCCGCGGAAACGCAAAAGGCTGTCCTGATTACCGGGGCGAGCACCGGCCTCGGCCGGGCCATGGCCGAGTTGATGGCCTCGAAGGGTTATTTCGTCTACGCCGGGGCGCGCAAGGACAAGGACATCGCTGAGCTCAACACCATCGAGAATATCCAGGCCGTGCGCCTGGACGTCACCGTGCAGGAGGACATCG
>CAMYJV010000272.1 GCA_947258805.1 uncultured Gammaproteobacteria bacterium | reverse complement strand
CATCGCGCTCGATACGCCGCGAGATTTCCAACTGGACAAACGCGTTGAACGACGGCGGTGCGTCATGGTCTTCATTGTCGAGCGTCAGCATGACCTCGGCCATGTTGCGCGAGGGCCTGCCGGAGGTGCCGGAGAAAATCACGTCCTCCATGCCGGAGCCACGCATGTTCTTGTACGAGCTTTCGCCCATCACCCAGCGCAATGCTTCAAGCAGGTTGGATTTGCCGCAGCCGTTCGGTCCGACAACACCGGTCAGGCCGGGCCGGATTTCCAGCTCGGTTGGCTCAACAAATGATTTGAAGCCCGACAGCCGCAGCTTAGAGAACTTCATCGGCGACCTCACCCCTCACTAAATGGCCTGAACCGGCCTCACAAACGCCCATGCCCCATGGGAAAGAGTGATTCTTGGCCGGTTCAGCCTGATTCGTCTGCAAGGGGAAGTCTCAACCTGTCAGGTTTTCCCCGGTAAAATCCGGGAAACAACCATCGCTCAGGAAGAGGCTGCCGCCTCGATTGCCTTGCGGAAGCCCGCGATATCGCGATCGTCTTCCATTTTCTTGCCGTTCACATAGAAGGTTGGTGTCGATTTGACATCAAACTTCTCCGCACCATCCTTGCGAATGGCGAGGATACCCTTGGCCAGTTCTTCGTTCTTCAGGCAGGCATCAAATTCCGCCTCGCTGAGACCTGCAAGCTTGGCCATTTTCAGCAGCTCGGTCCGGGCATTCTGTCCGGCCCAGGTTTTTTGCTGTTCGTAGATCAGGTCAAGCATGCCGAAATACTTGTCGTCGGGAACGCAGCGGGCAACCATGAAGCCTGCCAGGGCCAGGTCATCCAGCGGGAATTCCCGGGAAATGAACTTGATCTTGCCCGTATCGATGAACTCGGACTTGAGTTCCTTGAACACGCCGGTGTGGAACGAGGCACAGTGCGGGCAGGTGGCCGAGGCATACTCGACCACGATCACCTTCGCATCGTCAGGCCCGAGCGTCTTGTCGCCAATGGCGGGTGCAGCGTGCAGCTCGTCCGGAGAAAAGCTTTGTGCATAGGCTCCGGCGGAAAACGCGGTTGTGGCGGTTACCGCTATGGCTGAGAGCGCCAGAGACTGGCTGAATGTGCGTCGATTTAGTTTCATAATGACTTCTACCTACTAGATGTTGGGGTTTGTGGCGAGCCGGAAATCCGGCTGTGGAGAACTTTCTGTTGTTTGAGTTTTGAATTAGCCGGCCTGTTTGGTCTTGGCTGCAGCATTTGCAAGAGCCGCGCCGCCCAACCGGGTGAGGGCTGCCTTGAGGTCTTCGTCCTCAATAGAGCCGGTTTTCTGCTGAACGCTTGCGATGACGTCCGGTGATGGACCGGCAACTTCCGGCGCGGCGGGCTTGCCGCGATTGGCCCGGGCGCCCTGCACGATTTTTATCTTTGCGACCGCGTGATAGCCGAAAAAGCCATTGATACGGTCGATAATCGCTGTGGTTTCATAACTCAGCGCAAGTCCGGCTCCGTGATCAGCCCGTACCGTGAGGGTGGCGCCTTCCGTTTGGCGCTGCGCCTTGTCACGGCCTTTCGGCCACACCATGCGCTCCGGTGAACACCGCGCAGCAATGTTGTCGCCGACAATAGCGTCCCATTGCGCTACCAGGTCGCCGTGGGCGAACCCGTAATGCTCGAAAGCAGGGCGCGTAATGTGCCGGAAATGATGATCAAGGCTTTTCATATCTTACATTTTGGTCTTGCGTCCATGAACCTGTCCTGAATGATACCCCAAGAAAGGGTCGAAGATTTCACATGTCCGTTATGTTGCAAGAAGTTAATGATGACAACATGGCCAGCAAAAACAAGCTGCTGTCGAGGCAGTTGCTTGACTGGTACGACGCCCATGCGCGTGTGCTGCCGTGGCGCGCAAAACCGGGTGAAACTGCTGACCCCTATCGGGTCTGGATGTCTGAAATCATGCTGCAGCAGACAACCGTTGCAACTGTGGGCAAGTATTTCATGGCCTTCACTTCACGCTGGCCCACGGCGGCTGATCTGGCGCGGGCGGACCTTGACGACGTGCTGCGCGAATGGGCGGGACTTGGATATTATGCCCGCGCCCGCAACCTGCATGCCTGTGCGAAGGCGGTTGTGGCGGACCATGATGGGCGGTTTCCCGATACCGAAGAGGAACTGTTGAGCCTGCCCGGCGTCGGGCCCTATACCGCAGCCGCCATTGCAGCCATCGCCTTTGACCGGCCTGCCGCCGCCGTTGACGGCAATGTGGAACGGGTGGTCTCGCGTCTGTCGGCAATCGATACACCGTTGCCTCGCGCGAAGACCGAGATCAGGGCACGCACGCTGGATCTCGTGCCGGCGGAGCGTCCCGGCGACTTCGCCCAGGCGCTGATGGACCTCGGCGCAACCATCTGCACACCGAAAAGGCCCAACTGCCTGATCTGTCCGTGGATGACA
>CAMYJV010000271.1 GCA_947258805.1 uncultured Gammaproteobacteria bacterium | reverse complement strand
CCGTCGATCCCGCTCTTGTAGTAGCCGTCCATGTTCTGAGACACAACGGCGACCTTCGCATTCACCGTATCCGAGAGAGGAATATCCACCGAGCCCCTGATGTCCATGCGGCCATAGTCGCCAACGGTAAGCTGACCGCGGGTCTGAAACTCGCCGGAAGGCCGTCGCGTGCGCACCTGTATCGCACCGGCCGACGTGTTGCGACCGAACAGCGTACCCTGCGGTCCACGCAGGATCTCTATCTGCTCCACGTCGAACAGATCCAGGCTGCTTGCTACGGGGCGCGCCAGGTAGACGCCATCCACGAACACGGCAACAGGCGGGTCGACGGTGGAATCAATATCCGCATTGCTGATGCCTCGGATGGCCAGTGAAACCGCATTCTGGAACGCGCTGACCGTCGAAATGTTCACGTTGGGCGCCGGAAACGCCAGCGTCTTCAGATCGCCGAGAAACATGAGATCCAGGGCTTCACCCTGCAGAACGGTGGAGGCGACCGGGGTGTCCTGCAGCGGCTCCTCGCGCTTTCGGGCCGTGCTGATGACTTCCTCGAGAACCCCGTATTTGGACTCCAGCGCCGAGCGGTCGGCGCCACCCGCTTCTTCTGCAAACGAAGGCGCGACGAAGCCCAGAGGCAACACGCCAAGCAGCAGCAAGCCGCGGCGCAATCCAAGCAAACAACCCATTTGAACTCTCCCCAAGATCTTTTTCGAGATGCGGGCGCAACCTTACGCGTTTCGCTGACGCTGAATCAACGTTTCTGGTAATCTTTTTCGGAATTATTGACGTTTAAAAGCCACCATAAGCGAACTTTTGCTCAAAATATGAAATATTCTTAAGCATATGGATATATATTACCATTTTAGGAAATTGATTCTGATTCAACATGAAGGATTTCGACCCAGCCGTTCTCAGCTCACTGCGTAAGGATCGCGGACTGACGATGACCGCTCTAGCGAAGAAGCTGCAGCAGAGTCCAGCCCAGGTACACCGGCTGGAGAACGGCCAGCGACGCGTCACCATCGATCTGCTGCTTCGTTACTGCTATGCGCTGGGCGTCGACATCCGGCAGCTGTTCGAGCAAGAGATCCTGGTTCCGATCATCGGCGTCATCAACGCCGAATACGAAGTGCTCCCCCTGCCACCCAACACCCCCTCCCAGACCCGCGCCCCGGGGATCGTCCCCGACCCGGAGCGTCTCGCCGCAATACTCTGGGAACCCGCGAAGCGCTTCAGCCAGATGCACGGTCACCTGTGTTTCTTCTACGCGGACGTGGAGGGAATCCCCAACGCCGCATGGAATCAACGGTGCGTCATTCGCAGGCGTAACGGAACTCAGCGCACCGGGTGGCCGGTCCGTGAGGGCGGCCAGATGCATATCGACAATGCCGACGGTGCCGTGGAGTTCAATGTGGACATAGAATGGGCGTCCCCGATACTGGCCGTTGTTGCGCCCATCACGTTCGACACCGGCACCCTGCCACCCGCAAAGGATTCACAGCCCGCATGACGTGCCCGGACCTCCGAAGTCAACTGCTTATCGCGCTGCTCAGCCTGTCATTGTCAGCAGCAGCCGCGGAATCCAGACCTGAGCGTCACTACTCGCCCGGCATCGACCAACGCTACCCGACTCAGGTGTTCTGGGGCGATACCCACCTGCATACCAACCTGTCCCCCGATGCGGCCGCCGGGGGCAACCGGCGCTTCGGTCACGATGAAGCCTATCGTCTGGCGCGCGGGGAACAGGTGACCGCACACAACGGCATGCCCGTCAGGCTGAACCGACCGCTGGATTTTCTGGTTGTCACGGATCACGCCGAGTACATGGGTCTGTTTCCCGGCCTGGAAGCCGGCGATCCCCGCTTGCTGGCCACCGAAACCGGCCGTCGCTGGCACGCGATGCAGCAGGCGGGTCCCGAGGCGGCCGCGGAGATACTGGTGGAATTCGGCCAGGCGCTGCGGGACCGTTCAGATCTGCTGAACAGCCCGGCGTTCAAAAAATCCGTATGGGAAACCGTGATCGCCAAAGCGGAAACCTACAATCAACCTGGCGCCTTTACGGCGTTCATCGGCTACGAATGGAGCTCCGGCCGCGGCGGCGGCAACATGCACCGTGTCGTCATCTTCAGAGACGGATCCGGCCGCACCAGTCAGGTCGTGCCCTACAGCTCCTTCGACGGGAACCAGCCTGCCGAGCTGTGGGGCTTCATGGCCGACTACGAGCAAAAAACGGGTGGCGACGTGCTGGCCATCCCGCACAACAGCAACGTCAGCGCAGGCCTCATGTTCGCCGCTGCCGATTCCGACGGCAACGCCATGACCAGGGACTACGCGCTGGCCCGCGCACACTGGGAGCCACTTCTGGAAGTGACCCAGTTCAAGGGTGACAGCGAAACCCACCCCTATGTCTCACCCGAAGACGAATTCGCCGACTACGAATCCTGGGAC
>CAMYJV010000270.1 GCA_947258805.1 uncultured Gammaproteobacteria bacterium | reverse complement strand
CGTTTCCCGGCGCCCGCATCGCCGAGCTTCTCAGGGCCAGGCAGCGGGTATTCGTTCTGGAACGCATGGACAGCCCCGCGGCCGAGGCCCCGCCACTCATGCGCGAACTGCAGGCAGCCCTCGTCCGATCGCTTGAGAACAGCCGCCCGGGCGCGCAGATTCATCCGGACTATCCGGCGATTGCGGAAGCCGACCGCCCGCGCACCCAGTCTGTGATCTATGGGCTGGGCGGTCTGCCGCTGCGTGGGGCCGACCTGATCGAACTATGCACCGGGGCCGACCGAACGCAACAATCCAAGATCTATCTCGGCGTCCCCTTCTCACACGCCGCAAGTCCCTACCCGAAGCGCCAGGTACTGTTGGACCGGCTCCGCCGCCAGTATCCGGACATCACCGGGCTGGGGCTCGCGAGTGCCTCTGAGACTCCGGATCTGCGCCCCGCAGAGGCCCTCACTGTGGCCGTCCACCGCATCTCCGGCCGGAGCGGCGAGGGCCTGGCGCTGGAGGCTGCCAGCTTCCTGCAACGGGTTTCCGATGGTCAGCTTCGCAGCCACCCCGCCCTGGCCCCGGAACCCTGGGGCGGCTGTTGCATCGACAGATTTACCTGCGCACCCGGCGGACTGCGTGACCCCGGTACCCAGATGCCCGTCGACCTGGCGCTGTTGACGGCGGATGCTGCGCCCCTCCAGGTCGAGCCCCTGGCCGGGCTGAAAGTGGACGGACTTATGCTGCTCGAGGACACCGGCTCCGGCACGGAGCTGCCGCCGGACCTGGTCGCCAGCCTGCGTCGCAGCGAGGTCGGTCTGTATCGCATCGCCGCTTTCGAGGCGCTGTCTGGCGATTCCGAGGAAGCACGTGATGCGCACAATGATTATCTGTTGGGCGCGATTTTCGGTGTCTTGCTGGATGCGGATCTGGCCGACCTCAAAGCCCGCCGTCTCCTGAGCGTCCGCGAACAGGTCTTGCAGCATTCACCGGCAGCGCAACGCGAGCTGCGCCTGAACAGTTTCCGCGACGGCCTCGAAAGGGTCCATCGGCTGGACAGCGGCACGCTCAAGGCCGCCCCGATTCCAGCCCGACGCGGCGAAGACGAAGCCCCCCTGGCGGTACGAAAGTTGCGCAGTATCGACGATACCTACGACAGTCTGCCCAGGTTCTGGGATCAGGTCGGCGTGCTTTACAGGAACAGTGAATCGAGTCAACTGACGCCAGACCCTTATCTGGCGACGGGTGCGATGCCGCCCCTTTCCTCCACCTTCAGAGATCTGAGCCCGCTCAGTGACAGCCTCCCTACCCTGGAACCGGCCCTGTGCAACGGCTGCGGTGACTGCTGGAGTCAATGCCCGGACGGGGCCGTCGGTGCCCTCGCCCTGACCCCTGGCCACCTGCTCGATGCGGTGATCGGCCGCATCGGCGCAGACGCACTGCGACCGGTGGCCTCGAAACTGGCAGCCCGGATTGCCAGCCGGTGCAGCAGTCCGGATGCCGATGCAGCCAATCTCGGCGAGCTGTTGAACGAGGCCGCCGCATGGCTCCAGGAGAAAATGCCGCTGCCGCCGGAGCGCAGGCAAAGCATGTCATCGGCGGTCGAACAACTGCACACGGCCATCGCCTGCCTGCCCGTGGTGGCGACCGCCCCCTTCTTTCCGGAAGATGCCAAGACCGCGAAGGGCGACGCGGAACTGCTGTTCCTGGCGATCAATCCGGACGCATGCAAGAGCTGCGGAATCTGTGTCTCTGCCTGCGAGCCGGGCGCACTCACGGCCACCAGCCAGACCCGAAAGACCCTGACCGATGCGCGCAGCGTCTGGCAAGCCTGGGAGCAGCTGCCCGATACCGCGCCCGCCACCGTGGAAAGAGTTGCCGATGCCCCCAGGCTCAGCCCCCTGGCGGCAAACCTGCTGACACACCGTCATACCGGTTCCCTGGCAGGCGGCGATTCGGCGGAGCCGGGCTCGGGTGAACGCCTGGCAGTGCGACTGGCCATGGCCGTGGCCGAATCCCGACAACGTCCGGCGATCGACGCTTTCGTCAGTGAGGTTCGCGCTTCGAGAAAGAAAGTCTCCGGCATGATCCGGGAGATCCTGGCCGATGCCCTGCCCGCGGACGACCTGGACGCGCTGGCCCACGGCCTCGACGCCGTCGAAACCAGGCAGGCGATGCTCAGCGACTTCATTGCCACCGCCGAGCGTTCGGTCGACAGCGGTATCGATGCCCGGCGTCTGCGTCGGCTGGTGCATCTGGCCAAAAATCTCGACAACCTGGCATGGCAACTTGGCGAAGGCCCCCAGGGACTCGGGCGCGCACGCTTGGGTATGGTGCTTTCGGCGGGATCGGTAGCCGCATGGGCCGGGGTGTTCCCCAATAACCCCTTCGCAACACCGGCGGTACTCGACCTTACCCGGGATGGCGCCCAGCTGGCGCTCGGGCTGCTGGAGGGCCAGCTGCGTCACTC
>CAMYJV010000269.1 GCA_947258805.1 uncultured Gammaproteobacteria bacterium | reverse complement strand
CCCTCAAGCGCGCGGCCATATTGGCGATGCGCGATGCGGCCGCACTGATTATCATGCAGATGGAAAAGGTAACTAACATTCGGCAACTGGCGGACGGCCCGCTGGCCCCTGCGCCCGAGGATTCGGAGGTCTTGCAGGCTGACGCCGAGCGGGAGAGCGAAGCGCCCGCCAGCGTGATTGGCATCTTCGCGATCGGAGGCATTGACGATGCGACAGAGTAGATTCCTGGTAGTTCTGGTCGGGCTGAGCCTGGCCGGGTGTGTCACGTCAAGAGTCGAGGATGCCCGGGAGAAAGTCACCGGGCTGGGTGACGACCAGTCCGTGGTAATCATGACCAAGAGCTACCACAGCGGTAATGAGACCGAAGGCGACTACCTGACGTGTATCGAGAAGGCGCTTGGATCGGGTTCCAAGGGCATCAAGGTCGTTCCGCACCAGGAGTTCGTCGACAACCTGTTCCCGTGGTTCGAGCCACGCACCGCACCGGCAGACACGAAAGGACTGCCCAACTTGCTGGCAAGGCCGGGCGTATCGCAGGCAATCGAGGATATGGGCGTAAGGTACGTCGTCTGGCTTGACGGCGACACGGAGCGCGTTGCGGAAGGCGGCAGCCTGTCCTGTGCAGCCGGCCCCGGCGGCGGCGGCTGTTTCGGCTTTGCCTGGTGGCAAAACGATGCCGACTACGAGGCCTCGGTGTGGGACATGGTCGGACACGAATCGGCGGGTACCGTCTCGGCCGACGTCAGCGGAACCTCGTTCCTGCCTGCGCTCGTGGTGCCGATACCGCTGATCGCAAGGACCCAGACGCGTGCCTGCAAGGGCCTCGCGCAGCAACTTCGAGCATTTATCGTTCAGTAAGCCGGATCAGTAGGGCCGGCCGGCGCGGATAAACGCAGCTTTGTAGAAAGGCGCCTTCAGCGATGCGACCGATACCTTCCGTCCCGACTGGGGCGCGTGGACGAAGCGCTGCTCTCCCAGGTACAGCCCGACATGTGAGGGCTTGCCTTCAATACTGAAGAACAGCAGGTCACCGGCGCGCAGTTCGTGTCTGCCGACGGGATCTGCCGCTGACCACAACTGTCCGGTCGTACGGGGCACGCTGACGCCGGCCCGTGTGTACGAGTACTGCACCAGGCCGCTGCAATCGAAACCGCCGGGCGTGCTGCCGCCGTACCGGTATGGCACGCCGACCTGCTCGAGAGCCACGGCGGCGGCGCGCTCACCTGCGGACGCACGCTCGACCCGATTCACGACATGCCCGGTGGACGGCGGTTTCGCCGCCGGCGGCGCAGCCGGATTGGAGCCGCACGCGGCCAGACTCAACACGGTGATTGCTAAGGAAAAAAACCGAATTGTGTGGCCCGGCTGCGCTATCATTTGCGACACTCCGATCGACATCAGCCCCGAGCATACCCTGCGAACGCTTAATCCCGAATGAACTGCATCTCAACTTTCAATCAATTCTTGCGCCGCTGGACCCTGCCCATCCTGGCCGGCATGGTCGCAGCGTGCGGCATTCCGGCCTCGGAATCGGCTGACCGGGCCAATACGCGCGAGTACAGCCTTCACTACACGCTCTCGCCCGACCCGAGGACATCGACCGTGCTGGTATCGTTGCGGCTGCGTCAGCCATTCGACCTGGTCAGGCAGATCTCGTTTCCCATCAACTCCGACATCAGCGATGTCGGTGGCGACGGCGACCTGCGTGTTCGCAACGGCCGGGCGGAGTGGATACCGCCGTCGGATGGCGGGACGCTCGAATGGCGCGTCGTTGTCCACAATCCCCGCGGCAAGGATACGTTCGATGCACTGCTCACCGCACAGTGGGGCCTGTTCCGCGCCGAGGATGTTATTCCACGGGCACGCACCAGGACACTCAAGGGCGCTTTATCGCGCACCACGCTTGCCTTCGACCTGCCGGCGGGCTGGTCCGTCATCACCGAGTATCCGGCCCGCGAGTTGCCCATCGTCGTCGACCGCAAGCACCGGCGCTTCGACGAACCTGCAGGCTGGATTGCGATGGGTGACCTGGGCGTCCGGCGCGAACGCATCGCCGGGACCCGCGTTGCAATCGCGGCGCCGCAAGGCCATGACGTACGGCGCATGGATATGCTCGCGCTGCTCAACTGGACGCTGCCCGAACTCGATGCGGTGCTGCCCGACACCTTGCCGCGCCTGACGATTGTCAGCGCGGGACCGCCCATGTGGCGCGGCGGCCTTTCCGCTCCCGCCTCGTTCTTCCTGCATGCCAGTCGTCCGCTTATCAGCGAAAATGGTACGAGCTCGTTGCTTCATGAAGTAATGCATGCGGCCTTGGGGATCCGGCCCCGGCCCGGCCACGACTGGATCGTCGAGGGCCTTGCCGAGTACTACAGCATCGAACTGCTGCGGCGCGGCAGGGCGATCACGGCACGCCGCGCGGCGACCGCTTTCGAGCGCCAGGCCGCGTGGGCCG
>CAMYJV010000268.1 GCA_947258805.1 uncultured Gammaproteobacteria bacterium | reverse complement strand
CGCGCTCTTGACGCCGCCCGAAGCAATGAAGCGCACGTCCGGGTAGCGCCGGGCACAGTCGGCGTACAGGCTAATATTCGGCCCTTCCAGCGTGCCGTCACGGGCAATGTCCGTGCACAGCACGTCGCGGGCGCCCGCGGCCAGGTAGCGGTCGAGCAAGTCCCATAGCGTGATGTCGCTGCCACGGGTCCAGCCGTGCGTCTGCGGCACCGGCGTGCCGTTTTCAATGCGCACGTCGAAGGCCAGCACCACGCGCTCGGCACCCACCGCGCTCATCCAGCCGATCACTTCGTCCGGCGACTGCACCGCGACGGAGCCGATCACCGCCCGTTCGGCGCCACTCGCCAGCAGTTGTTCCAGCCGCGCGGCATCGCGGATTCCGCCACCGGCCTGCACGCGTAGCCCGGTGTCCGCAAAGGCTTCGATGAGCGGCAGGTTGACCGGATCGCCGGTCTTCGCCCCGTCCAGGTCCACCGCGTGCAGGCGCGTCAGGCCGGCGGCCAGGTAGCGCTGCGCGAGTTCCACCGGGTCCTGGTCGTACTGCGTGACCTGGTCGAAGTCGCCCTTGTACAGGCGCACGACTCGGCCGTTCAGCAGGTCGATGGCAGGAATGACTTCCACTACGTGTTCCGGAGCTCGAGAAAATTGGCCAGCACGCGCGCGCCGTGCACGCCCGAGCGTTCCGGATGGAACTGGGTGGCGACGAAATTGCCGCGTTCGACCACGGCGGAGAAATCCCGGCCGTACTCGCAGCGCCCGGTGGTGCAGTCAGTGACCGGCACCGCGTAACTGTGAACGAAGTAGAACTGCGCGCCGTCCGGAATACTGGCCAGTAGTCGTGAATCCGGCGTTTGCCACACGCGGTTCCAGCCCATGTGCGGCACCGCGTGGTCCGCGTCCGCTAAGAAGCGGTGGGCGGTGCCGGGGAGGATGCCCAGGCACTCGGCGTCTTCTTCCTCCGAGCCGTCGAACAGCAGCTGCAGGCCCAGGCAGATGCCGAGCACGGGTTGCGTCAGCGTCGGGATGACTTCATCCAGCCCGCTGGCGCGGAGCCGCGTCATCGCATCTCGCGCCGCGCCGACGCCGGGCAGGATCACCCGCTCTGCGGCGCGGATTCGTCCGGCGTCCGTGGTGAGTTCGCCCTGCACGCCGAGGCGGGCGAGGGCAAAGGTCAGCGACGCAATGTTCGCGCCGCCGCCGTCCACGACAGCTATTGCCTGTTGGGCCGCAGCGTTCACAGCGCGCCTTTCGTGCTCGGTAATTCCTGGCCTTCCCGGCGAATGGCCTGGCGCAGCACGCGCCCGGTGGCCTTAAAGCACGATTCCACCATGTGATGGGTGTTCTCACCCTGAACGCTCAGGTGCAGCGATGCGCCCAGGCTTTCGGCCAGGGACCGGAAAAAGTGCGGCACCATCTCCGTGGGTAGACCGCCCACCTCCGGGCGCCGGAATTCGCCTTCGAACACGGCATAGGGCCGCCCGGACAGGTCCAGGGCCACCTGCGCGCGGGTTTCGTCCATGGGCAGCAGGAAGCCGAAGCGCGCGATGCCGCGCTTGTCGCCGAGGGCATCGCGCAGGGCCTGGCCGAGGCTCAGCGCGGTGTCTTCTACCGTGTGGTGTTCATCGACGTGCAGGTCGCCCTCGCAGTTCAGCCGCAGCGCGAACCCGCCGTGTTTTGCGACCTGCTCGAGCATGTGATCGAAAAAGCCGATACCGGTGCTGACCTCGATGGGCCCCTCGCGGTCCAGGTCTACATCGACGCGAATCTTCGTCTCTCGCGTTTGCCGGTTCACCGTTGCGGTACGGGGCTTGTCGATAAGTTCGCGCACGATGGTGGCCCAGGCCCGCGGGTGTCCGGGATCGATGCGGACGGCGGGCACGCCGATGTTGGCACCGAGTTCCAGGTCCGTCTTGCGGTCGCCAATAACCAGGCTGGCCAACTTGTTCACGTCGACGCGGTCAAAAAAGTCGCCGACGTGTCCAGGTCTGGGTTTACGGCACAGGCACGCGGCGTCCGGCATGTGCGGGCACACAAAGACTTCGAGGAACTCAATGCCCTGTGACGCAAAGAGTTCGATGACAAAGTCCTGGACAGCGCGGAAGTCCGCCTCCGGGAAACTGTCGGTACCCAGCCCGTCCTGGTTGGTCACCATCACGAACTCGTAGCCGGCGTCTTTGAGCCGCAGCAGGGCCGGCACCACGCCCGGCACCAGCGCCACCTTGTCCAGCCGGTCTACCTGCTCGTCGGCCGGCTCAAGGATCAGCGTGCCGTCGCGGTCGAGAAATGCGATGCGTTTGCCGTTCGCCATGTCAGTTCACTGCCTCCAGCGCTGCCAGCAGCTGGTCGTTATCCTCAGGGCTGCCCACCGTGATGCGAAGGCAGCCGGGCGTCCACGTGCTGTCGCTGAAATCCCGGATCAGCACGCCACCAGCCCTGGCAGCGGTCATTAGCGCGTGGCAGCGGTCATTAGCGCGGCCGGGTCGGCCGCTGCCACCAGGATGAAGTTCGCTTCACTGGGCCATACCCGCCGCACGCCCGGGTGCGCCGCAAGCTGCGCCGACAGGCGCTCGCGCTCCTGCCGGATGCCCGCCAGCCGGGTATCGGCCGCAGCGCGAGCCCCCGGGGCCAGCGCGGCCAGCACCACGGCTTCGCACGGGGACGAGAAAGCGTAGGGCGGCATGATCCGCCCGGCCATGTCCACGATCTCGGCGGAACTGATCATTGCGCCGCAGCGCACGCCGGCAAGGCCGAGGGCCTTGGACAAGGTTCGCAGTACGACCAGTTGCGGGTAGCGATCCAGCAGCGCCATCAGCTCAGCCGTGTTGGCCGCGAATTCCGCGTACGCGGCGTCCACCACAATCAGCGCCCGATCCTCCACCGCGTCGCATACCGCCGCGACATCGGCGACGGCCAGCGCGTTGCCGGTGGGATTGTTCGGTGAACACAGAAATACGACACGCGTGCGTGCGCTGCACGCGGCCCTGAGGCTGGCTACGTCCAGGGAAAACCCGTCTTCGGCCAGCAGCGGAACCTCGACGATGCCTGCGCCCTGCACCTGTGCGTAGTGGGCGTACATGCCAAAGGTCGGCGGACAGATAATGATGTCGTCCAGGCCCGGCCGGCACACCGCGCGAATCAGCAACTCGATAGCCTCGGATGAACCCCGCGTAACGAGTACCTGGTCCCTGGGTACACCGTAGTGCTCCGCGAGACGCTCCGTCAGCGCATCGGGGCGGTTCCAGGCATCCATTCAGTCGACCGACCAGGTCGCCGATGAAATCAGTAGCCGGTTGCAGATTCGTGAGGCCGGATCATGAACGACTGGTTTGAGGGGCTGCAGACCCGCGAAAAGCTGTTCGTCGGGGCCGGTGCGTTGATCATCGCAATAGCCGTGGTCTATGGGTTTGTCTGGGCGCCGCTG
>CAMYJV010000267.1 GCA_947258805.1 uncultured Gammaproteobacteria bacterium | reverse complement strand
CGGCCGGCGTGGTATTCGCTCCGTTCCACTACGGCGGGCATTTCCAGGGCAAAGACCTTCGCGACAAGTATCCGGAGGGTGCCGCCCCGTACGTACTGGGCGAAGCCTGCAACACGGCCATGACCTACGGTTACGACTCGGTGACCGCCATGCAGGAGACCAAGTGTTCCCTGTGCAAGATCTACCCGGCCTAAGGCCCGCATATCGCACCAGGCGCCATCGCCCGGTAACGAGGAGAACAACCAATGGCACGAATGAAATTCTTCTGTGACGCCGAGCGCTGTATCGAGTGCAACGGCTGCGTGACCGCGTGCAAAAACGAAAACGAGGTACCCTGGGGCATCAACCGGCGGCGGGTCGTCACGATCAACGACGGCGAGCCCGGTGAGCGTTCCATGTCGGTCGCCTGCATGCATTGCTCGGACGCCCCCTGTATGGCGGTTTGTCCCGTGGACTGCTTCTATCAGACCGACGACGGCCTGGTCCTGCACGACAAGGACATCTGCATCGGCTGCGGTTACTGTTTTTACGCCTGCCCGTTTGGCGCCCCGCAGTTCCCGTCAACGGGGGCCTTCGGCTCCCGCGGCAAGATGGATAAGTGCACCTTCTGCGCGGGCGGTCCCGAGCCGGACAACAGCTCGGAAGAGCGGCGCAAGTACGGCGCCAACCGCCTGGCCGAAGGGAAACTGCCCGTGTGCGCCGAGATGTGCGCGACCAAGGCGCTGCTGGCCGGTGACGGTGACGTGGTGGCTGACATCTTCCGCGAGCGGGTCGCCTATCGCGGAGCGGCGGGCATGCGCCGCGGTTGGGGGGTAGCCTACGGCAAGAAAGGGGTGCGGAAGACGCGTGGCGCCGCAGGCAAGGCGGCCGGGAAGGACTAGCGCGCCTCGCTTATTCACCGCAGAGGACGCAAAGAGCAACAGCTTCAGGCTTTAAAGTCTGGTACGCATCTGCGTGCTCTGCGGTGGAGATTCCGGGCCAGCCCGCCACATCTTGCACGGTGCAGTAATGATTTATTTGCACCCACGGTGACAAGATACTCTGAATCGCATACAGGGGTGGTGCATGAGTAACGCTTCGACTCAACGCAAGCGCCGGCGCTACAGGGCCGCGAAACGAGCGGCCCTGATACTGATCTGCTGCGTGCTGATAGTGCCGCTGATACCCTACGGCCTGTCGGCAACAGGCAGTCAGGTTCCCAATCCGGGCACGGATCTATGGCGCGCGGTGCGCCAACGGGACGAGCCGGCGAACGCGCGTACCCAGGCCGAAGGGGTGGATGCCGCCGTGCTGATCAACGCCACCGGCGAAGATTGGCGTCAATTTCGTATGGATATATTGGTGCCGATAGGGGCCTGGATCCTGGGGGGCGTGTTCGGCATGATCACCCTGTTCTATCTCCTGCGAGGAAGAATCCCCATGGAAGGGGGGCGATCGGGCAGGCTGGTACCGCGATTTTCCGTCAATCAGCGGGTGGTTCACTGGTTCGCCGCCAGCCAGGTCGTGATTCTCGGCGTGACGGGCCTGGTCCTGCTCTACGGCCGGTTCGTGTTGATCCCGCTGTTGGGGCCGGAGGGATTTTCCGTGACCGCGGCGGCCTGCAAGGAAGTCCACAACCTGTTCGGCCCCATCTTTCTGTTGGCCGTCGTGCTGATAGCGATACTGTTCGGGCGAGGCAACCGATTCAACGCCATCGATCTGAAGTGGTTCCTTAAGGCCGGTGGGTTGTTCAAGGGCATGCCCGCCAGCTCCGGCTACTACAACGGCGGGCAGAAGAGCTGGTTCTGGCTCACGATCCTGCTCGGTGCGGCCATCTCCGTATCCGGATTGATTCTGGATTTTCCAGTGTTCGAGCAGAGCCGAACGGTCACGATATGGGCCCACCTGACACACAGCGTGCTCACCGTTCTGTTTATCGCCGCGGCCCTGGGTCACATCTACATCGGCACCATCGGCATGGAGGGGGCAGCGGAATCCATGATCCAGGGTTACGTGGATGCCAACTGGGCGAAGGAACATCACGATCTGTGGTACCAGGAGATGGAGGCAGCCGGCATGGTGGACGTGGAGCCCAATGCCCTGGAGGAAGTCAAGCGTCACGACAATATCGATTTCCGCGGCTTCGGTTCCCCGGGCGCCCCGGACGTCGACACGAAAAAGGGATAAGGAAAAGCGATGTTTCTGGATTTCGTCGAAGGTCCATTTTGGTATACCGCAGTCGTTATCTTCGTGGTCGGTGTGGCATTGCGACTGGTGGATATCTTCCGCCACGGCAAACAGGACGACCTGGCGTCTGTGCAGGGATCCGCGGCAGCCGGCGCCCTGCGCACCATCGTCACTCGCTCCTGGACCGCCCCCGGCTTCACCCGCGGCGCCGCCTTCCATCTGGTCGCGGGCTACATGTTCCACACTGGCCTGTTCGTGGTGATCTTCTTCGCCGCGCCGCACGTGGCCTTCATCGAGGAGCGAATCCTCGGC
>CAMYJV010000266.1 GCA_947258805.1 uncultured Gammaproteobacteria bacterium | reverse complement strand
CCGCCCCACCTCGTTGTCACGGAAGAGGACGCAGCCGCAGCCGTAGGGCTGCAGTCCGTGCTTGTGGGGATCAACAACGATCGAGTCGACGTCGCTGAGCCTGTTGAAGGAGCGCCGGGTCACTTCGTGCAGATCGCTCGCGAGGCCAAAATAACCACCGTATGCAGCGTCTGCGTGTACGCGCACGCCGTATTTCGATGCAACATCCAGGATTTCAGGCAACCGGTCGACAGCGCCAAGGCCCGTGTTGCCCATCGTGGCGACGATCGTGCCGACATCGCCTGCCTCCAGCAGCGACTCGATCGCAGCGAGATCCATGCGGCCATCGTCACTGACCGGAACCGGCGCAAATGGCAGGCCCAGCACCTCGCTGATCCGGCTGTGGGTGTAGTGCGCTTGTTTGGAGGCAAGGATCTTCTTGCCCGGATGCAGCCGTCCCGCGATCCAGAGCGCCTCGAGGTTGGCCATCGTGCCGCCGCCGGTCAGGTGCCCCAGCGGGTTGTCCCAACCGTACATTGCGCCGAGATCGACGATGCACTCTTTCTCGAGTGCCGAGCTGGCCTTGCCGCCGTCGAGGGCGTGATTGTTCGGGTTCACCCACAGCGACATCGCGTAGGCGATGCGCGCCACGGCATGCGGCGGCTTGAGCATCTGGCCAGCGTACTGCGGGTGGTAGTAGGGGTAGTTGTCCTGCATGCGCCGGGCGACCGTGTCCAGCACGGCGGCAGCGGCATCGACATCAAACTCCGGCGTGAACTCGGGCAAGTCGTCGTAGCCCTCGGCCAGCCTGGCAAGAGCTTTCTGGAGCAGTTCGATTTCGGCCGGGTTGATCATTGCACGCGTCTGTTGCTGTTACGGCGCGGAGCTTACCGTACTATTGGCGCATGGACCTAATAGCCCTGGCGATCCCGTTTTTCCTGCTGGCGATCATCATTGAACTCGTCGTCAACTGGGCGCGCGGCAGTGGCTACTTTCGCGCGAATGACGCGATCAACAGCCTGAGCGCCGGCATCCTGAGCACCACGTCAGGCTACTTCACCCGGCTGTTAACGCTCATCGCCTGGGGCTTCGTGCTGCAGAACTTCGCGCTCATCGACATGCCGCTGTCCTGGTTCGATGCCTCGCCGCGCGGCATCGCGCTCTGGATCACGGCGGCCCTGGCCTGGGACTTCTGCTACTACTGGTATCACCGTTTCAGTCACGAGGTTTCGATCCTCTGGGCCTCGCATGCCGTGCACCACCAGAGCGAGGACTACAACCTGACCACGGCCCTGCGTCAGACGAGCACCAGTTTCCTGTTCAGCTGGATTTTCTACATACCGCTGTTCCTTGTTGGGTTTCCGCTCGAGGTCATCATTGCCGTGAGCGCCGTGAATCTCATCTACCAGTTCTGGGTGCACACGCAGACGGTCAGGCGGCTCGGGATTCTCGATTACATCCTGGTGACCCCCTCGAACCATCGGGTGCACCATGCCCAGAACGAGCGGTATATCGACAAGAACTACGGCGGCATGCTGATTCTATGGGACCGCATGTTCGGCACGTTTCAGGACGAACAGGAAGACGACCCGGTCGTTTTCGGCGTACGCAAGCCGCTGGCCAACTGGAACCCGTTCTGGGCCAACCTGCAGGTCTACGACTACCTCCTGTTCGACGCCCGGCACACGCAGCGCTGGCGCGACAAGATTGGTCTCTGGTTCCGCCGCACCGGCTGGCGTCCGGCCGACGTCGAGGCCGCCTATCCGAAAGCCCGGGCCGACCTGGACCACTTCGGCAAATTCGATGCGCGGCCAGTGTACGGGCTGCAGGGCTACGTAGTGGCGCAGTTTGTTGTCGCCCTGGTGATGGCGCTGGGCATTTCGGCCTTGTTCGCCGAGTCGGGGCTCGAGGCGGTCCTCGTTCCGTGCCTGCTGCTGTGGGCGCAGCTCTGGACCATTGGGCTGCTCAACGAGGGCAGGGGCTACGCGGTGCGTGCCGAGCTGGTTCGGTTGTTGCTCGTAGTGCCGCTGGGCATGGCCGTTCAGGAAGGGGCAAATTGGCCCGCGGTGATTGCCTATCTCACCGTGTCTCTGGCGTGGCTAGGCTATGGAATAAAGTATTTAAAACCATTGGTTAAAGAGCATACTTAATGTCAAAACTAACTCTAGATCGCGAGCAGTATTCGTCGGGCGCGCCCTGGGAATCGATTGTCGGCTACTCGCGGGCGGTGCGTACCGGCCCGTTCATCGCGGTCACCGGCTGTGCGGCCGTGGGCCCGGATGGCGAGCTGGTGGGCGAGGGGGATGCCTACGCCCAGGCGGTGCGCTGTATCGAGATCATTGGCGAGGTGCTCGACAAGGCTGGCGCGGGCCTTGCAGATGTCGTACGTACCCGCATCTTCGTGACCGATATCGACCGGTGGGAGGACGTTGGGCGTGCCCACCGCGAAGCTTTCGGTGAGATCATGCCGGCCACGACGATGGTCGAGGTAAGCCGCCTG
>CAMYJV010000265.1 GCA_947258805.1 uncultured Gammaproteobacteria bacterium | reverse complement strand
GCAATGATCTTTGCCGGCACGTGCCGGGGTGAGGCCCCCGATCGAACGCGGGCTCTGATGTCGCCCCGCAGCTTGTCGTCCAGCTCGACGCCAGCCCTCAGGACAACGAACAGCACGACACGCTGGTCGCCTTCCCAGTCCTGCCCCACCGCGAGGGCTTCCAGGACCGCGTCAATCTGCTCCACCTGCCGATAGATTTCCGCAGTACCAATACGCACACCGCCGGGGTTCAGCACCGCGTCAGATCGACCGTGGATGATTAGACCACCATGCTCGGTGAGTTCCGCGAAATCGCCGTGGGCCCAGACGCCGGGGAAACGCTCGAAATAGGCGGCCCGGTAGCCTGTGCCCGACACGTCGCCCCAGAATCCCACCGGCATGGACGGAAACGGCCGCGTGCAGACGAGTTCACCGCAGCCGTGCGGCAACGGCTTGCCACGCTCATCGTAGATATCGACCGCCATGCCGAGGGCCAGGCACTGCAGTTCGCCTCGATGCACCGGCAGCATCGGGTTGCCGAGGGCGAAACAGGCAATCAGGTCGGTACCACCGGAGATGGACGACAGCTGCACGTCATCGGCGACGGCCTCGTACACAAAATCGAAGCCGCCTGGCGCCAGCGGCGAACCCGTGGACAGCACCGTGCGCAAGGCTGGCAACGCGCAAGCCTGGATCGGCCGATAACCGGACTTCTGCAGGGCCGACAGGTACTTGGCGCTGACGCCAAAAACCGTGATGCCCTCCTCTTCCGCCACCCGCCACAGCACGCCGGGGTCGGGCTCGAAGGGAGAGCCGTCGTACAGCACGATAGTCGCACCGCTGGCGAGCCCACTCACCAGCCAGTTCCACATCATCCAGCCGCAGGTGGTGAAAAAGAACAAGCGGTCATCCGGCCCGACGTCCGTGTGTAACGCGTGTTCCTTGCGGTGCTGCAACAGCGTACCGCCGGCGCCGTGCACGATGCACTTCGGCCGGCCGGTCGTGCCGGAGGAATACAGGATGTAGACGGGATGCTCGAAGGGATGAGGTCGGAACTCCAAATTTGCGCCCTGCACACCAAACTCGCGCCACCCGAGCGCCCCGTTCAGTCGCGACAGGTCAGGCGAGTCATCGAGAAACGCTACGACCACCACCTGCTCAATGGAGTCCACGCGGGTGGCCAGGCCCGTCGCAACATCCAGACAGTCGAACACCTTGCCACCGTAGCGATAGCCGTCGGCGGTAAACAGCACTCGCGGGCCGATCTGGCCGAAACGATCCACCGCGCCACTGATGCCGAAGTCCGGCGATGCAGACGACCACACGGCGCCCAGGCTCGTGGTGGCCAGCATCGCAATCACCGCTTCCGGACAGTTCGGCAGGTAGCCCGCGACCCGGTCGCCGGGTTGCACCCCCGCGCGGCGCAGCCCTTCGGCAATAGCTGCCACTTCCTCGCGGAGCTCGCGGAAACTGAGCTCCCGTCGCCGGCCCGCTTCGTCCCGAAAAATCACCGCGGGCCGGTCGTCATCAAAGGGCAGCAGTTGTGCGGCGAAGTTCAGCTCGGCGCCGGGGAACCATCGCGCACCGGGCATTCTGTCGCCGTGCTCGAGCACGCGCCTGGGCGGCGACGTGAAACCCAGCTCCAGGAATTCCGCCAACGATCCCCAGAAGGCGTCGGGTTCATCCACGGACCACTGATGCAGCGTGGTGTAATTGTCGCCCGCCGTTGCGCCGTGAGACTGCGCGAAAGCCATGAATCGGCGCATACGGCTGGCCCCGGCACGCTGGGCGCCGGGCCGCCAGATCTCGATACCTATGTCATCGCTCACACCCAGCGTACCCCTGCCACCAAAGCGTCAAACGTCCAAATGACTAGACTCGACGAAAGCTTGGTCTTCGCACCCCGGTCTCACCCCGGCCGAGGCTATTATGGCCATCTACAGCGGACTATCGAAAGGAGTGGCGATGGACTCGCAACTGCAGGACAAGCTCGACGCTGCGGCGTTTCGCCGGCTGCTCGCACACCTGGACGCCAACAAGGACGTGCAGAACATCGACCTGATGAACCTGGCAGGCTTCTGCCGCAACTGCCTGGCCAACTGGTATCGCGATGCCGCCGAGGAACACGGCGTCGAAATGGACAAACTGGCCGCGCGTGAACGCGTTTATGGCATGCCATACAGTGAGTGGAAGGAAAAGTACCAGCGCTGACTGACGACTGGTTTGCCAGTGCACTTTTCAACTAACGGCTTGCGAGCACGGCAACAAACACGCCGAGCAGCATCGCCAGGGCCAGCGCCACCTGCCAGCGGTTGAGCCATGCCTCGGTGTGACTTGACACCTGAATGAGCGCCCACGCGCGTCGGCGCACTAATTCCGCCGTACGGCCGACCTCTCACCCACTGGCTGCCGCTGAATAACGCGTGACCCGTGGTGACGAAGGCCCGCTCCAGCGGCAACAGTACATCGCCCGCGGGGATTGCCGGGATCACCGGTCTGCCGGCGCGCCGCCACACCCAGATGGCGAATAGCGCGATGACCAGCGCGGCGGCGAGCGGCCACAAACTCTCGAACGCGGCCCCCGGGCTAGACCGTGCGAGGTCGGTGGGCCTGAGCCACCAGGGCAGGAAGGCGACGAGTGCCAGCGAAATGACCCAGAACATCCAGGGTGCCCTGGCACTGCTCGGCCCTGCATCGACAGGCGCCTCGTATACGAGCGCCAGGAACCTGGCCATGAGCAACGCGGTGGCCACGGATGTCAGCGGCAACGCGACGTGCAGCAGGCTGGTCCATCGCTCGGGAAGAGCAATATCGCCGGCAACCAGCGCCGACTTGGCCAGCATGCCGCTGGTGAGTGGTGCCCCGGCCAGTGCGAGCGACGGCAACGCGAGGCCGAGCAGCAAGGACCGCCGCCCGTCCGCACTCAGGCGGGTTTTTGCCAGACCAGCGCCAAGGAACAGCGAGCTCTTGGCGAGCCCGTGATGCAGCGCGAAGAAGGCGATTGCAAGACTGGCCGGCACTGCCACGGTTGGTTCCAGGAGAATGGTCCCGACCCCCACGGTCATGATGCCCATCTGGCTGACGCTCGAATAAGCGAGCACCACTTTGGGGTCACGCTGATCGAGGCCAACGAACGCGCCGTAGAAAGCCGCGGCCAAACCAACGACGATGAATGCGCCACCCCAAACCGGCAAAGCCAGCTCGCCGACCGGCAGAAAGCGCAGCCAGCCGACCAGGCCGGTCACAATCATCGTGCCGGACAGCACCGCACTGGCCGGTGCCGGTGCCACGGGATGTGCCAGGGGCAGCCACACATGCAAGATCGGCGCGCCGGCCTTGATACCAAAACCGAAGACCGCAAGGGCTATGATCAGGTGCCGGGTCGGCAAAGCGCCCAGCCCCTCGCGCACCGCGGCGAAATCGGTGACACCGAGCGCACCGGCCGCGAGAATCATTGCCAGGACCAGCACCGCCTCGCCGATCAGGACGAGCACGATGTAGACGCGGGCGGCGTGCCGTGCCTTCTCGCTCTCTTTGTGCACGATAAGCCCATAGGCGGAGAAGCTCATCAACGCAAAGCACGCGTAGAAACTCGGCATGTCCTGCGCGACCAGGGCGCCCAGGTTGCCGGCCATCGCAAACAGGAAGAACACGAAGAATCGTTCTCGTCCCGGCGCGCGGATCCACACATGTGCGAAGCCGGCTGCCACCAGCCACACCAGGGCAGTAAACAACAGGAACAGCGCGTCGGCCTCGCCAACGCCGAGCCGGGTGCCGAGCAGGAGCCACGCGTAGTAGACGTCTCCAGATGTCGGTGGATAAAGACCAACAGCGAGAGCGGGCAACGCGCCGGTCATCGCCAGTGGCCAGCGAGGCATTCGCCTGTGGAAGGTCAGCGCGAGAATCCCGGGCCACAGCGGTACAAGCAGCAAGAACCAGGCTGCGGCGCTCATGGCGCGGACTGCCTCGCGGCTATCAGCCGCGCCCATTCCAGCGGGCGATACGGCATGAAAGCAAATAGTCCCCCTGCAAGAGCGACCGCCGCGGTGAACAAGGAGTGGCGATGGATTCGCAACTGCAGGACAAACTGGATGCCGAGGCTTTCCGCCGGCTGCTGGCGCACCTGGATGCCAACAAGGACGTGCAGAACATTGACCTGATGAAGCTGGCAGGCTTTTGCCGCAACTGCCTGGCGGGCTGGTATCGCGATGCGGCGGCAGAGAACGGCATAGACATCGACAAGCTCGCGGAACGCGAACGCGTGTTCAGCATGCCGTACAGCGAGTGGAAGGAAAAATACCGGCGCTGACGGTCGACTCATTGGCCGCTGCCTGTTCGCCACTAATTGATTGCGAGCAGGGCGATAACCGCGCCGAGCAGAATTACCAGTACCAGGGCCACCTGCCAGCGGTTGAGCCAGGCTTCGGCATAACTCGATGCCTGAATGAGGGCCCACGCGCGCCGGCTCGCCGATTCTGCCATTTGGCCGGCCCGGTCACGCCAGGCGCTCACCCACTGGCTGCCGCTGAATAACGCGTGACCCGTGGTGACGAAGGCCCGCTCCAGCGGCAACAGTACATCGCCCGCGGGGATTGCCGGGATCACC
>CAMYJV010000264.1 GCA_947258805.1 uncultured Gammaproteobacteria bacterium | reverse complement strand
CAAGCGGTCGGCAACATGCTCGATCGCCTCTTCGGTATAAGGCAGCGGCAGCAGGTCGTGCATGTTGCGGCCGGCAACCCCGGTCCAGCACAGGTGGTCGGAAATCCACGCGGGCTCCACGCGGTCGGCCAGCCGCTTCAGGCGCTGGAGATAGGCCTGGTCCAGCGGCGCGGTGCTGCCCACTGACAGCGATACGCCGTGCATCACCATCGGGTAGTCGGCGCGAATGCGGTCGAGAAAATGCAGGGGCTTGCCGCCCTCCACCATGTAGTTCTCGGAAATGATTTCGAACCAGTCGACGTCGGGCCGGTTCGCCAGAATGTCTTCGTAATGCGGTGTGCGGAGCCCCAGCCCGAAGCCCAGGCTCTGCCGGCTGCTGGTTGTGCGTTGTTGGCTCATTCGAGCCCGGCGAAAAACCGGGCCGGCGCGGGGCCGGCCCGGTTCAGGCTGCCGGAAGTATCAGGAGGCGGTGAATTCGCCGCCGGCTGCCTCGCACTCCGCCTTGGAAGTGACGATCCAGCCCTGGCCCTTACACGCATTCTGGCCAGCGCAACTCGTGGTGGCCGTGTTGCAGGCACTCTGGCCCTTGCACGAGTTGCCACCGACGCACTTGCCCTGCGCCTCGTCACCGCCGGAAGACGCATGGGCGCCAGCCGTTGCCGTCAGCGGAGCAGTGGCGAACATCGCTGCTGCGGCAGCTGCGAGCGTCATTCCGGACAATTTTTTCTGAGCAGTCATAGGATTTCTCCCCTCTCATGGTGATCAGATAACAGGTTGCCTGCAGTCAGCACCTGATGGACGATAGTGTTGACCGCGGCAAGCGGCAAGCGGTTCCCGAAAATTTTGGCCGGTTAAGCGGGGCCCGTTTCATACGACCGGTGCGAGGACTTCTTCAGATATCTATAATCCACTTCATTTAACAAGTATAACCTTATGTTTTTATGAACTTTAATAGAACTCTCGCTACAGCATTCTTGGCGCAGTTTCTACTGCTTTCCAGCACACTGTCAGGTGCAGAAGAAAATGTCCCGCCGCTGCGTTTCGACCGTGACGCGGGGTGGCACGAAGCGGTGATCTCCGTCGCGGACCTCGACCGGAGTGAGCGTTTTTTTCGCGACGTCGCTGGCTGGGTGGTGCTGGACCGGGGCACGTTGAGCCGCGCCACGCTAGGATATTTCGGGTTAGACGACATGCCCACCGCGGGCGAGTACATGGTCATCAGGCCGACGGATTATCCGCAAGGCTGGGTCCGGCTGGTCCGATATGGGGCGGGCAGCGCGCCGATCATCCGCGCCAACGCCCAGGCCTGGGACACCGGCGGCATATTTTCCATCATGACCCGCGCCGCCGACGCCACCCGCAACCTGCGCGCGGCTGAAGCGCAGGGCTGGCTCGCCTACAACGAGCCCTACCAGTTCGAGTTCGGCGAATTGTCACTGCTGAACCTCGTGATGCGCGGCCCGGACGGGCTGAACGTGGCGGTCTACGAATGGCTGGAACCGGAGCTACCGGACGCGCCGGCGCCCGGCACGTTATCTAAAGCATTCAATTCGATGCAGATGGTGCGGGACGTGGCTGCGGCCCGCGAGTTCTACGTGGACGTGCTCGGCTTTGAATTAATCGCCGAGGGAGAGTTCATCGACCCGCAGGACCGTCCGACCAATTTCGCGCTGCCGGTAAATTTCGCGACAAAGATTCCCAGGGCCTACGTGATCCTGGTACCCGCCGGCGCCGACCGGGCTGCGGGCCGGGTCGAATTGATGGCCTTTCCGGGCTTCACCGGCCGGGACCTGTCCAATCGGGTTGCCCCGGGAGCCCGTGGGATCCAGAGCCTGCGCTTTCCGGTCAGCGACCTTGCCGGGATCGAGCAGCGCCTTGCCGACAATGGCGGGCCTATCCTGTTCGGCCCCGCGCCGTTGCCGATGCCGCCTTTCGGCACCGCGCGGGCCCTCACTACGCGCAGCCCCGACGGCGCCTGGCTGACATTTTTCGAGCTCCCGGAATAGCCGCCTACCAGGGCATCTGCTTGCCGGTGTAGGTGAAGAACTTGCCCGAGTCTCTGACTGTATAGTTCTCGATTACGGTAATGACTGCGGCCGCTGACTCCGCGGGTTCGATCATGGGCACCGGCACGTTTTTTGCGAAATCTGTTTTCACGATACCCGGGTCGATCAGGCCGAAGATGAGCAGCTTGCGGTTCGGGTCCTTGGACCGTTTCATCTCCCGCGAAATGTTCCGCATGGACATGTTCAGGGCCGCCTTGCTCGCGCGGTAGAAAGTCTGACCCCCGAATGACAGCTTGATGGACCCCACCGCGCTGGAGATGCTCATTAGCTTTTTCTGGTCGCTGGCGGCCACGTGATCGACGAAGGCTTCCGCCATCTTGATGGGCCCGCGCGTATTCACGTGCATCACTGCATCGAAAGCGGTGTAGTCGAAGCTGCCGAACTTCTGTTTGTCGTTGTCGCCAAGGATACCGGCGTTATTGATCAGCACA
>CAMYJV010000263.1 GCA_947258805.1 uncultured Gammaproteobacteria bacterium | reverse complement strand
ATACGATAGCTGGACGTCGCCGGCGCCGCGCTCGCCTCCGGCAGGACCGGTGGTGGCGCGCTGCTGGCGCAGGCGCCGAGAAACGCCAGCGCCATCCCGGCCACCGCGTTGCGCGGCACCCTGCTTTGACGGAATCCGAAATCCCCTTGGCTCGCCATCATTGCCCTCCCAGCTTCTCCAGCAGACGTTGCGCATCGGCATGCACCGAGGCCCCGGCCGGATCGTTGAGCACCTCGCGGACCAGCGTGGTCGCCTCCGCATCGTTACCCTGTGCGCTTAGTGCAAGAGCAAGATGATAACGGATGGTCGGGTCATCCGGCGTCTTTTCTGCCGCGCCGCGCAACACTTCGACGGCGCGCTCGTTTTCTCCGGTTTTGAGCAGCGCCCACCCAAGCGTGTCGGCAACATTTCCAGACTCAGGCAACAGCGCTACGGCTCGTTCGGCATACTCGACCGCGCGGGGATCGCCCTGCTCCGCATACATCCATGCCAGGTTGTTCAGGGCGATGCCGTTCTCCGGGTTCTTGTCGACGATAGCCTCGTATTCGCTGATGGCATCCGAGACCCGCCCGGCGGCTGCGCGATCCTGGGCGAGGAGCAACCGCACGCCGTCATCGTCGGGATGCTCGGCCAGCCACTGATCCAGGATTGCGATAGCCGCGCCATCATCTTCGAGGCGCTTGGTCGCGCTGTACAGGCCGAGGAAAGCGCGCCGGCTACCGGTCTTGTCCAGGACCCCGCGGAACCCTGCTGCTGCCTCGCGCACGTCACCCTCAGCCAGATCAAGTTCGGCCTGCAGCAGATGCGTGGCTGGCTGATCGGGATTGAATTCCTTCAGGTTGACGATGGCGCTGGCCGCGCCCGCCGTGTCGCCCTCACGAATGGCCATCTCGGCGTAGGCGGCCGACGGCAGCAGGGCCTCTGGCGCCAACTGCACGGACCGGTCCAGGTTTTCCTTCGCCTTGGTCGTCGCGCCACTTATGAAATGGGCCCGGGCCAGATTGAAATACAGAGTGCTCGAATCGGGACGGGATTTCAGAGCTTCCTCGAAGCGTGACTGGGCAATCGCAGGATTGTTCTCGGACAGCGCGACCAAGCCGAGGATGTTCAATGCATCCGGATCCCCGGGGGCCTCCTGAAGCACACGCTCCGCGTATTCCGAGCCGACCGCCATATCCCCTTCCCTGACCTTGATCTGCGCCATCATCAGCTTCGGCCGTGTGCCGCTATCCGGCGCATCAGCGGCACGAGCGAGAAGTCGCTCCATCTCCTTTCGATCGTCCTGACGCTCGGCGACGCCTGCCAGTTCTAACAGGACAGCCGGGTCATTGGGGCTGTTGGCCAGCGCCTCCTCAAAATACTGCTTGGCACCCTCGATGTTCTCCTGCGCTACTGCGACACGTCCCAGGCCACGAAGCGCCGGCACGCTGTCGGGCTGCAGCGCGAGGAACTGTTTGAAGTAGTCGCCGGCCTCCTCCAACTTGCCCACGGCTGCATACGCCGACCCGAGAAGGCCATAAAATGGAGGGTTCTCTTGCGCAAATTGTGCGATCCGGGCGGCTTGTTCCTTTGCGGCGGCGTCGTCGCCGCTGCGCAACTGCGCTGTAAGCAGCATGAAATCACCGGGCAGTTTCTCGGCCTCAGTCCCGGTGAGATCGCCGAGAATCTCCGCCGCCTCGGCGGGCCGCTGCGCGGCCAGCAGGGCATTGGCGAGATTCATCTTGATGCTGTTGTTGTCCGGATCTGCCGCCAAACGAGCGCGGAACATCTCGATCGCCTCTTCGGGGCGACCGGCGCGGATCTGGGCGGCGCCCATAAGAGCGGCCAAGCGCTCATTGTCATTCATCGCGTCCAGTGCCGGCGATAGCAGGTCGATCGCCTTCTCCGACTCGCCCATCTGCAGTTGTGCCTGGGCCAGTAGCTGACGGGCCGCCAGGGACTGGGGATAATCCGCGACCGCCGAGGTCAGGAATCCCTGGGCCTGAACCGCATTACCCTGGGCCAGACTGGCGGCGCCGGCCAGAATCCGCGCCTGCAGGTTCTTCGGCGCAACGGCCAGCACGTTCTGCGCGTAACTAAGGGCTTCCGCTGGATTGCCGCTCTGAAGCTCGACCCGGGCCATCAGATAATTTGGCAAAGGATGCCGCTCGGAGCGGGCCAGCAGCGACTGAGCCGTTGCGCGCGCCGCGTCCAGATCGCCGGAGATCAACTGCGCTTCCCCCAAGCTGGCCCGGCTGTCAAACGTGAGCACGCCGTAAGGATCGGGTTGGTTGAGTTCGATGGCCTTGCGATAGGCCTCGATCGCCTCCTCGGGTTTCGACTCGCGCATGGCAAGATCACCCTTGACCTGCCAGTAACGGGCCTGTGTCTGACCCGGCTCACTGACCGCAGCAAGATGGGACCGGGCGGCGTCCACGTCACCATCGACCGCGCTTAGCTGGGCCAGCGAAATCCTGGCTGAGTCGCTCTCGCCGGCTTTCAGAGCCGCGTTGAATGCGACGCGAGCTTC
>CAMYJV010000262.1 GCA_947258805.1 uncultured Gammaproteobacteria bacterium | reverse complement strand
GAACAGGTCCCGGGTGAACAGCATCAGCGACAGCCCGAACATCTGCGCGATGGTCTTGAACTTGGCCACCCCGGTGACGGCCACCTGCTCGCGATTGCCCACCTCCGCCATCCACTCGCGCAAGGCCGAGACCATGACTTCGCGGCCAATGATGATCGCGGTGATCGCGGCGATGGAAATACGCGGGTCGTTCTGCAGGATCACGACCAGGACGATGACCACCATCAGCTTGTCGGCCACGGGGTCGAGAAACGCGCCGAATTCCGAGGTCAGGTCGAGCCGTCGCGCCAGGTACCCGTCCAGGCCGTCGGTGATGGCAGCCACGATGAAAATGACGGCGGCTGCGGGATGTGCCCAGGGCACGGGCAGGTAGAAAACGATGACAACCAGCGGGATGGCCGCGACACGCAGCCATGTCAGCATCGTGGCGATGTTGGTGACTGGAGACATGGGCGGACGTTCTGCAGGGCGACAACTTGTGAATGATAACGCGCTAATCGGTGCCGCCGTGAAAAAAATCGAAAATGCGTTGCGCCAGATCGCGGCTGATGCCGCGCACGCTGGCCAGGTCTTCTACGTTGGCGCGCTTCAGGCCCTGCAGGCCGCCGAAGCGTTGCAACAGGGCCCGGCGGCGCTGCGGGCCCACGCCGGCAATCTGATCCAGGGTGGAGCCCTGTCGGGCCCGGCCCCGGCGCTGGCGGTGGCCGGTAATGGCAAAGCGGTGCGCCTCGTCACGCACCTGTTGGACCAGGTGCAGGGCCGGTGAATCCGCCGCCAGGCGCAGCGGCACCGCCTGGTCCAGCCGATGCAGCTGTTCCCGGCCCGGCTTGCGACCGGCGCCTTTGGCCACGCCCACCAACGGCAGTTCGGGGAACTGCAGCTCTTCCAGGGCCGCATGGGCGGCCCGCAGCTGGCCAGGACCTCCGTCGATCAGGACCAGGTCCGGCACCGGTGCCTCGCCACGCTGCACGCGCAGGTAGCGCCGGCGCACCACCTCGGTCATGGCCCCATAGTCGTCGCCCTCGCCCGCCTCGCGGATGTTGTAGCGCCGGTAGCCGGATTTCACGGGCCCCTGGGCGTTCCACACCACGCAGCTCGCCACGGTGCTCTCGCCGCCCGTGTGGCTGATGTCGAAACACTCGATACGTTCCGGCGTAGTCTCCAGGCCCAGGGCCTCCCCCAGGGCAGCAAACTGCTTGCCGAGGCCAGTGTTCGCGGCCAGGCGCAGCCGGGCGCTCTCGCGCGCGTTCTCCGCGGCCATTTCCAGCCAGCGCCGCCGCGTGCCGCGCACACGGTGACGAATCTCCACCCGGTGTCCGGCACGGCTCGTCAGCACCTCGCTCAGCAGGTCGGAGTCGTCTACCGGGGTCGTCACAAGGAGTTCCGGCGGTGCGGGCAGCTCGAAATAGTGCTGCGTGATGAAAGCCTCCAGCAGCTCGGCCGGTTCCGGCGCGCCGGCAACTTTTGGGAACAGGGCCCGGCTGCCCAGGACCCGTCCGCCGCGGATCATCAGCAACGCAACGCAGTGAACCCCCGCTTCGCTGTGGGCCGAGATCACATCGAGATCCCGCGCCTGCTTGCCGGCGACGATCTGCGTCGCTTGCACCTGGCGCACGGCAGCAATCTGGTCGCGGATTCTCGCGGCCGCTTCGAAGTCCAGGGCCTCGGCTGCAGCTTCCATGCGCTGGACCAGCTCATCGGCCACCTGCTCGTTGCGCCCCGACAGAAAGCGCATCGCATAGGCAACGTCGCGCGCGTAGTCCTCCTGGCTCACAAGGTCGACACACGGTGCCGTGCAGCGGTGGATCTGGTGCTGCAGGCACGGGCGCGTGCGGTTGGCAAAAAAGGAATCGCGGCACTGGCGCACGCGGAACAGTTTCTGCAACTGGCCGAGCACTTCGCGCACATTTCCCGCGCCGGGATAGGGCCCGAAGTAACGCCCCGGCGCCTTGCGGGAACCGCGGTGGAATTCGAATCTTGGAAAGTCCTGGTGCGTGGTCACGCGAATATACGGGTAGCTCTTGTCGTCCCGGTAGAGCACGTTGTAACGAGGCGCGTGCGCCTTGATCTGGGTGTACTCGAGCAGCAGCGCCTCCTGTTCGCTGGCTGTAACAGTCACCTCCACACGGTCGACTACGCGCATCAGGGCCTGGGTCTTGGGGTGATGCGCCTTCGCGCCGAAGTAGCTCGCCACCCTCTTCTTGAGATCGCGGGCTTTGCCGACATAGACCACCTTCCCCTGCGCGTCGAGCATGCGGTATACGCCCGGCCGGTTCGTCAGCGTGGCGAGAAAGCGTTTGGGGTCGAAAGTGCCGTCGTCAACCATGGCCGGGCTCACGCAGCGAGGCGATCGCGGATGTCGCCGAAGACACGCCTGAACATGGGTTCCGTCAGCCGGCGGGTCTGCGTGTTGTACCGGCTGCAGTGATACGAATCTACGAGCACCGCGCCGGCCGGCTCGTGCCAGGCCCCGTGGCCGAAGGGATGGGCGGACAAGCGGCAACCCAGCGCGCGCGCTCGGGCC
>CAMYJV010000261.1 GCA_947258805.1 uncultured Gammaproteobacteria bacterium | reverse complement strand
GTAGGAATCGGTCTCCTCGGCACGGCTCTGTATCCGTTTCTGTTGCTCGAAAGCCGGACGATGGCTAGCCCTGCCTATGCCCCATAGTTAGCCACTGGACATTCACATGCCGGCCGTTTACGGTAGCGGCATGAACGCACAAAACCAAATCAAGCGAACGCTGGAACAACCGGCTGCAATCGAGACGATCCGGGCGACGTTGGCGGGAGGGGATGTCGAGAACCGCTCGCGGCTTGCCGATGCACTCTGTGAACAGTTCGGCTTCCACGATCCACGCGGGCACTTGCAGCGAGCGGGCTGTCTGCGCGCCTTGCGAGAACTCGAACAAGCCGGTCATTTCCAGTTACCGGCATCGCGATTGCGGGCCGTCTTCAAGGCACGAGAGCCGCGGCGGCTTTGCGAAGCGGTGGCAGCGCCGACAGGGGTCCCGGCGCAAGCGCAGGATGTCCGTGGACTGGAGCTCATTGAGGTGCGCACGGAACAGCACATGCGGGTGTGGAACGAGCTGATGCTGCGCGAGCACCCAAGGGGCGCAGGACCACTGGTGGGGCGCCAGCTGCGGTATATCATTGCCTCGCAGCACGGCTGGCTGGGAGGACTGGGGTTCGCGTCGGCGGCGTTGCGGCTCAAGGATCGGGAGCAGTGGATCGGCTGGGACGATGCGACGCGCCGCCGGTTTTTGGATCGCGTGGTCGGGATGAGTCGTTTTCTGATTCGCCCCGAGGTGGGGTGCCAGAATCTTGCGTCGCGGGTGCTGGGCAGAGTCCAGCGGCAAATCGCCGATGATTACGAAGCGAAGTATGCGCTTCGCCCTTGGTTGCTGGAGAGCTTCATCGACACCGAGATCCATCGTGGGAGTTGTTATCGGGCGGCGAATTGGTCCTGCATCGGACAGACTGCGGGGCGGGGCCGACAGGATCGCCATACCCGCAAGCAGGAAACGCTCAAGGCGGTCTATGTCTATCCGTTGGAGACGGATTTTCGTGCCTTGATGGAGATCAGCGAACCAGCGGGTTCGCCACCGCTGGAGCCCGGCGCCGGGATGGACGGGCCGCAGTGGGCGCAACAGGAGTTCGGCGAGGCGTGTTTGGGTGATACACGCCTGAGCCGCCGATTGGTCGACAGTGCCCGCCGACAGGCGCACAAACCCGGTGATGCCTTTACCGCTGCTGCCGAGGGAGAACGTGCGACGGTCAAGGGCTACTACCGCATGATTGATCAACCGGACCCTTCGCCGATCACCATGGATGCCATGCTGGCGCCTCACCGCGAACGCACGGTGCAACGGATGAAGGCGCAGTCGACCGTGTTGTGTGTGCAGGACGGGACCGATCTAAATTACTCCGCCCTGGCGCAGTGTCAGGACCTCGGCATCATCGGTGGCAACCAGACCAGCGCCAAGACCCGTGGGCTGCATCTGCATTCCACCCTGGCGGTCACCACCGATGGGCTGCCGTTGGGGGTGTTGCGCGCGCAGTGTTGGGCACCGACCCCGGCAGCGCCCGAGAAGACCAGGCCAAAACGCAACATACCGATCGAAGAGAAGGAGACCTATTGCTGGATCAAAGCGCTACGCGACTGCCGCGAGGTGGCCGAGCAATTGCCGCAGACACGCCTGGTCTGCGTGTTGGATCGGGAGGCCGACTTCTATGAGTTGTTCGATGAGCAACGCCACAACCCCGGTGTCGACCTGTTGGTGCGGGCCCAGTACAACCGCAACACGACTGACAGCCTCCAGCTCTTCGACTCCCTGCGTGCCAGCCCGGAACGTGGCCGTTTCAGCATTAAGGTCGAGCGCCAAAGCGCTCGCCCTAAACGGAGCAAGCACAAGGCCAAGTCCGGGCGCCCGGCGCGCACGGCACATGTCACCGTGCATTACCGGCGGGTCGAGTTCCGTCCACCGGCACCCCATAAAAAGCAGGGCCCCCTGTCGGTCTGGGCCGTCTACGTGCACGAATCCGATCCGCCGCAAGGGGTCGAACCCATCGAGTGGTGCTTACTCTCCACCTCGCCGATCGCGTCGCTGCAAGAGGCCCAAACGTGCCTGCGTTGGTACTGCTTGCGCTGGCGCATTGAAGACTGGCATCGCGTGCTCAAAAGCGGCTGCCGTGTCGAAGCCCTGCGCCATGAGACCGCCGAGCGTTTGAAACGCGCCATTGCCATCCGCCTGGTCATTGCCTGGCGTCTCATGCTCATGACGCTGTTGGGCCGGGAGTGCCCCGACCTCCCGGCCAGCGTCTTGTTCTCCGATCTTGAGATCGAGGTCCTGCAAGCATTCGCCCAAAAAAAACTTTCCGCCCCCGGCTCGACTCGGGGATGCCGTGCGCTTAGTCGCCCGCATCGGCGGTTATCTTGACCGCCGCGGCGACCCACCTCCCGGTCATCAACTGATGTGGCGCGGCCTCACGCATTTGGGGTTACTCTGCGAAGGCTTCTCTCTCCGAGAAAACTGGTCAAGCACAATCTATGGGGCATAGGCAGTCCTAGCCAGCGCCCTGCGACGGGGCAACAGCAACGTGTCAGCCATTATGCGAGCAACGCCGATTCGTATGCGATGTTCAATCTGCTGACCGGTCCGCA
>CAMYJV010000260.1 GCA_947258805.1 uncultured Gammaproteobacteria bacterium | reverse complement strand
CCGGCCGCGAACTCTGCCGCCAGCGCGACCAGTGCGGCCTGCCATTCGTCCACCAGTTCCGGCCACGACTCCAGCCGTCCCTGCGTGAGCTGGCTGACGGTCCTGATGCCGACAATCCCGGTATCGTCGCCGGCGATACCGTCGATCGCGATGCCGTCCTCACTGAGCCGCACATAGGCCACGCTGCGAGCGCCGCTGCCCACCGCGTACAGCGGCAGCTGCGGCTCGGCGGGTCGGGCGCCGAACCAGTCGGCGCGTCTCTTCTGCCCGCCGGTCTTGTAGTCAATTACCAGCTGATCGTCCGTCTCCAGCGCATCGATCCGGTCGACTCGCAAGGCCAGCTCGAGACGTCCCAGGGGCACCTGCAGTTGGGCCTCGGTGGCAACGACCCTGAACGCCGGACGGGCAGCGTCAAACTCGAGCAGCTCATTCAGCAACCCTGCCAGGCGCTGGGCCTCGAGTTCGCCGAGGACGCGATTCAGCGGGTTTGGCGGCAGCCGGCCCTTCAGGCTGGCTGCGACGGCTGCGGGGACGAGAGCTCGCGCTTCCGGTGAGTCCGGGCCCAGTTCCCGGTCCCGCAGGTCGCGAAACAACGTGTCGAGGGCGGCGTGCACCAGTTGCCCGCGCGTGGCGGCGTCAATGCCGAATGACGGCAGCGGTAATTCGCGTGCATGCAGTCGCAACTCGAAAAATGCGCGGGCCGGGCAAATTGCCTGGAGCTGCAGCAGGCGCACCCCCCCGCGCAGTGTCTGCCCTGGACCCATGGCAGGCGCCGGATCAGCCACCACTTCTGTCTCACTGCGCGCCGCGATCTCTTCGCTCAATGAAGGCGGGTGAACCTCGAACCGCGCACTGGCTGCGACGGCCTGGAGTTCGGCCAGGGCCGGCGTCGGGGTGAGTTGTTCATCGCCACGGCGGTGCGCGGCGCTGACCAGGACGTGGTCGGCAGACCGCCACAGATGTTGCATCAGCGACCGGGCATGGCGGGCATGACTGTCCGGCGCGGCGCCGGGTATGCCCGCTTGCCTCTGCAGACTTAGCGGAATCAGTGGATTCGGGCGCATCGGCGGCGGCCAGGCTTCGCTGTGCAGGCCGGCAATCCACAGCCCGTCGAATTGCTGGCCCAGCGCCTCCGCGGGGCTCAGCAACTGCAACCCGCCGCCGGTTTCACGGCTCGGCGCTCTTGCTTCCCGGGCCATCTCCGTGAGCGTGCGCCGCGCGGCCTGAAAATTCATCTGGCCCGTGACATGGCCGCAGGCAGTAAAGTTTTCCAGCAGCTCCCGCCATGCGTTGATGGCGCTGGCCGCATCGGCGTCCGGACGATCTTTGCCGGGCCAGCCCATCAAGTCCAGGTGGCTCGTGATCCAGTCGGCCCATCCCGCAGGGCTGCGGCGGCCTTTTGCCTGTCGCCTGCCCGCGGCTTCCAGGCGCCTGGCCAGCTCCGGAGCCAGTTCGCGGGCCTTGTTGCGCGCCACGGCAATTCCCCAGTCGCGCTCGCCGCGCTCTCGCAACCACACGTCAAGGCGCGCCCGCGCCGCCATTTCCCGGCTCGCAGCACCGATATATGGCGAGCGCAGCAGCTGTCCCAGTCGCTGGTAGTCCATGCGCTCGGCGCAAAGCGACAGACACAGCAGTGCCGCGTGCACCGCCCCGAGGTCGGCCACGTCCCGCGCTTCACCGCCGCTGACCGGCCGCTGAACCCCGGCCCGCTGGCGCCAGTCCGGTTGGGCCGCATCTAGCATGGCCCGGCGCAAGGCCGGTCCGCGTTGCGCGAGGTCCGGGACGATCACTCCAACGCAGCGGTCCGCCCCGGCTCCCCATGCCTGCGCCGACCAGGCCGCCGCGGCCCTGAACTCCTGGCCCTCCTCGACAAATTCCAGCCGTTGCGCAGTGGTGAGGCTGCCAGCCCCTGGTTGCATCGGGCGCGCGTCGCAATGACCCTGCTGCAGGCTGCTGGCCAGCCCCTGCAGGGCCGGCTGCCAGCTTTCGAAGCCCACGAACAGCAGTTGTTTCGGCAACCACTTGGGACCCGTCGCAAGTTCTTTCTGCAGTGCCTGCATCGCGACAATGGAATCCACCCAGCCCTCCTGGCGGCATCGCTGCTGGTAGTGGTTCGCCCAGGTCAGGAAACGCTCGGCATCAGCGCCGCCGGCGCGCTGCCCTGCGGCTGGCAGGGAGATGCCCCAGTCGTGCAACGCGCGCCACGCCTGTTCGACCAGGTTCAGCAGCGGGGCCACTGGTTCCAGGTCGGCGCTGACCACCTGGCTCCAGAGCCGGCGCGACTGGCTGCGGCTCAACAAGCGCAGACCGGCGCCAATTCCGCCGGCCATCAGCGAAGTTTCCCAGGCCTGCTCGACCCAGGCAGACAGCAGGCGAATGTCGGGGTTAAAACAATATTTTAATGGAATAACTTACAGTAGATTATTGTTCAGCAGCGTACTCGCTCAGCAACTGTTCCATCCGGCCAAATACATCTGCGAGTACCGACGGATCGGGCAGGGTCGTGATGCGAAAGTAATTGTTGTAGTCGGTGTTGAAGCTGATGCCCGGCGCCACGAGGACGTGATGCTTTTCCAGCAGGTCCATCGCGAAACGATTGTCGTCGAAATCCGGCAACCGCTGCTGATCCACGCCGATGAAGGCGTACATGGAGCCGGCCGGTGGCACCAGGGTCAGATATTTGCTGCGCGCGACGCCATCCAGCACCGTCTGTCGCGCTTCGTACAGTCGCCCGCCCGGGCGAACCAGGCCCTCAATGCTCTGGAACCCGCCGAGCGCCGTCTGCACCGCCCACTGGCCCGGCACGTTGCTGCACAGGCGCAGCGATGCGAGCAGGTCCATTGCATCCAGGTAGGGCTGCGCGTGCGCCAGCTCACCGCTGAACACCACCCAGCCGACCCGATAACCGCAGGCACGGTAGACCTTGGACAGGCCGCTGAAGCTTGCGCACAAGCTGTCCCGAACCAGCGTAGCCATCGGGATGAACTCTGCGTCGTCGTAGACCATCTGGTCATAAATTTCGTCGCTGAACACGACCAGCTTGCGCTGTTCGGCCAGCCGGGCGATGCCCTCGAGGAGCTCGCGGCTGTACACCGCCCCGGTAGGATTGTTCGGATTGATCACCACGATGCCGCGCGTGCGCGCCGTGATGCAGCTTTCGATCTCTGCCAGGTCGGGCTGAAAGCCGTTTTCAGGCCGGCATTGGTAGTGCACCGGGCGACCTTCGTTCAGGGTGACTGCGGCTGTCCACAGCGGGTAGTCCGGGCTCGGAATCAGAACCTCGTCGCCGGGGTCCAGCAAGGCGCGCAGGGTCAGGTCGATCAGTTCGCTCACGCCATTGCCGATAAAGACATGTTCTGCGCTGACCTCGCCGATGCCTCGGTCCTGCTGCTGCATGACCACGGCTTCGCGGGCGGGAAATATGCCTTTCTGGTGACAGTAGCCTTCGGCACTGGAAAGGTTCTCGATCATCGCCAGCCGCATGGTCTCCGGCGTGCGAAAGCCGAAGGGCCCGGGATTACCGATGTTCAGCTGAACGATCTCGTAGCCGCGCCGCTCGAGTTCCTGGGCACGCGCGGCCAGGCGGCCACGAATTTCGTAGCGCACCTCGCGCAGGGCCTGGCTGGGTCGGAATGCGTCGGTCACGCCGGGCGTCCTCTCGGGGTTTGGCGGGCCATGGGCTGTCAGCCGGTGGACGTTACCCGGAAACGCGTCGCCAGCACCAGTGCCACGGTCACCAGCACGGCAATGATCGTGAACGGGATCGTGTATGAGCCGAATCGGTCATACATCAGGCCGGTCAGGACCGGGCCCAGGCCGCCCCCGAAGGTATCCAGTACCGTGATCGTGCCCAGGATCTTGCCCAGGTCGCGGACGCCGAAGGTCTCCGCTGCGAGCAGCTGCAACAGCGTGTACAGCCCCCCCCAGCCGGCGCCGAGGAGCACGATGGCCGGCCAGAAGGTGGCCTCGTTGGTGCTGATCAACAGCCATGCGCCGGTGCACATGATGGCCAGCGTGCCGACAAAGATTCGCTTGCGGCCCAGCACGTCGGCGAGCAGACCACTGGCCAGCTTCCCGACCAGGCCGACCAGAAACAGCACGGTCAGCCCGCTCGCCGCCACCTGGGGTTCGAAGCCCTGTTCGCGCATGTGCAGAAACAGGTTGGTCAGCAAGGCGAGGATGGAATAGAAGGTCAGCATCGCAACCGTGGCGAGGAGCCAGAAATTCCTGGTCCGCAGGGCTTCCCGGTAAGACATACCCAGTTGCGTGTGCGAGACGCCGGCGGCGAGTGACTCGCTGCCCGGGGCGACCAGCCCCATGTCTTCGGGCTTCTCGCGCATCAGGAACAACACGACGGGAATCAGCAACAGTGGAATGCCGGCGGTATAGGTAAAGGCAACACGCCAGCCGAACTCGGAGATCAGCCAGGCGTTCAGCTGTGGCAGGGCGGCGTTGCCCAGGCTGGTGCCGGCCACGGTAAGGCCGACAGCCAGCCCGCGGTTCTTCACGAACCACTTCGACACGATCATCACGTTGACCACGAGGCCCGCACCGGCCAGGGACATGGCGATGATCGTGTGGATGGCATAGATCTCGCCCATCGAACTGATGCGCGAATAAAGAAAATTGGCGACCGACAGCAACACCAGGCCCACCAACATCAGCGGGCGGACGCCGATGCGGTCAGCCAGGGCGCCGGCCAGCGGCGCGAGCAGGCCGCTGCCGAGCAGGGTGATCGTATCCCGGAACTTCAGCGCGCCACGCAACCCGTCAGGGCCGCTGTCGCCACCCAGGAAATTCAGCAGTTCTTCATCGAAGACGGTCAGGCCGGCCAAGGTGATGCCGTTGGTGATCCACATGATCACGAGGGTGCAGATGGCGATGATCCACCCGTAGTAGAAGCGTCTTGACTCGCTCAACGGCCTTCTCCGGCGCCCCGCTGCTGGGCGCGTCACGATACCGGAAAGCCGGGGGTGACCCAAGGAGAATGCGTATGAACGTTATCTCGACTATGTGAACGTCGGTGGCGGTATCGTCAGCGAGGCCACGGCAACGGTCTGGGGAGCACCGACCGCCGCGGGTCGGCCATATCTTTTGATGCGGGCCGAGAGCGGGCACCCGTCGCTGCTGCGTTTCGTCGAGAGCGAGACCGTGGACGGCTATGCACCGATGCTGACGCACGGGTGGAATGCGACGGAGCTGCTGGTCAAGGACCCTGACGCCGTTGCCGAGCGTCTCGAGGGCTCGCCGTTCGACATCGTCGGCCCGCCGGCCGACTTGTGGGACGCGCCAAATGCGCCGCGCGCCCTGCAAGCCATCGGTCCTGGCAACGAACTGTTGTACCTGACGTGGAACGGGCAGTTCGAGATCAATACGGCCATCGACCGGGTGTTCATCATGGTACTGGGCGGCCCGTCCATGGCCGCGTTGAACGACTTTTACGGCGATCGGCTGGGACTTGCGGTCAGCGAACCGCAGCCTTTCAAGATCGATGTGCTGTCAAACGCGCAGGGTCTCTCGGCAGACACCACCTACCCGCTGGCGATCGCCACTATCTCGCCCGAATTTCTGATCGAGCTGGACGAGTATCCCCAGGGCGCGAGTCAGCCCCGCAGTCGCCAGGCCGGCATGCTGCCGCCCGGGGTGGCCATGGTCGGGTTTGCCGTTGACAGCATTGACGCGCTGGATCTCGACTGGCGCGGGGCGCCTGCGGTTTTGCCGGAAGTGCCGTACCTCGGAGGCACGGTTGCGGTGGCGGTCGGGCCGGCCGGTGAGTGGCTCGAGTTCATCGAGGCCCCGGCTGCCGACTGACGGCCCGCGTGGCTAGTCGGCCGCGCCCGGATGGTCGTCGTGGGCCAGTTCCACCAGTTCGTAGCAGGTTTGCATGTACCCACCCACCGTGCCGCGCAAAAAGACGTAGTCGTCGTCTGCGCTAACCCAGATGTCATAGGGCGGATGGGCTTCCGGCAGCCCGGGGGCCGAGACCATCTGGAAATGCCAGGCATCAAATTGTCCCGCAGGCACTTCGATCTTCTCCTCACCCACGTACTGGCAGTGCATGCTGATGCTGAACAGCATGGGCCCGGTGGCACCGCGGTGATCGGGTGAAGACAGCAGCATCTGGTCGAGTTTCTGCACGCCGGCGCCCGCGTCACGCTTGAACAGCCGCATGTGCCACGCGTCGCACAGGATGGCGTGATTCTGGAAGCTGCGCAGCCGGCCGCGCGTGTCCATGCGCTGCGTCACGCGGCCTTCCAGTGACGTATAGGTTTCGCACTCGGCAAAATCTTCGCCGAAGCGGAACCAGCCGGTGCCCATGAAGCGATCGTTCACGGCCAGGCGGACATAGCAGTCTGTCGGGTCCCAGTCTTCGTTCAAACTGTAGTGGATGTCGCGCATCACGCTGGGCCGGTCGTCGATTTCGCAGTGTGCGTAGCAGGAACGCCTGCCGTCGCTGTGCACGTTGATCATGAAGTACTCGCGGCCCCGTTCCTGGTCCAGCCGCTCGGGCTTCTTGCTTGTGTACAGGATCTTGCCGCGAATGGAGCGATGGTCACGCTGCAGAATGTCGTTCATGAGGTCGTTCCTGAATTACCGACGGCGATTCTACTGATCCGCGGCGCTTTCTACAGGCTCGATATCCGCAGCCGTATCGGTTAGGGGTTCCAGCCCGGCGCCGGCCTCGCCTTTGCCGTAGCTCGACAGGAGCGCGTCCAGCTGGCCCGGTTCCAGCCGCCGGACATCCGCGACGAAATAGCGACGCGGTACGCTGGCGCCGATCTGCAGTCCGTCCCCTGCTCTCCCGCAGATCTGGTTCGAGCGCGAGTCGAAGGCAATCGCATCCGCCATGCGCAGATCGTTCGCAGGCGGGCTGATCTTAACCAGGTAGGCATTGCGCCGCGACGGCGCAAAAACGACCAGCGAGCTGCGATCCAGGACCTGGAAATCCTGCACCTGGCGGGGATAAAAGCACGCCTGCTGGCCGGCACTGACCGGCGCCTCTGCCGCGCTGTCCTGCTTGGTGCCTGATGGCCCGGCACACGCCACCAGCCCGGCCGCGAGCAAGGCCGATGCAACGCGGGCGCCTCGGCACGCCGGCATCTGTCAGCGCCGTGCGACGGGTCGCGCGGGATCGCTGATCCAGTCGGACCACGACCCGGTATACAGCGCCGCGCCCGGCAAGCCGGCGTGCTCCATGGCCAACAGGACCTGGCAGGCCGATACGCCGGAGCCGCACATCACTATCGCATCGCCGGGCGCACGTTCACCCAGTAGCGTCCGAAAACGCTCGGCCAGTTCGTCGCGATCTAGAAAGCGGCCGTCGGCATCGAGATTACCCGTCAGCGGAAGATTCAGCGCGCCGGGCAGGTGCCCCGCCGCCCAGGCGGCCCGGCCGGCGGTCGGATCCATCAGATCGAAACGACAGTCGACGACCACGCAGTCGGCGCGGGGGTGCAGCGGCAGAAGTTCCTGGGGACTGATCAGCGTCATGGTTGTGCCCCGCTTTTTGCACGAGGTCGGAGTCAACTTGTCAGCGGCTCGGCGCTTCGCCG
>CAMYJV010000259.1 GCA_947258805.1 uncultured Gammaproteobacteria bacterium | reverse complement strand
CCGCAATGGCGTTGATGGTCAGCGTCCCCTGGGCGCGCAGCACGCCGAGGACCCGCCAGCGGCTCACGCTCATGGGCTGCCGGCGCAGGCGCTTGCGCAGCCGCTGGTTCAGGCTGTTGGTGATGCGGTAGATCTGGTACGGCACAAAGCCTTCCAGCCAGTTGTCGCCGCCGCTAAGCCCGTGGCTCATTTCATATCCCCGGCTCCTGGCCGCGCTTCCCCCGGTCAGGTGATTCAGATATATTCATTTGCATGCACATGGCGGGAATTTAGCATGCCTGTTTGCCAGTTTGCACCGCGGTGGCGAGGCTCCATGTCTGGCCGCCGGGGCTAAGGGCGTGGCCGTCGCCGGCACTGCTTTTCAGCACGAGTCGTGGACCTCGCGCCGGGCCTTCCTGATGGCCACCATTGGCGCGGCCGTGGGTCTCGGCAACCTGTGGCGCTTCCCGTACATCGCCGGGCAAAACGGCGGCGCAGGTTTCGTGCTGCTGTATCTCGGCTTCGTGTTCCTGCTCGGCCTGCCGGTGATGATGGCCGAAATGGCCATGGGCCGGCGCGGCAAACAGAGCGCGGTGGGCACCATGCAGCAGCTGGTCAGCGAGGGCCAGCATTCGCCGTTCTGGAAAAGCATCGGTTGGCTCAGCATCCTGGTGCCGATACTGGGCCTGACGTATTACGCCGTTGTGGCGGCGTGGTCCCTGGACTACCTGGGCCTGGCCGTCACCGGCAGCTTTGCCGGCATGACCGGCGAAAGCTCCCAGGAAAGCTTTGCCCTGCAGATCGGCAAACCGTTTCGGCAGCTGCTGCTGCACGGCCTGTTTATCGTGAGCGTTGTGGTCGCCGTGAGTCGTGGTCTGCACAGCGGCATCGAGCGGGTGTCCAAGGTCGCGATGCCGGCGCTGTTCGTGATTCTCTTGGGCCTGGTCGTCTACAACATGGTGCAGGCGGATTTCGGCGCCGCCCTGCGATTTCTGTTCACGCCGGACTTTTCCCGACTGGGTACCGACGCAATCCTGATGGCCCTGGGCCAGGCGCTGTTTTCCCTGGCCATCGGCGTCGGGGTCATGATTACCTACAGTGCCTACCTGCCAGAAGATTTCTCGTTGCCCACCTCGGCAACGATCATCTGTTGCGGTGATACGGCAGTGGCCCTGCTGGCCGGGCTGGCCATTTTCCCCATCGTGTTCCAGTACGGTCTCAGCCCCGGTGAAGGTGCCGGCCTGATATTCGTGACCCTGCCCGTGGCCTTTGGCCAGATGCCCGGCGGCATCATCATCGGGACGCTGTTTTTCCTGTTGCTGTTTCTCGCCGCCTACACCACGGGTATCGGCATGGTGGAGCCGGTCGTGGCGTGGCTGGAAGAGCACCGCGGTGCCCATCGCCCCACGATGACCGTGGCCTGCGGCGTGGTGGCGTGGATTGGCGGCATCGTGTCGGTGCTGTCCTTCAGCGTGCTGGCAGACTTTCATCCTCTCGAGTCCCTGTCGCTGATGCAGGGCAAGACCTTTTTCGACATCATCGATTTCGTCGTCGCCAACTTCATGCTGCCCATGAACGCGTTGCTGATTGCGCTGTTCGCTGGCTGGTGCCTGGACCGGGCGACGGTGTGCCAGTAGCGATGATCCTGATCATGGTGGACCTGTGGTTCAGCTGAATTCCGAGCGGTAATAAGACTATGCAAGACCTGGCAGCAGACACGACGGCGGCCGCACCCAACTGGGACGAATTGCGCGCCCGCTTCCCGGTGTTCGAGCACAAGACCTACATCAACAGCTGTTCCTATGGCGCGCTGGCGCTCAGCGTGCAGGCCGCCGTGCAGCGCTACCTGCAGGACCGGCTGGAGCAGGGCTGCGACTGGAACTACTGGGTCGAGCGCAACGAAGCCGCGCGCAGCGCAGTGGCGCGATTGCTGAACGCCCAGGCCGACGAAATCGCGGTCACCACGTCGGCCTCCGCCGGGATCAACGCCATCGCATCGGCGCTGCGCTTCGACGAGGGGCGTCACAAGGTCGTGATTAGCGACTACGAGTTTCCGACAGACGCGCAGATCTGGTACGCGCAGGAACTGCGCGGTGCAGAAGTCGTGCGCGTGCCGGAGACGGACGGCTACATTCCGGTGGAGAGCTTTGCCGACGCGATCGACGAGCAGACGAAGATCGTTTCGGTGGCCCAGGTCTGTTTTCGCAACGGCGCGCGCCTCGATATCCCGGCAATTGCCGCACTCGCCCGTGAGCGCGGCGCGCTGATGATGGTGGACGGTTACCAGGGTTTCGGCACCATGCCTTTCGACGTGCATGCCGTCGGCGTCGATTTTGCGGTGGGCGGCAACGTGAAGTACCTGATGGGCACCGCCGGCGTGGCCTTTCTGTATGCGCGCGCCGAGCTGATCGAGTCACTGGTGCCAACGGTTACCGGCTGGTTCGCGGCGGAAGACATCTTTGCGATGGACATCACGCGGTATAACCCGGCGCATTCGGCGCGGCGCTTCGAGGCCGGCACGCCGCCGGTGATCAACATCTACGCGGCCATTGCCGGGTTGGAAATCCTGGAGGAGGTGGGTCTGCCCGCCATTCAGCAGCGCATCGGCGGCCTGACGGACCAGATCAAGTCCCTGGCAAAGGCGGCCGGCTACACCATCGTTACGCCCACGGATCCCGCGCGTCACGGCGCGATGATCGCGGTGCAAAGCCAGGATGCGCCCGCGCTCGTGGCCCGCCTGGCGGCGCAGGACATCGTGACCTCGGATCGCGATAACAACCTGCGCATCTCGCCCCATTTCTACAACAACGAGCAGGATATCGAGCGGCTGTTCGAGGCCTTGCACGGGCATCGCGACCTGCTCGCCTGAAAACTGCAAAAACACGGAGGACATTCAGATGGCTGAGGAGCCCGTCATTTTCCGGCGCAAGCCTTTCCTGGTGGAACTGAAGGCCGGCAAGACCTACTTCTGGTGCAGCTGCGGACACAGCGGCAACCAGCCCTTCTGCGACGGTTCGCACAAGGAGACCGGCTTCGAGCCGCTGAAGTTCAAGGCCGAGGCCGACGGAGAAAAGCTGTTGTGCGCCTGCAAGCACACGAAGAACGCGCCTTTTTGTGATGGCGCCCACAACCAGCTGTCCGACAAGTACGCGGAAGCGAAAGAAGGCGACGGTGCTGGTGCCAGGATGGTGGATTACGCCGCGGGCGAGGGTGGCTCAAGCAAGGCCATGCTCGACAGCGGTTGCTACGTAATCCGGGTGCCCGAAGCCGCGATGGAACAACATGGCGCGCTGAAAATCTTCCCGGTCATTGGTGCCAGGGACGGCGCGAAGCACCTGTCGCAGTACCTGGCGATCGTCAATGAGGGCGACACGCCGGTGCAGCGCTTCCCGGAGACCGACGTGGCGCTGTTTGTGGTATCCGGCCGCGGCCAGGTGGATATTGCCGATCACAGCTTCGATATCGGCGCAGAGACCGGTGTCTGCGTCAAACCCGGCGAGGGCTTCCGGCTGAGCGCCAAGGGTGCCGAGCCGCTGGTCGTGAACATCACCGTCTGCCCGCACTGCGAGGCGCCGGAATACCTGGACACCATGCCAGCCACTTTCGACACGTCGGTACCGGACCGCGTGCAGGGCGTCGATCCCGCCAAACGCGAGCCGATGGCCGACCGCTTCTTCCAGGTGCTGGTCGATCACGAGCAGCACGGCACGCCGGTGACCCAGTTCATCGGTGAATTGCCGCCGAGCCGCGCGGCCCATCACCGGCACCTGTACGAGGAGACCATCACCATCCTGAATGGTGAGGGCTTCCTGTGGACAGACGAAACCAAGACGCCGGTGCAAACGGGCGATACGATTTTCCTGCCCCTGAAGCAGCATCACTCGCTGGAATGCACGACTCCTGAAGGTATGCGGCTGGTGGGCGTGTTCTATCCATCCATGTCACCGGCGATCAATTACTGAAACTACCCAACATGAAACGCCCCGAAGAACGCTTTCAATTCTCCGCGATGCCGCACCGGGACAAGCTCAAGCTGCCCGACAACGCGCGCATGGCCGTGTACCTGATCGCCAATGTCGAGGAATGGGACATCGGCAAGCCTATTGCGCGGGAGTATGTGACTTCGCCGGCGGGTGTGCAGACGGTGCCGAACGTGCCGAACTGGGCCTGGCACGAGTACGGCATGCGGGTCGGTATCTGGCGCATGATGGAATCGCTGGCCAAGCGGGGCCTGAAGGCGGGCGTGTCGATAAACGCGCGAGTCTGCGAGGGCGCAGGCGAGCCCGTGGCAAAGGCCATGCTCGA
>CAMYJV010000258.1 GCA_947258805.1 uncultured Gammaproteobacteria bacterium | reverse complement strand
TCAAACAGGTTGCCGAGCCAGCCCAGGCCCGTGCGGGTCTTTTCCACCGAATCCCAGACCGGGTTCGCGGTTGTCAGGTTCATGTTGCTTCGCTCCCCTCGCGTCTGGCTTTGCGCACCGTCGCTGATTCGGGTAGACCCGTACCCATATACGAAGTTCCCGCAATCCGGGTCGGAACTTTGCCGTTTTCGTGCAACATACGGCCAGCCGGGCCCTGTTCCGGAGCCATTCTCGCAGCGATGCGGTACTGTGTTCGCCCCTGTCCCGGGGGCCGGGGCCCGCCGGAACTGTGCAGGTTTTCTGAGAATGAAGCAGCGTGACGAAGCAACCGCCAGTCGAGCTTAAGGTGCGCGCGCGTCAAGTCGCGCTGCCGACGCTGATCGTTGCCGCCACGGTCGGCGTGATCGCGGTCATGATGGCGACCCGGCCGCAGCTGACACCTGTGGAAACGCCGGAACGTGTCTGGCCGGTGGAGGCTGTCGAGGCACGCTTCGGGCAGGTGCAGCCCGAGCTGCGGCTCTTCGGGGAGATTGTTGCCGGCCGGCACAGCGAGCTGCGCCCGCAGGTAGAAGGCCTGGTCGTGGAAATTGGCGAGAATCTTCACGAAGGCGGGCGGGTAGAGAAGGGCGAGTTGCTGCTGCGCATAGACGCTTTCGACTTTGAAACCGCGCTTGCGGACAATCGCTCCCAGCTGAAGGAGTCCAGTTCACGCCTGGAAAAACTCCGCCGCGACCTGAAACGTACCCAAAACCTCTATCAGCAGAAAAATGTTTCGGAGCAGGCCCTCGACGATGCGGCGCTGGCGGTCGTGGAGCAGGAAGCGCTGTTTGAGCAACGCGAGATCGCCATCCGCCGGGCCGAACGCGATCTGCGGGACACGCGCCTGGTCGCGCCTTTTTCGGGCGTGCTGGCAAACGTGACGGCAGATCTCGGCAAGGAGTTCACCGGTTTTGGCAACGAAATCGTGGCCGACCTGATCGACACCAGCCGGCTGGAAGTTCGTTTTTCCCTGACCAACGCGCAGTACGGTCGCCTGGCGCAACGCGGGGAGCCCCTGATCGGCCTTCCGGTGCAGGTGGTCTGGCAGGTCGGCGACGATACCCTGTCCTACACCGCGCGTATTGAGCGGTTGGGCGCCGAGGTGGTGGCCACCACGGGCGGTGTGGACGTGTTTGCCACCATCGACTCGGGCGACCAGCAGACCGTGCTGCGGCCCGGGGTCTTCGTATCCGTGGCCCTTGCTGACCGCAGTTACGAAGACGTGATCCGCATACCCGAGAACGCACTGTACGGCGAAGATTTGGTCTACGTCGTTGACGATGGTCGGCTGAGCCCACGCCAGGTGGAAGTTCTGGGTTACGCGGGCGCCGAGCTGATCCTGAAAAACGCCGGTGAAGCGCCCATCCAGGATGGTGACCAGGTCGTGATTACGAAGTTACGCGAGGGCGGCGCGGGCGCCCGGGTGGTCTTGCGGTGACTGAGCCGGAGCAGCGGGGCCTGGTGACGAGGTTCGCGCGCCACCGGGTGGCGGGCAACCTGCTGATGATCCTGATGATCCTGTTCGGGGTCTGGGGCCTCATGCAGCTGAATCGCCAGGTGATGCCGGACATCACGATCGACGTGATCACGATTTCGGTGCGCTGGCCCGGCGCCAGCCCGGAGGATGTCGATGTCAATGTGGTCAAGGCCATCGAGCCGGAGGTGCGGTTCATCGAGAGCGTGGACCGGGTGAAGTCGATGGCCTACGAAGGCCGCGCCCAGATCACCATTGAGTTTGATGAAGAAGTGAATCTTGCCCGGGCGCTGACCGACGTGCAGGCCGCGGTAGCGCGAATCACCACTTTCCCGACGGACATCGAACGGCCCGTGGTCACCCAGTTCGTTGCCACCGACCCGGTCTGTTCTATCGAGGTCAGCGGACCCTTCCCGGAGCAGGCGCTGAAGGCCTACGCGCGCCGGATTCGCGACGATCTGTTGAACCTCGGGATGGCACGCGTGACGCTGGTCGGTCAGCGCGACACGGAGATCTGGGTCGAACTGCCGCCGGAAGTCCCCCGCCGGCTCGATCTCACGGTGGCTGATATCGCGCAGCGCGTGCAGGAAACCAGCCTCGATCTCCCGTCGGGCAGTATCGAAGGCGCGGGCATGTCGCGCCAGATCCGCAGTGAATCCCTTGCACGCAGCGCGAGCGAGGTGGGCGAGATCGAGGTGGTGTCGCGCATGACCGGTGAGCGGCTGCGCCTGCGGGACATCGGCCGCATCTACGATACATTCGAAGAGGGTGCAGTCGGGCACGTGCTGGATGGGCAGACCGCCATCGGCTTGGGGGTCTGGCGCACCAAGGGTGTCGACTCCATCGATTCACAGCGGCTGGTTGAAGACTACCTGGAAAGGCTCCGCGAGGAAGTGCCGCCGACGTTGCGAGTGGACATGTACGACGTGTTCGCTGACCAGGTCACCCAGCGCGTGCGCATGTTGATCAGAAACTGCTTTACCGGCCTGGCGCTGGTAACGCTCGTGCTCTTCCTGTTACTGAACGGGCGCGTGGCGTTCTGGGTGGCGATGGGCATTCCGGTGACGATCATGGCGGCTTTCGGCGGTATGGCCCTGCTGGGCATGAGCCTGAACATGATCAGCATGTTCGCGCTCATCATGGGGATCGGCATTATCGTCGACGACGCGATCGTGGTC
>CAMYJV010000257.1:2737-5188 GCA_947258805.1 uncultured Gammaproteobacteria bacterium | reverse complement strand
GATCCTGCTTGCCAAGCGCGGCAGCTTTACTTACATTACACGCCCGCCCGGCGACCCACGGGCGAGTATTTTAGGCGCGTAGCTCAGTGGTAGAGCACTACCTTGACATGGTAGGGGTCGGCAGTTCAATCCTGCCCGCGCCTACCAACCCCCGCGCTTTGGCGCTTAAGGAGTTGAGCATGAAGAACTTGTTGATCGCAGCTATGATTACTTTACTGTCGGCGGGTTTTCCGGCTTTGGCCCAAAAAAGCGGACAAAGCGCCACCATCACGCTCGGCATCGTCGAGCAAATGCAGCAAGTCACGTTGCAGTCGACTGGCGGCGGCAAGGGGGCGCTGGTCGGTGGCACGCTCGGTTATGCCTCGGGCAGCGGCAAATCGAAATCGAAAAAACGCCGCAACGCCATCATCGGCGGCGCGGCCGGCACGGCACTGTCCCGATCCGGCACCGCCCCGGGTATGGAATACACCGTCAAGGTCAATGACGGCAGCGCGATTGTCGTCGTCAGCGACCAGACCCAGATACAGATCGGTGATTGTGTTTCGGTCGAACAATCAGGCGATCGCGCTAATATTCGCCGCCAGGATCCGGCCGCGTGCCGGCCCTCGTCGGCGCACATAATTGCCGAGATCGAGGAGGAACTGATCGAGGACGCAAGCGATTGCGACCTGGCCAAGAAGCAGTTGCTCGCGGCGACAACGGCGGAAGAACTCGAACTCGCGAGTGCCAAGGCCAGGATTCTCTGCAATTAGCATCGCTGCGCTAACAGCAACTGAGTGTGCTGGCCGTCGCACGGTAACCGTAGCAAAGTAGCAACACGAACACACACCGTACCGGGAGAATTGTAATGCAGGCATGGACCGCCGGATTAACTTTTGCGACCCTGGCGATACTGTCAGTTAGCCTGCCTGCGCTGGCTGCGGAGACGCCGACACACGAAGATGTTAGCAAGGCGAAGGAGTTCCTGTTTGTGCAGAATGCCGCAGCCGGGTCGTTTGCGGATGGCCGCCTCAGCCTGGTCGAGTCCGGGCCGATACTCTTTAATTTGCGGATGGTCCGTACCGCATCTTCGGCCACTCCGACCCTGAGCATTTCATCGATGCCTGGGCCAAGGGTAGCGACAGCTTCGCGACTGACCCGCCAAATGCCGTGCTTTCGCTGCTCGGCGAACAGGTAGAGAGCTTCGTGGTCGTGATTTCAGGCCCTCAATACAACGACGGCGTAGTTTCGTATGCAGTTGAAGTCGATGAGGGCACGATCCCGGCCACGTTCGGGCAGGCGTCGCTTTTTATCGACGACGAATTCTGGGCGGCTGCGGGCGGACTTGCCGTCGGCCGCAGGACGGCCAGAAGGGCGCAGGAACGTGAAGCCGCGGCCTACCAGCAAGGCGCCGCTGCGCAAGAGCAGAAGACCTACTGCCAGGCCCAGCCCGCAGCCGCGTCTGTCGCGCCTGCCGCGAGTTCAGCTTCACCGGATCAGCAGCTAGAGCAACTGAAAAAGATGCTGGATCAGGGGCTGATTACGCAGGATGAATACAACAAGAACAAAGCACAGATTCTGCAGAGCATGTGAGGCGCAAGCACGGGCGCATCGAAGCAGGGAGAGGATGATGAAAATTAAGTCTAATATTGCCACGCTTTTAGTGACTACCATATTGCTCGGCCAGGCGGCTTTCGCACTCGACGTCAAGGGGACCGCGATGTTAGGCGGTCAGCCCGTGAGCGGCGCGGCCGTCACACTTTGGCTAACCGCCGGCAAAAATGAGCCGAAATCCCTGGACGAGGATTCGACGAATGCGAAAGGCGAGTTCACGCTGCGAGCGCCCTTCGCGCGCGCAGACGGCAACGTCTATTACCTGACCACCAAAGGCGGCGCCCGGGATGATCTGGCAATGATGTCGGTGCTCGGCACGGAACCACCCAACGAGGTCGTGGTCAACGAGCTGACCACCGTCGCCTCGGTCTTTACCAGCGCCCGCTTCATCGACGGCACGGCTATCCGCGGCAACGAGCTGGGCCTGCGCATCGCCGCGGGCAACTCGCGGAACCTGGTGGATCCCGCGAACGGCAGCTGGGGCGAAGTGTTGCTCGATCCCATAAACAGCACGGAAAACACGACGTTGGCGCGGCTAAATACCCTGGGCGCACTGATAACCGCTTTCGCGACCGTCGCTGATGATGTATGGCGCGCCGATTTTCTGAATGCCGCAACCGTGGCCGGCGGCAAACCGCCGACGAACACGCTTGAGGCGATGGCCGGGATCGCGCGTACACCGTGGGCCAACGCGGCGGCGCTTTACACCCTTTACGACAAGGCCTACCCGCAGCCTGCAGACGGCTCCAGGCGCAACGCGCCGTTCGTGCCGTACCTCGCTTACACCCCGCCGGACTTCGCCATGATCCTGAAGTTCGCGGGTGGCGGCATCTACAGTGCCGGCAAGTTGCATGTCGA
>CAMYJV010000257.1:0-2694 GCA_947258805.1 uncultured Gammaproteobacteria bacterium | reverse complement strand
AAGAACATCGGCGGCGGCACAGTCAAGCTCGCGCCCGACGGGACGGCGCTGTCGCCACCGATCACCGGCTTCACCGGCATGGGCGTTGACGGCATCGGCTGGGGCACCGGCATGGCGCTCGACAAGGTCTGGGTCAGCAGCTTCAACGGGTCGATTGGCGTCATGGACTTCGACGGCAAACCGGTTGGCGAGGAATCTGATTTCCCCATGGCCGGCAAGGTCGGCAACCTGATGGGGGTCGGCGTCGCCGCCAACGGCGATGTCTGGATCGCGGACGGTACGAAGGACCAGCTGCTGTACTTCCCCGGCGGACGCGTGAAGGATGGAAAAACCGTGGCCGTCGAGGGCCTGGCGTCGCCGTTCGGCATCGCGATCGATGCGCAGAACCGCGTCTGGGTCAGCAACTCCGCATCCGACACCGTGGTGCGATTTCCTGCCGACGATCCGTCTAAGGCGGAGTCGTTCCGCGCCGGGATCAGCGTTCGCGGCGTGAACCTCGACTCGAAGGGCAATCTCTGGGTGGTGAGCAACATGGCCCTGGACTTCCCGCCACCGAAGATCCCGAAGGGCGTGTCGATCATGAAGCAGTTCCAGCTCGTCCTGGAGTACATGGAGCCGAGGCTCAGCGGGGGCAAGACCACGGGTGCGGCCAACATGATCCGTCCCGACGGCACTCAGCCCGCGCCGATGGGATTCAAAGGCGGCAAGGCCGTCAACGTGCCGTGGGGCGTGTCGATTGACGGCAATGATGATGTCTGGATCGGCAACTTCTGGGGTCGCGGTGTCGTCCTCATGGCCGGCGACGACACGAAGGGGCATCCCGCGGGCACCAAGACCGGCGATGCCATCCACGTGTTCCAGAGCGGCAGCATCCAGATGGTCACCGACGTTGTGATTGACCCGGCCGGCAACGCCTGGGTCGCGAACAACTGGAACGATATAGACGCGGCGGGGGACGCGGATCCGGCCCGCCCGACCTCGACGTGGGGTGGCGGTGATGGCATCTTCGTGATCTACGGTGTTGCGGCCCCGGTGAAGACGCCGGTCATGGGCCCGATGCAGCGCCCTTGAAGTTCGCTGCGAAAACAGAATAGCTAATTAGAGAGAAAAAAGATGAGCGCGAAAACGAAAACAATGAACGCAAAAGTTTTTGCAATACCTGCCGTCTTGATCATGCTGGCGCTGATCTCAGCGTGCGCCCAGGACTCGGCCGAGACGGCGGCACCCGCGACGTCGGCACCCGCGGCGGCAGCACCCGCGACGCCGGCACCCGAGGTCGCGACGCAGCGCCCGAACATCCTCATCCTGCTTGCGGACGACATGGGCTTTGGCGACATCGGCAGCTTCGGCAGCGAGATTGAGACACCGAACATCGACCGGCTGGGCGCCGAAGGCATCCGCTTCACCAACTTCCACGTTGGCGCCGCCTGCTCGCCCACGCGCACCATGCTCATGACGGGGGTCGACAACCACCTGGCCGGGATGGGTAACATGCTCGAGATTCAGGCGGACAACCAATTCGGCAAGCCGGGCTACGAGGGCCGCCTCAACGACAAGGTGGTTACCGTGGCGGCGCTGCTCCGCGCGGCCGGTTACCACACCTACATGGCCGGCAAGTGGCACCTGGGCAAGACGGACAAGACGATTCCGTACGCACGGGGCTTCGAGCGCTCCTTCGCACTGATGGAGAGCGGCGCGGACAACTACCAGGACATGTCATACTCGCCGCTGTACAAGGAGGTCCACTACTTCGAAGACGACAAGCCGGTCACCCTGCCGAAGGACAACTACTACTCGACCGTCTTCTACACCGACAAGGTCATCGAGTACATCGACTCCAACCAGGACGACGATCAGCCCTGGTTCGCCTATCTCTCGTACCAGGCCATGCACTACCCGCACCAGGCGCCTGTCGAGTACATCGACAAATACAACGGCGTCTACGATGCCGGCTGGCAGGTACTGCGCGAGAAGCGACTGGAGAAGCAGCGCAAACTGGGTATAGTATCGGCCGATGTCGAGCTGCAGCCGCAGTTCGACGACACGACCTTCGCGGGCTGGAAGATCCCGGACTGGGACTCGCTTTCCGCGGAAGAGAAACGCTTTAACGCGCGCCGCATGCAGACCTACGCGGGCATGGTCGATGCCATGGATGTCAATATCGGCCGGCTGCTCGCCCACCTGGAGGCAACGGGGCAGGCTGACAATACGCTGGTTATCTTCCATTCAGACAACGGCGCCGATCCGAATTTACTCCCGGAGCAGCCTGCTTTTGTCCCGTGGTACCAGGAGCACTACCCGTACACCTACGAGCAGGACTACGACGGCAACTACGAGCCGATGGGTCAGAAGGGTTCGTACTCGGACTATGGTGCTGGCTGGGCCGCGGCCGCAAACACACCGACGAGCTACTACAAGACATTTTCTTCGGAGGGCGGTCTGCGTGTGCCCTTCATCGCCCACCTCCCTGGCAAGGTCCCGGCCGGCCGCACCACCACCAGCTTCGGCTTCGTGAAGGACATCGTGCCGACGCTGCTCGAAGCGGCTGGCGTTGCGCTGCCGGGAGACAGCTTTGAGGGTCGATCCATCCACCCGATCAGCGGCACCAGCATGTGGCCTTTGCTGACCGGCAAAGCGAGCGAGGTTCACCCGGAGTCGCAGACGATCGGTTATGAGCTGGCGGGCAGTAGCGCC
>CAMYJV010000256.1 GCA_947258805.1 uncultured Gammaproteobacteria bacterium | reverse complement strand
GCGCCGACATACGGCGTGCCGGAGACCGGCTCGCAGACACCCTTGCGGTCGCCGGTCATCTTGCCGCCGACACCCGGCTGCTGTCCGGTCATGGCCGGACCCGGCGTACTGCGCATGGGGCGCGTGCGGCTGGCTGCCACAGCGGCCTGGTCTGGCGGGCAATAACCCTCGTACTGTTCAGAACCCGCGTACGGCGTACCGGTAACCGCCTTGCAGGTGCCCGGCTCATCGCCGGTCACGCTGGCGCCACGACCGGTCATGGTACCGGTCACGGCCTTGCCCTTGAGGGTCGTGGATACGCCGACCTTGCGGTCCTGCGGTTGCGGTGCGGTGTTGCAGAAACCACTGTACTGCTCCTGGCCGATATAGTCGTCACCGGTGACGTCGCGACAGCTGCCGGCTTCATCGCCGGTCATGCGCTCACGTCGACCAACCGTGGTGCCGGTGACGCTGCCGCCGCGAAGCGTGGTGGAGACACCGACCTTCGCGGGCGCGGCGCCAATCTCTTCCGGCTGTGTGTACTGGGTACCGGTCAGCACCCGGTTCATGCCGGACTCGTCGCCCGTGACCTTTTCGGAACGACCGACATTGGAACCGGTCATGACCTTGCCCTTGCGGGTCTCGGCCTGCAGGACCTTGCTTGGCCCCTTGGTAAGAAATTCGCCACAGTAGGCCTGTGACTGCTCGGCACTGATGTACTGGTTGCCGGTCACCCGCTTGCAGGTACCCGGTTCGTTGCCGGTCACATTGGCACCGCGCCCTATCATATTTCCGCTGACGGGGTTGCCGTGCGAGGTCTGCGTCACGCTGACCTTGCGCGGCGTGACGTTCGGGTCGCTCTGGCAGAAATTGCGGAAAATATCCGCGCCCAGGTACTCGGTGCCGGTAACGCCGCGGCAGGTACTGGGCTCATCGCCCGTGACGCTGGCGCTGCGACCCACCATGGTACCGGTAACCATCTGGCCACGGCTGGTTTCACTGGCGCCCACTTTCCACGGCTGATCCTCGGCTGCGCCGGTTTCCACGGCCGCCTTCGGGCGCACCCGTCCGCAGGGCGCGGACTTCTTATAGCCGCTGCTGCCATTGCGGCTGCGCCCCTCGCGCAGCGTCTTCGCCAGCTCCCGGCTGGTGAGGTTCGGGTTGCCGGCACGCGCAGCCTGCGCGGCCGAAATACCGTTTTTGCTGACACCGGCCTTGCCACGCGACGACATAGCCTCGCGGCGCGCCAGCGAGGCGGCACGACCAGCGGAACGCTTCACGGTAACCGGCCGGGCTCTGTTCATGGCCTGCTTAAACACCGGGACGACAGGGCTGGCAGGCGCAGTGGCCTCTGCCCTTTCCCGCTTGCAGCCACAGCCGCTCTTTTCACCGCTGTCCGCGGCAGGCTGGGCTGCCGACGCCGCCTCGCTGCCTGACGTCGCCATGCGGGTACGGTCACCGCCCTGCAGGCCGGCCTTGCCGCTGCTCGACATCGCCAAACGACGCGCCATGGAAGCGGCACGCCCGCTGGCGGCCGGTGCCGCTGAAGCCTTCGCCCGTCCAGGCGCAGATGCAGCCATGGATTGCGTGGTAGCGGCAGACGACACGGCGGCCTGTGCCGCCTTGCCGCCGCTGCTCATAGCGCGGCGCCTTGCCAGCACCAGTTCGCGTGTGCTCTGGGTGGTAGCTGTTTGTGCCATTGTTAACCCCGTTGAATCAGCGTTTATCCTGTCACCGGCACCCGGTTGTTACCGAGTGCCGGAGCCGATGCCTCAGCCGCGCCCCTCGAATACGACAAAGGCAGCACCCTGGCTCTGGGTGTAGTTGTCGTAACCGGTCAGGCGGACGTGATGATCCGGGAAGGCACGGTGACAGGCCTCCAGCTCGGCCAGCACGGTATTGACGTTTTGCTCGCCGAAGAACGGCAGCTTCCACATGGTCCAGTAGTGATCAAATGCACGGCTGGGGTGCTCGTGCTCGATGGCCGGCGCCCAGCCGTTGCCGAGAATATAGGCGACCTGCGCCTGAATCTCGTTCTGATCCATCTTGGGCAGGAAACCGAAGGTCTCCAGCGTGCTGGTGGTTTCGAAATTTCCGATCTCTGTCGCAGTTGACATGGTTCTATCCTCTTAAAAAGTTTTCTCAGTCGAAACGGTTTGGCTATGGAATGCCTGCTTAGCCAACATCCAGCTTGTCAACGGTCTCGAACTCGAACTTGATTTCCTTCCAGGTCTCCATGGCGATAGCCAGCTCGGGGCTGGTACGCGCCGCCTCGGTAAGGATGTCGCGCGACTCCTTCTCGATCTCGCGCCCTTCATTGCGGGCCTTGACGCTGGCTTCCAGTGCGACGCGGTTGGCGGCGGCGCCGGCAGCATTGCCCCACGGATGACCCTGGGTACCGCCACCGAACTGCAGCATGGAGTCATCACCGAAGATGGTGACCAGCGCCGGCATGTGCCAGACGTGGATACCACCGGAAGCGACAGCGAACACGCCCGGCAGGGAGCCCCAGTCCTGGTCGAAGAACACACCACGTGCACGATCTTCCGGTACGAAGGATTCGCGCAGCTGGTCCACGAAGCCCAGGGTCGACTGACGATCGCCTTCGAGCTTGCCGACCACGGTACCGGTATGCAGGTGGTCACCACCGGACAGACGCAGGCACTTGGCCAGCACGCGGAAGTGAATACCGTGTTTCGGGTGGCGGTCGATCACGGCGTGCATG
>CAMYJV010000255.1 GCA_947258805.1 uncultured Gammaproteobacteria bacterium | reverse complement strand
GGTTGCGTTTGTTTTTGTGACGTGCGCTTAACATCAGGATCTACTTCACGCGTTAGCCGCGAGCACCTCCTGAATAAGTGATCAGCGAACCCTTTTCCGTGTTACCACTGCCGCCGGTCACTTTACTGTTCGGTTTCGGCAATTCCTCGTTGCGCTTCTGATGGGTGACAGCCATCGCATGTGAAGGACCCATGCGGTGCGTCGGGTTGCGGCCCGTCGCAGAAACACCTTCCGTGCCGGTCGTCCTGTCACCAAGTTCCCAGTCATCGCCGGTAATCTTGAGCCCCGCATCCTGACCCTCGCCACTGATGCGCGACTTGATGCGACCTTCCATTTCCTCCGCCACAACAGCCGGCCTGAAGTCACCGGCCTGGACTTTATCCATGCCAAAGCGTGCTTCTTCAGTGCCCGTTACCTTGCCAGTCGCCATTCCAAACGGGCCGGTGATATGGCCTTTTTCATACTCGTTGCCGGTTACGCCGGTTGAACCCAGTGCTTGCTGCGCGCCACCGGACGGTGACTGCACGCTGAACTGTTGCCATGGAGCAGCGCCCATCGCTTGCGGGAAATCAGGGCTGGCTGTATCCGCCGGGGTTGACGGGCAGGCGTCGCCGAACTGATCGGCACCAACGTATGGCGTTCCCGACACAGTCTCGCAGGCACCCTTGCGGTCACCGGTCATGTTGCCGCCGACACCCGGCTGCCGGCCGGTCATGGACGGTCCAGGCGTACTGCGCAGTGGACGCGTACGTGCCGCCGCGATGCCGGCATCATCCGTAGAGCAAAATCCGCCAAACTGGTCCGCACCGGCATACGGCGTACCGGTCACGGCCTTGCAGCTGCCCGGCTCATCGCCGGTCACACTGCTGGAGCGGCCGGTCATGGTACCGGTCACGGCCAGGCCCTTGAGCGTGCTGGAGACGCCGACCTTCTGGTCCTGCGGCTGCGGCGCACTCTTGCAGAAGCCGCCATACTGTTCCTGGCCCACGTAGTCATCGCCGGTCACGTTCTTGCAGCTGCCCGGTTCGTCGCCGGTCATGTTTTCGCGACGCCCGACCGTGGTGCCGGTAACACTACCGCCGCGCAGCGTAGTACTGACACCGACCTTGCGCGGTGCCGTCCCGATGTCTTCCGGCTGTTTGTACTGGGTACCGGTCAGCGAACGTTTCATGCCGTATTCGTCACCGGTTACGCTCTCGGAGCGGCTGACACTGGTGCCGGTCATGCTCATGCCCTTGGCAGTCCCGCCCTGCATAACCTTGCGCGGGCTCTTGCCCATGAATTCGCCGCAGTAACCCTGCGACTCTTCGGCGCTCACGTATTCATTACCGGTCACGCGTTTGCATGTGCCGGGCTCGTTACCGGTCACGTTGGAACCGCGACCCATGCGATTACCACTGACGCTGTTACCATGCGACGTCTGCGTGACATTGACCTTGCCCGGCGTGCCGGACGGATCGCTCTGGCAAAAATTACGGAAGATGTCCGCACCGAGATACTCGGTACCGGTAACCGAACGGCAGGTGCTCGGTTCGTCGCCAGTCACGCTGTTGCTTCGGCCGACCATGGTTCCTGTGACTGTCTGGCCTTCGGCCGTTTCACTCGCGCCGACTTTCCAGGGCTGATCTGCAGCAGCACCGGCATCGTCACCGGCTTTTTTGCGTACATGACCGCAGGGCCGGGAATTGCACTTGCCTGTCTTGCCACTTTTACTGCGATCCTCCCGCAGGGTTTTCGCCAGTTCACGACTGGAGAGACCCGGATTGGAAGCGCGTGCCGTTTGCGCGGCAGTCATACCGTTCTTGCTGACGCCGGCCTTGCCACGCGATGACATGGCCTGGCGGCGCGCCAGTGATGCCGCACGTCCAGCAGTGTGTTTGACGTTGACCCTCGGCGGGTTACCGATGATCGGCTTTATCACCGGCGCTGGCGCCGGTGTTGCAGTCGCTGCCGGAGCCGCAGACGTTGCCGCCTGCTGCGTAGCCGGTGGCTGCTTGCCGCCGGCAGGTACCGTACGAATACGATCGGCGCCCTGTACTGCTGCTTTACCACCCGTGGACATCGCCTTGCGGCGTGCCAGTGATGCCTCACGCGCACTCGAACCCGATGCTGTCGATGCGGCAGCCGGTACCGGTGCAGACTGCGCCCTTACCGACGCAGATTGCGTGCGTGCCGGTGCAGACCGCGTGCGCTCAGGCGCGGCTGCAGAAGACGCCGCTCCCAGTGCAGCCTTACCACCGCTGCTCATGGCCTGGCGCCTGGCCAATACCAGTTCACGCGTGCTCTGTGCTGTTTGTGCCATTGTTAACCCCGTTGAATCAACGTTTCATCCTGGTATCCGTGCCTGTATTCCACAGGCATGGATAGTGGCGTGGATCAGCCACGTCCCTCGTATACGACAAAGGCCGAACCCTGGCTCTGGGTGTAGTTGTCGTACCCGGTCAGGCGTACATGGGGATCCGGGAAGGCGCGGTGGCAGGCTTCCAGTTCAGCCATCACGGCGCCAATGTCACGCTCACCGAAAAACGGCAGCTTCCACATGGTCCAGTAGTGATCGAAGGAACGACTCGGGTGCTCGTGCTCGATTGCCGGCGACCAGTTATTGGAGATGATGTAGGCAACCTGCGCCTGTATCTCGCCCTGGTCCATCTTGGGCAGAAACCCGAATGTCTCGAGTGTTTGGCTGGTTTCAAAATTAGCGGTGTCAGAATTCTGCATTATCTT
>CAMYJV010000254.1 GCA_947258805.1 uncultured Gammaproteobacteria bacterium | reverse complement strand
TCGCCACCGGCGTCCAGAGGAAGCCGCTCTTGTGCTCCCACCATTCCCGGTGCAGCAGGCTCAGCCAGGTTTGCATCATCTCGGCCCCATCAGCGCTGTCCCACCAGCGCGACGAACAGTTCCGGCAGGGTCGGCTGGCTGATTTCACCCGCATCCGTCAGGGCGGCGGGGTCGACGTCATCGAAGATCATCTGCACGTCGCTGGCGCCGGCTCGCTCGTGCAGCGGCTGCAGCGCGCGCAGCGCCCCGGCACGCTCGGGCGTGGTCGTCACCTTGCTGAAGCGCGCGCTCAGCGCCTCCATGGACGATTGCAGCACCGTCCGGCCGTGGTGGATGAACAGCACATCGGTGAGCAGGTGCTCGATTTCACGAACCTCGTGGGTGGTGATCAGAATCCCGCGCTCGGCGGTCAGGCCGTCCTGCAGCAGCGTGTCGTAGAAATGCTGGCGATAGAGGATGTCCAGCCCCAGAGTGGGCTCGTCCAGCACCAGCAGCTTTGCGCCAATGGCGGCGACGACCGACAGATGCAGCTGCACGGCCATCCCCGTGGAGAGGCTGCTGATTCTGGCGTTGAGGCGCACTTCTGTATCCGCCAGCGCCCGTTCCGCCGCTTGTCGGTCGAAGGTCGGGTGCACGCCGGCGACGAACCGCAGCAGCTGATGCACGCGCATCCAGCGCGGCAGGATGCCCACATCGGCGATGTAGCCCACGTCGGCCATCAGCCGTTTGCGTTCCCGCCGCGGGTTGCGGCCGAGCACGCTGACCTCGCCGCCGTCCGGCGGGCAAAGCCCGAGAAAGGTTTTCAGGGCCGTGGTTTTGCCGGAGCCGTTGGGCCCGATGAGACCCAGGATGCGGCCGGGCGCCAGGGTGAGCTCGAAGTCGTCCAGGGCATGTACGCTGCCATAGGTTTTGCGCAGGCCGCGGGCTTCGATCAGGTTCAACGGGAAGGGCTCAAGGTGTGAACGGCGGGCAGCACGGCTTCGACGAACAGGGCGTCGCGAATGTCCAGGTGCAGCATATCGATCCCCATGTCCTGGAACTCGGCGATGTGCTGCAGCACCGTCTCCGGGCTGCCGACGAGCCGGGACGCGTAGCCTTCGTTGGTATCCAGCACGCTCAACGGATCGTCGCCGGACCACATGCCCTGGGCGCCACTCACAGTCGCCCGACGCGCGCTGACCAGGTCCGGGTCTGCCTGCGCCAGCATGGCGTCGATCTCGTCCCAGGCCTCCGCGTCGGTAGCCCGGCACAGGGGTGCCGCGTAGAGGGCGAAACGCACGCGCCTGCCGGTCGCCGTGAAGGCGTCCCGCGCGCGCTGGATCAGCCCGCGGATTTTCTCCGGCGCGCCGCCGTTCAGAAACATCCAGTCGGAGTGCTCGGCGGCCATGGCCAGCGCGGCATCGGACTGGCCACCCTGATACACCACCAGCGGATGCTCCGGCCGTGGCTCCAGGATCAGACCGTCCAGGTGGTAGTAGCGGCCCTGGAAACTCAAGGGCGCTCCGGACCAGGCCTGGCGCAGCACCTGCAGGAATTCCCCCGATCGCTGGTAACGCGCATCGTGATCCAGGGGCGGCACGCCGTACATCTCGAATTCCTGCAGGTTCCAGCCGCTGGTGAGGTTGATGGCCCAGCGGCCGTCGCTGACGTTCGCCAGGGTCGCCCCCCACTTGGCGATGACCGTGGGTTCGAAGAACCCGGGGTGCACGGCGGTGACCAGCTGCAGCTTCTCGGTGTGGGCGGCGAACCACGCGGTCATGGCCAGGCAGTCCAGGGAAGAGCCTTCGATCTCCCTGCCGCTTCCCCACCAGCGCTGGGGGATGAGCAGGTGGGAGATGCCGAGATCTTCGACCCGTTGCACGTAACCCTGCAGCAGCCCGCGCAGGGCGGCCCCGGTGGGCGCCTGTCGCTGGGGCGCGTCGCCGGTCAGAATGCTGGTGCCCTGAAACGTGGTGGGCGCCCAGGTGCAGGTCAGCAACTCAGTCTCCTCCCATCGAGGCGGCCTCACACTGCGGCGCCAGGGTTTTCAGATCCACGCCGCCGACCCAGCTGAACGAGCGCTGGAACAGGTCGCAGCGCTCCGCCTCGCTGTCGACCTCCGGGTCTGCGGCCAGCATCGCGGCGACGGCCTGCAGGCTCACGCGCTCATCGGTCATCCGAATGCCGCCGTCGCGCGGCGTATCCAGAATCAAACTGGTGAGCCCCGTGGTTCCCCAGGACGCCCAGAGCGGATCGTCCCTTTCGCTGCCGCGATCCGGTTTGCCCGTCGCGGCGAAGTGCCCCCAGTAGTTGCGGATGCTCCGGCCCAGGCTGTCACGCGCCTCGCTCGGTGGGAACAACCCGTCGATGGGAATGAGGTGATAGCTGTCGAACACGAACGGCAGCTCCATGGCGTGGGCCGCGCCCAGGGCCGTGCTCAGATCGTAGCCCATGACCCGATCCTGTTCGTCCCAGTCGAAGCGGTAAGCATACACCTGCTCGTTCCCGGAGCGGGTCATGGCCTCCGCCAGCTCGTCCACGCCCCGCGCCTTCCACGCCAGGGCCCCGTACTTCACGGCCCGCAGGTAGGCGTCCTCGTCCTTCAGGGTCCGGAAAATCCACAGGAAGGTTTCGCTCCAGCGGGGTGCCCAGGCCATGAACAGCGCGGGCTCCCGGCAGGTCCGACAGCACCACGCCGTCGGCAAAGTGGAAAGGAAAATCCAGCATGCCGCCGAACGTGTTTTCATCCCAAACCGAGAAAATCTCGGCGATGGATTTGTCTTGCAGATAGCCGCGCAGCGCCTCCCGGCTCATATCCCCCTGGTACGCGACGGCGGCGTCACGGTCGGCCACGGTTCGGTCCTGCAGCAGCAGGCGGTTGACGACCTCCCGGGCGCTGAAGGCGTGGCCCTCCGCCTCGCGGAAGTTTCCGGCCTCGGCCATGGACGCCGGCCGGTAGCCGCCGCTTTGGGAGATGGCCCGTTGAAACAGGCTCTTCGCCAGCGGCGAAGCCATCAGCGACAGCACGTTGTAGCCGCCGGCGGACTCCCCGAACACGGTCACCCTGTCCGGGTCGCCGCCAAAAGAGCGGATGTTGTCCCGGGTCCATTCCAGCGCCCGGATCAGATCCAGGGTCCCGTAGTTGCCGGAGTCCACCAGGGGCCAGCCGGTTGCCAGATCCGGATGCGCGAACCAGCCCAGAGGCCCCAGGCGGTAATTGACGGTAACCACCACCACGTTCTGCTCGCTGGCCAGTCGCGCGCCGTCGTAGGTAGCGCTGGTGCCGACGCTGTTGCCGCCGCCGTGGATCCAGAACATGACCGGCAGCCGGGTCGCGTTCACGGGCGCCCAGATGTTCAACGTCAGGCAGTCCTCGTCACCGAGCGCGTCACCCAGGGCTTCCCCCACGTCCATCAGCCACAGGGGTTTCTGCGGGCAGACGTTGCCGAATGCCAGCGCCTCGCGGATGCCTTCCCAGGGTTCGGGTGGCTGAGGCGGTCGCCAGCGCAGCTCGCCGATTGGCGGGCGGGCGTATGGGATGCCGAGCCAGGCGCGGGTGCTC
>CAMYJV010000253.1 GCA_947258805.1 uncultured Gammaproteobacteria bacterium | reverse complement strand
ATCCGCACGGCCGGCAACCAGGTGCTGGCGCTGGCGCCGGCCGAGCGCGAGCGGGGTATCTACACGGCCAGCACCGGCAACCTTGGTATCGCCACCGCGTGGCTGGCGCGGCGCCTGGGCATTGCTGCCACCGTGCTGGTGCCGCAAGACGCGCCGGCCTCCAAGCTGGCAATGCTCGACGAACTGGGCGCCGACATTCGCAAGCTGGACTACGACGACTGGTGGCAGGTTGTGCTGAACCGGGGCCTTGATGACATGCAGGGTAGCTACATCGACGCGGACGGGCCGCACGCGATGGCCGGCAGCGCGACGATCGGCATGGAAATCATGGAACAGCTGCCCGCAGTCGATACCGTGCTGGCGTCCTACGGCGGCGGCGCGCTGGCCTGTGGTGTGGCGACGGTGGTCAAAGCCCTGAAACCGGGCGTGCGCATGATTGCTTGTGAGCTGGAAACCGCGCAGCCCCTGACGGCCGCGCTGGCGGCGGGGGAACCGGTGACCGTGTCCTATACGAGCTCCTTCGTGTCCGGCATGGGCTCCACGACGGTGCTGCCATCCATGTGGCCGCAGGCGCGCGACTGCATCGATGCTTCCGCTGTTGTGTCACTGGCACAGGTCTGCGACACGATCCGGCAACTCCTGGCCAGCAATCAAATCGTGGCCGAGGGCGCGGGCGCGGTGCCGGTGGCCGCGGCGTTATCCGGCCAGGGCGGGCGGGGCAAACTCGTCTGCGTAGTCGGCGGCGGTAACCTGGGCGCAGCGGAACTCGCTACGATCCTCGCCGGCGGCATTCCCGAGTAACCGGCTGCTACGTCAGCAACTCGCCGCGGAAGATTGGCGTCGCCTGGCCGCTGATGCTCATGCGCCCGTTCGGGTTGCACTGCACGCGTACGCGTCCCGGGCGACCCATCTCCAAACCCTGGTGTGCAATGAGCTGATCGGTCTCGGCCAGCCGGCCCTGGGCCATCAGGTAAGCCCCCAGCGCACCCGACGCGGTGCCGGTGACGGGGTCTTCAAAAATGCCGTACTTCGGCGGTGAGAAAAATCGTCCCTGCGTGGTTTTGTCATCACGAAAGGCAAAGGCGTAGACACCGCTGAGTTCGTCGTTGTCCGGCCACAGTGACTGGATCAGCTCGGGCTGAATGCGCACGCGTGCGAGTTGGTCGAGATCCGTCAGCGGCACGAAACAGGCCCAGATACCCGTGCTGCAGCACGCAATCTCGAGGTCTGTCGTCAGCGCGTTCCAAGGCAGGCCGAGCATCTCGGCTGCGTGTTCCGCGCCGGGGGCCGGCGCGTGTTCCGGCACGAGTTGTTCCATCGTCGCCCATTCGAGGCGATCGCCGACGAATTCCAGGCCCAGTTCCAGCACCCCCACCGGCGTGCGCGCGCGAATGGTCTTGCGCTCGTCGCGGCCGGTAATTCGCCCGGTCCACGCGAGCGTGAACAAGGCGGCGATCGTGACGTGGCCGCACAGGTCCACTTCCACGGTGGACGTGAAAAAGCGCAGGCGCAGGTCCGCCTCACCCTGCGGGTCCGGGGTGATGAAGGCCGTTTCCGATACGTCGTTCAGTTCGGCGGCAATGGCCTGCATCTGCGTTTCTGTCAGCCCGTCGGCGTCGGGCACGACCCCGGCCGGGTTGCCGGTGAAGGCCTGATCGGTGAAGGCGTTCACTCGCCAGACTTCGCGGCCCTTGTTAAACGTCATGCGCCACGTGCCCCGTCAGTCCAGGAGTTCGGTGATCTTTGCCGCGGCGTATACACAGCCGGCACGGTCCACGTTCAGGCTGGTGACCAGCCGCACGAGGTCCCCCAGCGCCCAGGCTTTCACGCCCTGTTCGTCGAGGGTTGCCACCAGCTGGGCGGCGCGTTCCGCACCCGCTTTGACACGGAAATAGAGGATGTTTGTTTCCACGTGCGCCGGATTCAGTTCCAGCGCCGGGTGGCCGGCAATAGCATCGGCAATCAGGCGGGCGTTCGCGTGGTCTTCAGCCAGCCGCGTGTAGTTGTGTTCAAAACTGTGCAGGGCCGCGGCGGCCATGAAGCCCACCTGTCGCATCACGCCGCCCAGCATGGCCTGCACACGCTTTGCTTCATCGATGAAGTCCCGCGTACCCAGCAGCAATCCACCCATCGGCGCACCCAGGCCCTTGGAAAAGCACACGGACATCGAGCCGCCGGGCGGCACCAGGCTGTGCGGGTTGGCGCCGCTGGCAACAATCGCATTCCAGATGCGCGCGCCGTCCACATGAATGGGCAGCTTCTCCGTGGTACTGAGGGCAAATAATTGTTCGAGCACCCGCTGTGGGTAGACGGTGCCGCCACCGTAGTTGGCTGTATTCTCCAGGACCGCAAGCACCGCCCGCGCATAGTGATCTTCCAGGGGTTCTATTGCAGCGCAAACTGTGTCCGCGGCGAGTATCCCGCGTTCGCCTTTCAGTAATCGCGGCAAGGCACCGCTGATGGCCCCCATTGCACCACTCTCGAAGTAGTAGCCGTGGCCGAACTCCTCGATCAGGATGAACTCGCCGGGCCGGGTCCAGACCTTGAACGCAATCTGTCCGGCCATCGTGGCCGACGGCAGGAAGATCCCGGCCTCCATGCCGAAATAGTCGGCGATGGTTTCCTGCAGGCGGTTCACCGACGGATCTTCGCCGAAGCCGGAGTTGCCCGTTTGTGCGGCTGCTCATGACAGAGTTTCGAGGAACCGGCCCAGACGCTCGAGACCGGTCTGGAGTTGTTGCGTGGCGCCGCCGCCGCCCAGGCGCAGGTGCTGCGGGTGGTCGTAAGCCGAACCCGGCATCACGAAGGTGCGGTAGGGCTTCTCCAGCAGCCGCGCGGAGAACTTGTCCGCGTTCATGGGCAGGTCGAGCCGGCAAAAACCAATCAGCCCCGCCGCCGGGCGCTGCCAGCTCAACGCATCGTGCACGTCGATGAACTCATCGATCAGGTCGAGATTGCGCCGGCCCGTCGCGCGCGCCTGGTCGATGGCGCCGGGGTAGTAATCGGCGCCCAGCGCGATATCGGCAATGGCTTCGCCCATCACGTTCATGATTTCGCTGGAGTCTTCCCGAAGCACCACTGCGTCGTTGATGACACTCGGGTCGCGGCACACCAGCCAGCCGGTGCGGATGCCCTGCAGGCCGAGCACTTTCGAGACGCTGCCGGTGCTGATGCCGCGTTCATATAGCGCGGCCGCTGACGGGGTCGGGTCTGCGCCCCATTCGAGACCCCGGTACACCTCGTCCGTCAGCACGTAGGCACCCACGCGGCCGGCCAGTGCCACCACCTGTTGCAGTTCGGTGCCGGTCAGCAGGTGACCGGTCGGGTTGTTCGGATTGCAGATGAAGATCAGCCGGGTCTTCCGGCTAATGAGCTCGGCCAGGCGCTCGATGTCGATGCCCCAGCCCTGCGCTTCGTTGCGGGGCAGGGTCTTGAGTCGGGCGCCAATGGCTTTCGCCAGTACCAGCGGCTGCGGCCAGCCCGGCACGTCGACAATCATCTCGTCGCCCGCTTGCACCAGCTGGTTGATGGCCAGGAAGTTTGCCTCGGCGGTGCCGGCCGTAATGAGTACATCTGCCGGCGTGAACGGACCGGCAATGCCTATGCGCTGCAGGAT
>CAMYJV010000252.1 GCA_947258805.1 uncultured Gammaproteobacteria bacterium | reverse complement strand
CAATCAGCGGCGTGGCCTCGATGCCCCGGTTGTAGTCCAGGTCCACATACCAGGCCAGCCCGAGCCCGGCCACGTTCTGAGCGTTGATCTGGTCCAGCGGACTAAAGCGCTGCTCGTCGTAAGTCCGTCCATGCGTAAGCCATTCGCCGGGGCTGGCATCAGCCGCCAGGATTCTTTGCGCCGTGATCGCCGCTGCAACCGTCGTCGCCTCGACGGTCGGGGATGGCTCACCCGGCTCCCGCTGTCCGCAGCCAGCAACCGACAGCGCCACGAGCATGCCGCAGGCTGACAGGAGAACTTTCACATTCATGGCCTTGAAAATAGCAGCAGCCACTGGCATACGCCACTGAACTTCGGTGCAACCGTCGCGCGTGGTCTTGCGGTACCAGACACCGTGCTAGACTGGAAACGCGCCGCCAATGCAAGGATCACCCCGCGATAACATGCACAGACGCCGCTTCCTGGCCCAGACCGCAAAGTTAGCTTTGGGCGCAAAAGCCTCACTGCTGCTGGGAGGCTTTCCCGCCGTCTCGGCGTGGGCCGCCAGTCACGACACAGCGCTGACCGGCACCGATCTGGAAACGCTGGCCGTCATGGTGCGCGTGCTGTTGCCCCACGACTTTCTCACGGACGAGGACTACCTCGGTTTCGCTACGCGAATCGACGGCCGCCTCGGCGGCGACCCGGCCTTGCGACAACTCATCGCCGACGGCATCGCACAGATGAATGCAGTCAGCCAGGGCAGCTGGCTCGACGCGTCGGTGGACGACAAGCTCGGCGTGATGGAGGCGCTGCAGGACGAAGTCTTCTTCGGCCAGTTGCTGAACGCCGCCATCGATGCCGTGTACCAAGCCCCTGACGTCTATCGCCGGCTCGGCTACGAGGGCTCCGCCATCGAGTTCGGCGGCTACCTGAACCGCGGTTTCGACGACATCGACTGGCTGCCAAGGGAGAGCTGACTGCACTTCATGGCCAGCTACTCGCTCAAGGACAGCTCCGTCGTCGTGGTCATTGGCTCCGGCGCCAGCGGTGCAACCGTCGCGAACAGCCTGGCGCAGCGTGAAGTCGACGTAGTGTGCCTGGAGGCCGGACGCCGCTTGAGCCTGGCCGACCTGAAGAACGACGAAGCGGCCATGTTCGGCGCCTTCACCTGGCTCGACGAGCGCATTGGCGAGGGCGACACGCTGGCCAACTTCCCGGTCTGGAACTGCAAGACCGTCGGCGGCACCACGATGCACTGGACCGGCACCAGCCTGCGCATGCAGCCGCACGAGATGCGGGCGAAAAGCAACTACGGCGACGTGCCGGACACGAACCTGGCGGACTGGCCGCTGGACTACGAGGATCTCGCGCCCTGGTACGACCAGGCCGAAGACCGCATGGGCGTGACCGGCACCCACGGCATCGAGCGACTGCCGGGCAACAACAATTACAAGGTCATGGAAGCCGGGGCGCGGAAGCTCGGCTACCAGCAGATCAATACCAATAACGTGGCGATCAACTCGAAGCCGCGCGACGGGCGACCGGGCTGCCTGCAGCTGGGCTTCTGCACCAGCGGCTGCAAGGTCGGCGCCAAGTGGAGCACCCTGTATACGGAGATCCCCCAGGCCGAGGCGACCGGTCATTTCGAACTGCGCACCGAGTGCATGGCCGTCGAGGTGCAACACGATGACAAGGGCAAAGTCACGGGCGTGGCCTATCTCGATGCAGACGGCCAGCGCCGCGTGCAAAAAGCCCGGGCCGTGTGCATTGGCGGCAACGTGGTGGAAACCACTCGCCTGCTGCTGAACTCGGCCAGTGACCGCTTCCCTGGCGGGCTGGCAAACGCGAGTGGCATGGTGGGGCGTAACTACATGCGTCACGTGCTCGCCGGCGCCGTGGGCGTGATGCCCGGCGAGGTGCACCTGCATCGCGGCACCCACCAGGCCGGCGTGGTCACCGACGAGCGTGGCGGCAATGTCAGCGACGACTTCATCGGCGGCGTCCTTTACCTCACCGTGCCGTTCACGCCTGACATCATGGCCAAGCTGATGATGCCCGGCGCGTGGGGCCGGCGGCTGACCTCGGTCATTGAGGACTACAGCCAGTTCGCCGCCATGCTGATCCACGGCGAGGACATGGCGCAGCTGTCGAACCGAATCACACTGCACCCGTCACGCCGGGACCAGTACGGACTGCCAGTGCCCGTGGTGCATTACGAAGAGCACCCCAACTCGCGCAAGATCATCGAGTATGCGCTGGGCCAGGCGAGAAAGATGTACCAGGCCCTGGGCGCTCGAGAGGTCTTTGACCTCGTAGACGTATTCCCGGCCACCCACAACATGGGTACGGCGCGCATGGGCAAAAACCCGAAGACCAGCGTGTGTAACGCCTGGGGCCAGACCCACGACATCGACAACCTGTTTGTGTCCGACGGCAGCCTGTTCCCGAGCGTGGGCTGCGAGAACCCCACCCTGACTATCGTCGCGCTGGCACTGCGCCAGGCGGACTACCTGCACGACCAGTTACAGCGCGGCACTATTTAGTCGCGGGCAGCTGCACCGTAATCCACTTCCACTCGGTCAGCGTGTCGATGTCGATGTCGGTGCCTTCGCGGCCGAAACCACTGTCGCCGACACCACCGAAGGGCACGTGGGGCTCGTCGTTCACAGTCGGCGCGTTGATGTGCACCATGCCGGAATTGATGGACTGTGCGAGCGTCAGCGCCTTGTCGATGTCCTGCGTAAACACGGCGGC
>CAMYJV010000251.1 GCA_947258805.1 uncultured Gammaproteobacteria bacterium | reverse complement strand
CGACGGCCTGCTCCTGCCTGGCCTGACCTCGCCCGGCTTCACCACCTACGCCCGGCAGAACTGCTGGGAAGGCGCTGAGAAGGTCGGCCGCAACCTGCCGGCGGACTTCCCGGTGGGTGGCGTGATCCTGGCCGCGTGCAACAAGGATGGGAAGAAGGCGAAGGACGCCACGCGCAGCTATACCGGCACCTACGTGATCAACAAGCTGCGCAATATCAAGAACGACATCATCCTGAGTTCTTCCGGGCTGCCGAACGAAACCTGGGACCCTTTCCGCAAGGCGATCGCTGACGGTACCGAGGACAACGTCACGCACCTGGTCAGCGACGAGATCCAGCGGCGCTTCACCGTGATCTCCGGCACGCCTGACGAATGCCTGGAAATCACCCAGGAACTGGTAGATGCCGGACTGAATCTCCCACTGCTGGAGGTCGTCGGCGCCAGTGAGGCCGACAACCTCGAAACCATCCGTCTGTTCGGCGAAGCAGTGCTGCCGAACCTGAAACCAGGGCTGTAAGACTATGAGACTCGCAAGCTTCAAGACCCCAAGCGGTGACAAGACCGTCGGCGCCTTTGTGCAGGACTGCTACGTAGACCTGCACGCGCTGACGGACGGTGCGCTGCCTGCCAACATGATCGAGCTGCTGGAACACGGCAAAGCCGGCATGGACCAGGCGCGCAGCGCGCTGGCCGGGCTCGACCTCGATCCTGGCGCGCCGGACAGCCTGAAAAACGCAGCGGGACAGCGCTGTGCCTACAAGGCTGAAGAAATCGAGCTGATGGCGCCGGTGCCGCGCCCGGGCAAGATCATGCACACGTCGTGCAACTTCGACGCACACCTGGCAGAGCTCACCAGCTGGAACCAGCCCGAGTGGCAGTCGCACAACTGGGGCGAGTTTCACTTCGAACACCCCACGGGCTTCCTGGAGGCACCGTCTTCCGTGGTGGCATCCGGCGCTCACGTGGCCGTGCCCCACTTTACGCGGGAACTCGACTACGAGATCGAAATCGGCATCGTCATCGGCAAGCGCGGTTTTCGCGTGCCGGTGGAAGAAGCCATGGATTACGTGGCCGGTTACACGATCTTCAATGATCTGTCCGCCCGCGACATCCAGGCCCGCGAACATTCCAACCACGTGATCCTGCTGGGCAAGAGCTTCGACGGTTCCTGCCCCTTCGGTCCTCACCTGGTCACGGTGGACGAGCTCAGCGACCCGCATAATCTGGAGATGAAACTGCGGGTTAACGGCGACGTACGCCAGGATGCCAACACCTCGCAGATGCACTACAAGACCGCGGAACTGGTCTCGTGGTGGTCGAACACGACGCTGGAGCCCGGCGACATCATTACCAGCGGCAGCCCGCCAGGCGTGGCCGCCGGTATGGCCGTGCCCGACTGGCTGACGCCCGGTGACACGGTAGATGCCACCGTCGCCGAGCTGGGTACGCTAACCACGCACATCGTGGCCGGCGAACAATAACGTCTAACGAGTATGCAGCTATGCCAAATAAAGTGAACGCGGACCTGGTCCAGAAAGCCATCGAGCAGATCAATCGCGAGCGGCTAATCGACCTGGTCGTGCAGCTCGTGAACGTGCCCAGCCCCACGGGTTATGAAGGCGACATGGCGCGCACGCTGCATGAAGTCCTGCAGGGCGCGAATTTCCGCTCCACGCTGCAGCCGGTCGGCGACGACCGCTACAACGCCATTGGCATGTTCGAAGGCCAGGGCGACGGCAAGACCCTGATGTTCAACGGCCACCTGGACACGTCGTTTGGCCCGGAACAGGCCCACCGCGGCCTGGGTTACCGCTGCGAAGGCACGGTGGTCGACGACGAGTGGATCTACGGCATGGGCACTTTCAATATGAAGAGTGCGCTGGCGACTTACATCGTCGCCACGGAATCCATCCAGGCCGCCGGCATCAAGCTGGCCGGCGATGTCGTTATCGCCGGCGTTGCCGGTGAGATCGAAAAGGCGCCGGTGAACGACTTCGACGGGCGCCAGTACCAGGGCTACGGGCCCGGCACGAAGTACGCCATTACCCACGGCGCCATTGCCGACTACTGCATCCTTGGCGAGCCCACCAACATGATGCTTATACCCCGCCACTGCGGCACTACCTGGCTGAAGATCACGGTGCCGGGCATGTTGATCCACACGGCATGGTCGGAACATGAAAAAAATGCTATCAGTAATTCCAATGTCATCCTGAAGGCGTTGAATGACTGGATTCCCGAGTACATGAAGCGCAACGAGTTCGGCGGCACGCAGCCGAAGGTGAACATCGCGGCCATCGAGGGCGGCTGGCCCTGGCGCGGGGCAAGAACGCCGGATAATTGCTGCATCTACATGGACGTGCGCACTCCGCCGGACGTGTTGCCGATGGCCGTACTTCGTGAAGTCCGTGGCATGATTCGTGAACTCGCCAGGGAACACGCCTTCCTGGAGGGCTCGACAGTAGACGTTTACGTCTCCGCACCAGGCACGTCGATTCCGGACGACCACGAACTGATAAAGACCATCGTTGAGGCCCATACGCAGCAGCTGGGCGAAGCACCCAAGTTCGACAACGAAATCTGGTACAGCGATGCTGCCCATATGAACCGCTACGGCATTCCCACCGTGAACTACGGTTCCGCCGGGCGAATCCGCTCCGGAGGCGGCGGCTTCTCGACCCTGCAGGGTGAGGCGGTGCACATTGGCGACATGCTGGACATCATCAAAGTCTACATACAGT
>CAMYJV010000250.1 GCA_947258805.1 uncultured Gammaproteobacteria bacterium | reverse complement strand
CGAACACGACGTGTTGCGTATTACGGTAGGCAACGACGAAGAAAACGAGGCCGTGCTGAAAGTTCTGCGGGCTTATCTGATCAGTTAGCCGGGGGATGCGATGACTGCGAAGCTGGAAATCTCTGCACAGGTCGCGCAATTCCTGCAGCGCCCGGAACAGATCCTGGTCGGCGGCGAGTGGGTGGACGCGAGTGGTGGGGTGCTCGATATCGATAACCCGTCTACCGGTGACCTGATCGCAAAGGTCGCCGCGGCTGATTCGCAGGATGTCGACCGCGCGGCGCAGGCGGCTCGAAAGGCTTTCGACAGCAAAGTGTGGCGGGGCCTGGCCCCCGCTGCCCGGGCGGCCATACTCTGGCGCGTCGGTGACCTGATCCTGGCGAACGCCGACGAACTGGCCGAGCTGGAGATGCTCGACACCGGCAAGACCTTCGCGACCGGCCGGAAGGGCGAAGTGCCGTTTGCCGCCGAGTGCTTTCGCTACCACGCCGGCTGGTGCACCAAGCTGGAAGGCCGCACCAAGGAAATCTCCACGGTGCCGGGTGCTGACTTCCACGTGTACACGCGCCGCGAGCCCATCGGCGTGGTGGCCCTGATCGTGCCGTCGAACGGTCCGCTGGTGCAGGCCTGCTGGAAACTCGCGCCGGCCCTGGCAGCGGGCTGTTCGGCGATCCTGAAACCCGACGAGAAGACGCCGCTGACGAGCTTGCGCCTCGGCGAGCTGATGATGGAGGCCGGGGTGCCGCCCGGCGTGGTGAACATTGTCACCGGCACGGGTGAAGCAGCGGGTGATGCGCTGGTCCGGCACCCGCTGGTCGCGAAGATCTCCTTTACCGGCTCCACCGCAACCGGCAAAGCCATCGCGCGAATCGCGACGGAGGACCTGAAGAAGGTCACGCTGGAACTCGGCGGCAAATCACCGATGGTGATCCTGGCGGACGCGGATCTCGACCAGGCTATTCCGGGCGTTGCTGCGGGCATCTTTCCGAATGCGGGGCAAGTTTGCGTCGCCGGTTCCCGGCTTTATGTCGAGGCGCCTGTGTACGACGAAGTAATCGCCGGCGTTGCGCGCATTGCGAAAGATCTGCAGGTCGGACCCGGGCACGATCCGGCCACGGAAATCGGCCCACTCATCTCGGCACAGCACCTTGACTATGTTTGCACCATGGTGGAATCCGGCGTTGACCAGGGAGCGCAGCTCGCGGCGGGCGGCGAGCGGCTGGATCTGGGCGGCGGTTATTTTATGCAGCCAACGGTGCTGACGGACACGACACAGCAAATGAAGGTCGTGCAAGAGGAGATTTTCGGTCCGGTGCTTTCGGCCATGCGTGTCGAAGATTCGGCGGAAATACCTTCGAAGGCAAACCAGTCCCGTTACGGGCTCGCGGCGAGCATCTGGACGCGGGATGTCGGCAAGGCCCACCGCCTCGCCGCAGACATGCAGGCAGGGCTGGTCTGGATCAACTGCCACGCGATCCCGGACATGGCCGTTCCCTTCGGCGGTTACAAGCAATCGGGCTGGGGCCGCGAAAACGGCCTGGAAGGACTCCTGGAGTACACGGAGCTGAAGTCCGTGATGGCAAGGCTGTAGCGCGGGTCAACCAGCATGACGGAACCCAACCTGTTCGAGTCCATGGTCGGCAACATCCCGGCGGACGATCGTGAGATCCGCCTGTGGTTCACGCTGGTGGGCTGCTTTACCACGGTCGAGCGGGCGCTGCGCCGGCGCGTACGCAAAGAATTCGACATCAGCCTGCCCCGTTTCGACGTGCTGACGGCGCTGGTGACCTTCCCCGATGGACTGAGCATGACCGAACTCGCCACCAAGCTGGGGGTGTCCAAGGGCAATGTCACGGGCGTGGTGCGCGGGCTGCGCGAACAGGGGCTGGTGGACCGCACCCGCCAGCGGAGCGATCGCCGGGTGCTGCGGGTGGTGATTACCGAGCGCGGCCGAGACGAGTGGGAAGCGATCCAGGCGGTCTACCGTGGGGTGGTCGAGGCCATGCTGCAGGGTCTGCCCGCTGCCGATGCCAGACGGCTGACGACGGCGTTAACGGAACTGCAGCAGGTACTGGATGCCGCCGAGCTGCCCCGGAGCGATGAATGACTGCTCGTGAGGCCGGTTGTGTGGCAATTCCACCACGGAAGTGGAGTCGTGGCTGAGGCCCGCGGCACAATCGTCCTGGGTAGTCGCAGGGTGGTCACAGCAAGGTTGACGCGGCATATAGTTCAGTCGTAAAGTTTTTTTCACGGGCCGGGGGGGTCGTATCGGTGCCTGTTAGCAACAACGGGAATTCGCTTGGAAGTGGCTGGTGCCGCAATCGCACCACCCGCATCCGGTCGTCGCGAGTTCCTGCCGGGCCCGGCATCTTCGTCGCCAGTTCCATGATTCGATCCGCAAGCCCGGTGGGACCGCAGCGCTGTGCGCTTCGCGACGACCAGGCCGATAATTTCATCAGGGGGATTCACATGCATCGTTCCATTACTGCGTTGGCCATCGCCTCGACACTGCTGGTGTCGGGTGCCGGCATGGCACAAGACGCTCTGCTGGAGGAAATCACGGTTACCGCCCAGCGCCGGGCGCAGGACCTGCAACAGGTGCCGATCAGCATCACGGCCTTCGACGGCAACACGATGCAGCGAATGAATATCACGGAGGCCTCCCAGTACCTGAGCCTGACGCCGAACGTCAGCTTCACGCAGGACGGCCAGGTCGGATCCCGCGGTATCAGCATCGCCATGCGCGGTGTCAGCAATATCAACACCGACG
>CAMYJV010000249.1 GCA_947258805.1 uncultured Gammaproteobacteria bacterium | reverse complement strand
AAGTGGCCCAGATGATTGGTAGCGAACTGCATCTCCCAGCCGTTGTCCACCCGGGTCAGCGGGCAGGCCATGACGCCGGCATTGTTGATCAACAGGTTCAGCGGCCCGTGGCTTTCCAGCCAGGCTTGCGCGCAGGCGCGCACGCTGGGCAGAGAAGCCAGGTCGACCTCGGCGATGTCCACCACGGCGCCGGTGGCGGCGCGAATTTCCTCGGCAACTCCTTCGGCTTTTGCCCGATCCCGCGCGCCGATGGTAACGGTCGCGCCCTTGGACGCCAGCGCCCGGGCGGTCTCCGCGCCCAGGCCGCCCGAGGCGCCGGTAACGAAAGCGGTCTTGCCGGTGAGGTCGATGCCCTGCAGAACCTCGTCGGTGGTGGTGTCGTGTCCAAAGCTCATGGTGTGTTTCCCCGATAGATAGGTAGTTGAATAAAACAGCGAGGTTACGCTAGCGATCCCCGGTCCCGCAGTCCAGGCCCGGACTCGCCGTCCCGGGTGGTGTCGGCCGGTTGGATCGGTTCTGCTAAGGTAGCGGGGCGCATCGGTGCTGGCAGATGGTGCTGGCAGATTAAGGAGGAACGACCATGGGGGTTTCGGTAGCGGCAGATGCTCTGAAGAGCGAATCGGAGGCCGAAAGCGCGCTGGCGCAGGCGGGGTTGCATGTCATGAGGCTGGACGTGCCCGCGGTAGACAACGCCGCGCACTGGCATCACTTCGACGCCCAGTTCTATATCGTTTCCGGCTCGCTGCAGCTCACGGACGTCGAGTCCGGGCGCGTGCTCGAGGCCCCGGCGGGTAGCAGGGTGACGGTGCCTGCCAGGACGCTGCACGCCGAGCTCAGCGCCGGCTACAGCATCGTCCTGGGCACGTCGGTGGCGGCGGAGGAATTCGGCGATCCGGTGAATCGACCCGCTGAAACCCTGTAGTTCAATCAGTTAAGACCAATAACCAGAACCAATATCAGGAAACGGAGAGGGAAGACCATGGAAATGCGGGTACTGGGCCGGACCGGCGTATCGGTGAGCAGGCTCTGCTTTGGCGCGGGCATGTTCGGCTACTTCGGCAACAGCGACGAAGCCGAGTGCGCGCGGATGGTGCACCGGGCGCTGGACGCGGGCATCAACTACTTCGACACGTCCGATGTCTATTCCCACGGCGAGTCGGAGACCATCCTCGGCAAGGCGCTGAAAGGCGTTCGCGACGAGGTGGTGCTGGCCACCAAGTTCAGCCTGCCCATGAGTGACAACCCCAACCACCGTGGCAACAGCCGACGCTGGATCATGCGCGAGGTGGAAGCGAGCCTCAAACGGCTTGGCACCGACTACATCGACCTGTATCAGGTGCACCGGCCCGACGTCACCGCCGACATCGATGAGACCCTCGGCGCGCTGTCCGACCTGGTGCGGGCGGGCAAGGTGCGCCTGCTGGGCTCATCCACTTTTCCTGCCGAGCAGATCGTGGAGGCGCAGTGGGTGGCTGAGCGTCGCCATCGGGAACGCTTCCGCGTCGAGCAGCCACCGTATTCCATCTTCGCCCGCCGCATCGAGGCCGACGTGCTGCCCACCTGCCAGCGCTACGGCATGGGGGTGGTGGTCTGGAGCCCGCTGTCTCAGGGTTGGCTGACGGGGAAATGGCGCAAAGATTCTCCGCCCAACGATACCCATCGGCAGAACCTGCAGCCCCATCTGTACGACATGACCCGGGCCGACAACCAGCGCAAGCTGGAGCTGGTCGAGCAGCTCGATGCCGTGGCGCGGGAGGCGGGTATTTCCCTGCTGCACATGGCCATCGCCTTCACTGTGGCTCATCCCGCCGTCACCTCAGCGATCATCGGCGCTCGCACCTTCGAGCAGCTGGAAGGCCTGCTGGACGGCGCTGACGTGACCCTCGGCGCCGACGTGCTGGACGCCATCGACGCCATCGTCGCGCCGGGCACTACCATCAGCCACGACGATGACGGCTACGTGGCCCCGGAGATCGCCGACAGCGCGCTGCGCCGTCGGCGCAGCAGCAGCGAAGTTCATGAAGCCGCGCGGGAGACCCTGAACAACATCGACGCCTACCGGGAGCAGCAGGGGAAGAAGTAGCTGGCCGTCAGACTCGCGGCCCCAGCAGAAAGATCACCCCCAGCGCGATGGCTGCCAGCAGGGCCGTCTGCAGCGCCATGGCGATGAAGGGCCAGCGTCCGACTTCCGTCACCTCCGCCAGCGAGGTTTTTACACCCAGCGCCGCCACCGCAATCACCAGCAGCCAGCGCGACGCCTGCGCCAGCGCGTTGCCCAGCGCCTCGGGAATCACGCCGAAGCTGTTGACGAGGATCAGCACGCAGAAGGCGAGCAGAAACGGCGGGATGCCGACTCTGGACGCGCCGTCGGCGCTGCGGAACACCAGCGAGATCACCAGCACCAGCGGCGCCAGGCAGGCGACGCGGATGAGCTTGATGATGGTGGAGGTCTCGCCGGCGGGGTCCGAGAAGGAATAGCCGGCGCCCACCACCTGGGCGACGTCGTGGATGGAGGCGCCGAGAAAAATGCCGGCCTGGACGTCATCGAAATCGAAAAATCCGGCGATCACGGGGTAGAAGACCATGGCGAAGGTGCTGAGCGCGGTGACGGTGACGACGGTGACGATGGTGTGCCGCGCGTTGTCCTCGCCTTTGGGCAGCACGGAGGCAATGGCCAGCGCCGCCGACGCGCCGCAGACGGCAACGGCGCCCGCGGACAGCAGGGACTTGGGCAGGTCCAGCCTGCACAGCCTGCCGATCAGGCTGCCGGCGAGGATCGTGA
>CAMYJV010000248.1 GCA_947258805.1 uncultured Gammaproteobacteria bacterium | reverse complement strand
TCATCACGATCCTGTGCCAGCTTGTCCGCGAGGTTAAAAAGCTTCGTCAGGTCGGACCCCAGGTGCACGTCGCCGCCGGCGCCCTCCACTTCTGGCAAGCGATCGAGAACCACGCCGAGCTGCGAGCGCAGCAGGTTGACGTTGACGCCGGCCTTGGTCAGCAGTCCGCGAACAGTGCCGCCCTGCTGGTCGAGCAGTGCGACCATCACGTGGGCCGGCTCGATGAACTGGTGGTCCTGGCCCACGGCCAGGGACTGCGCCTCGGCGAGCGCCAGCTGGAATTTACTGGTCAGTTTGTCTAAACGCATTACGTAACCTCGCAGCCCTTCACGGGAGCAGAAACTGCCCCAGAAATAGGCGCATCAACGCGGTTTTCAAGGCTTGTAGACGAAGCTCAGCATGCGCCCTGTCGATTGGTCGCGCCGATAGGAGTAGAAGCGCCCGGGATCGCCGTAGGTGCACAACCCGCCGCCATAGACGGCATTCACTCCGGCCGCGGCGAGCCGCTGCCGGCCCAGCCCGTACAGGTCGGCCTGCCAGCGGCCGCGGTCATTGCGCTCAAAGGCGGCCTCGGCGTCGGCGGATGCGGCGCAGAACACGTCCCGGACCTCGTCTCCAACCTCGAATGCAGGCTGAGAGATAGCCGGCCCGAACCAGGCCAGCAGATTCGCCGGGGCGGTCTGCAACGCGCTGATTGCCGCTTCGATGACACCGGCGGCCAGACCCCGCCACCCTGCGTGAATCGCCGCAATCTCCGAGCTATCGCGCGAGCACAGCAGAACAGGCAGGCAGTCGGCCGTCCTTACGACACACAGGCTTCCCCGGCGGGCAGAGACAATGGCATCAGCGTCCCGGGGATCGCCGGCAGCCAGGTCCTCCCAACGCACGACATTGGCGCCGTGCACCTGGTTCAGCCAGCGCGGCTCGGCAGGCAGCCTGAAGTCGGCGCCACGCAGCGTCGTGCCGGCAATGATCCCGCCCGGTGCGGGCCAGTCGGCCTCGATCCGGCCGCTAGTCATCGACAGGCTCGCGCAGGGCGTCGAGCAACGCCGAGAAGTCCTCGGGCAGCGGGGCTTTAAACTCCATGGCGTCGCCCGATTCCGGGTGCGTGAAGCCGAGTTTTGCGGCGTGCAGAGCCTGGCGGCGGAATCCCCGCAGCGCTGCTGCGAGTGCGTCGCTGGCCCCCTTGGGCAGCGCCAGGCGGCCGCCGTAGACGGGATCGCCCAGCAGCGAATGCCGCCGGTATGCGAAGTGCACGCGGATCTGGTGCGTGCGCCCGGTCTCGAGACGAACATCCACCAGCGTGTGAGCCGCAAACCTCTCGACAACCGTGTAGTGGGTAACGGCCGGCCGCCCATCGTCTCGCACGCACATCCGTGTCCGATCGGTTCGGTGCCGCCCGATGGGCTCGTCGATCTTGCCACCGCCCGTCAGCACGCCGCCGCAAATCGCCAGGTAATGCCGCGATATCTCCCGGTCCGCAAGCATCCGGGTCAACGACGTGTGGGCCGGCAGAGTCCTGGCCACGAGCAACAGTCCACTCGTATCCTTGTCCAGCCGATGCACGATGCCGGCCCGCGGCAATCCCTCGAGTTCGGGCGCGTGGTGCAGCAGTCCATTGAGCAGCGTGCCCGTATGATTGCCGGCGCCGGGATGCACGACGAGCCCTGCCGGCTTGTTGATCACCAGCAGCGCCGCATCCTCATGAACCACATCGAGTTGCATTGGCTCCGGGGCAGCCTCGACAGCCACCTCGGGCTGTACCCGGAGAGTCACGGTTTCGCCGCCGATCACCGGGTCGCGCGGCCGCGGGCTCCCGCCGTCAACCACGATGGCGCCGTCGAGCAGCCACGACTTGAGCCGACTGCGCGAATATTCAGGAAACAAGCGTGCCAGTGCCTGGTCCAATCGTTGACCGGCAAATTCCTCGGGGACGATCCGGATTAGGGTTTCGGCGTTCATCGCGGGCCCTAGTCTACGGTATACTCGCCGGCTTGGCCGACTCGGCCCGGCTGCAATGAATAATAGTCGCACTATGATCAATGCCCTCGACAAGCTGTTTTCCAGGCTTCCTGCGCTGCTGCGTACAGGCCTGTTGGTGACCGTGCTCACGGCCGGCGCCGGCTGTGCCGGTAATGACGAGCAGGAAACCGTCGTCAATGACATCACCGATGCCTACACGACGGCGAAGAACGCGGTGGCGCGCGGCAATTACACACGCGGTATCGACATCTACCAGGCCATCCAGGCCCGCTACCCGTTCAGCGAGCTCAGTCGCCAGCTGCAGCTGGACATGATGTATGCCTATTACAAGGCCGGACGGTCCGAAGAGGCGGTGGAATCCGCCGATACCTTCATGCGCGAGAACCCGATCCACGAGAGCGTCGACTACGCGCTCTATATCAAGGGCCTGGCCTATTTCGAGGACGAAGCCGGTTTCCTGGAACGGCGATTCAAGAAAGACGTGACCGAAAGGCCGCCCGAGAACGTCGAAGAGTCTTATTCATCATTCCGCCGCCTGGTCCAGCGCTACCCGGCCAGCCAGTACGCCCCGGATGCCGAGCAGCGCATGGTGTTTCTCAAGAACCGGCTTGCGGACTACGAAAACCATGTCGCCGAATATTACCTGCGGCGCGGTGCTTACATGGCGTCGTTAATTCGGGCCAAAAACGCGCTCGAGGAATACAATGGCGCGCCCGCTAACGCGGAGTCGCTGCGGATCATGGAGCGAGCCTACGAGAAGCTCGGTATGCTTGACCTTGCCGCAGACGCGCGGCGCGTACGCGAGCTCAACTTCCCCAACGACGGCTAGCCCGGAAAG
>CAMYJV010000247.1 GCA_947258805.1 uncultured Gammaproteobacteria bacterium | reverse complement strand
GTTACCCCATGTGTTACCCGGACATCAAAAAGGCTCAGGCGATTCCACCTAAGCCTTTGATTTTATTGGTGGGCGCACACGGACTCGAACCGTGGACCCGCTGATTAAGAGTCGCATCCATGGCTATTCTCTAAACCACTGAGGTTGTTCAGTATTTTGCAATTTTTCAACATAGCCATATGATATTAAACGGTTATTCCTTGCTTTCGCATGGACAAGATGAGACTCAATGTGGACACGTTGTGCCGTCAAGTGGACGGACTGTCAACGGCGGCGCGATTTCCGTCCAGAGGGCGGCGTAAAAGTCGTCCACTTCGGGTTGAGCGGCGCCCCGGCGAACGCGCTCCCCGAATAGCTGGCGTTTGCCGGGGGGCCTTGGTCCGTCAGGACCAAACGACATCGCGGTTCATGCTTTCGCGTTGATTTGGCGAGATCGGCTTTGAGCGAGACGATAGCTGTCGCCGTTCATCTCCAGGATGCTGACATGGTGGGTCAGCCGGTCGAGCAAAGCCCCGGTGAGGCGCTCCGAGCCGAAGGTTTCCGTCCATTCGTCGAACGGCAGGTTCGAGGTGATCATGATGGAGCCGCGCTCATATCGCTGGGATATCAGTTCGAACAGCAGCTCGGCGCCGGTCTTGCTGAGCGGCACGAAGCCGAGTTCGTCGATGATCAGCAGCTTTTGCTTCACCAGTTGCCTCTGAAGGCGCAGGAGTTGACGTTCGTCGCGGGCCTCCATGAGTTCGTGCACGATGGCGGCGGCTGTTGTGAACCGGACCGCCAGCCCTTTCTGGCAGGCAGCCAGGCCGAGACCGAGTGCCACGTGGGTCTTGCCGGTGCCGCTGGGGCCAAGGGCGATGACGTTCTCACAGCGGTCGATCCATTCGCAGCGAGCGAGCTCCAGGACCTGCATCTTGTTGAGCGACGGGATCGCGGCGAAGTCAAAGCTGTCGAGGCTCTTTGTTGCTGGGAACCGTGCCGCCTTGATCCGGCGTTCGATCATGCGCCGCTCACGGTCGATGAGTTCCAGCTCGACCAGGCGTGCCAGGAACTGGACATGGTCACGCCCCTCCGTGGCGCAAAGCCGGGCCTGCTTGTCGTATTCCCGCAGGACGGTCGGCAGCTTCAGCTTCTTCAGCTGGTGGTTCAACAGGATCTGCGGCGCCTCAGTCATGTCGAGGCGCCAGCCGTCAGGCACATGTAGCTGGCCGGAGATGTTGTCGCCACCCTGGCCCGAGGCAGGTACGGGTAGACATCGAGATCGAGCCTCGGTGGCCGCCGTTCGACCCGGCACAGCACCAGGTGCTTCACGGCGTCGAAGCTGATGGCGCCCATCTGAAGGGCGGTTCGCACCGCGGCGTGAACCTCCTCCATCTCGAAGCTTTCGAGCAGCCGCAGAACCTGCACGTACTCACGTCGTCCTGCCTTCAACAGACGCGCCTCCAACAGCCTTTGCAAGGTGGCGAATGCCTTGGGCAGTTCCCACCCTGCCAGCGGTGCCGCCTGCTCGAAGGCGCCGATCTTCTGTTCCAGAAGCGGCAGGTAGTGGATCGGGTCGAAGACCATGTCCTCGCGGTCGTAGCTGCGGATATGACCGGCGATGATCTCGCCGCCACAGCCGATCACCACCCGGTCGACATAGCCGCGGATCCAGACATCGCGGTGGCCGTAGGCAACCGGCACGGAATAGTCGTTGGTTTTGTAGCGCACCAGTGCGAGCGAACTGGCGCGGCCCGATATCTGGTCGCAGGCTTCAAAAGGTGTCGCTGGAAGCGGCGCCATCGCCTCCAAGTCGCGCTGGAGCCTTTCGCCAATCGTCTCGTTGTGCCCGCGCAGCTTGTCATTCTGGCGTTTCCGGCATTGCTCCTCGAGCCAATCGTTGAAGGCCTCCCAGGTGGGAAAGTTCGGGATCGGCACCATGAAGTTGCGCCGGGAGTAGCCGACCAGCCCCTCTACGCCCCCCTTGTCATTGCCCTTGCCAGGCCGACCATAACGGTCCCGGATCACGTAGTGGGAAAGCATCTCGCTGAAGAGCTTTGCTCTACGGCGAGTTCCGTCAGGCTCGATCTTGGCCACAAGGCAACGGTCGTTGTCATACAGGACAGACAGGGGCACCGCGCCGAAGAACGCAAAGGCGTGGACGTGACCATCCATCCAGGCTTCGGCCATTGCCGCCGGGTAGGCCCGGATGTAGCAGGCGTCGCTGTGTGGAAGGTCCAGGGCAAAGAAATACGCCTTTTGCTCGACACCGCCGATCACCACCACCGCTTCGCCGAAATCAGCCTGGGCATGACCCGGTGCGTGCGCGAGAGGGACGAACATCTCGCGATGCCGCCGGCCGTGCTCGCGCACGTAGTCCTTGATGATGGTGTATCCGCCCGAAAACCCGTGCTCGTCACGGAGCCGTTCAAAAACCCGCTTGGCTGTGTGCCGCTGCTTTCGTGGCCGCTTCCGATCCTCGGAAAGCCACTGATCGATGACCCCGGTGAACCCATCCAGCTTCGGCCGCCGGATCGGTGACGACCGCCGGTAACCGGGTGGAACCGAAAACGACAACATCTTTCTAACGCTGTCCCGAGATATCCCGAAATGCCGGGCCGCCTCACGCTGGCTCATGCCTTCTGCACACGCCAAGCGCACCTTGCGATACAAATCCACGGTGAAGATCCTCCAGCCCTCCCTCCATAAAAAAGGAGGGCAACGGTGGACGACTTTTACGCCGCCCGCAGCGGGCTAATCCCGCCGCTACCGTGGAAGACTTTCTCACCGCCGGTCTCACCAGTTCATCAGCGACGTGCACCAAACGCAGCAACTTCTCGACATTGCTCTCGGCTGCTGCTGACG
>CAMYJV010000246.1 GCA_947258805.1 uncultured Gammaproteobacteria bacterium | reverse complement strand
TGCCGCTGATTTTCCGGCGGGAGCTGATATTGAAATCCTGGGCACGGGTCCAGCCTTACGTGTTCGGCATCGGGGTGGCCGGCAATTCGCTGTTCATGATGGGCGCCGGCACCCTGGGCGTCTCGCGACGGCACTGGGACATCACCTTCGCCGACGCGCCACTGCCCTTCGACTATCCCGGGGCGGCCTTCCTGATGATGGGGCTCAATGGTATGAGCGCAATTCTGGCCATGCTCGGCGGCCTGATTTTCGTCGTCGTGATCGTCGGCTCGGTCCTGTTCGGCCGTAAGCTGGGCCAGGATGAAAAGGTATCGCTCGGCGAGGTCGCCGGCACCGGTCGGGCGGTGGCCGGCTATGGCAGTTCGGAGAGCATCAAGATCCCCGGCACGGCGGTGCTGGTGGCAATCTTTTTCATTGCTTTCGTCCTGTACTACTTCGTCAACTGGAAATATCTCTCCGAAGTCTGGCCAATGAGTTAGACCAGCCCGCCTGGACCGGCATCACGCCGGTCCAGGCGCCTGTCCCCTGACGGCAAAAACCCATGGGCGCAACGCTACGACTCATCTATCAGACGGCCAAGGTAAGGCTTGGCTTTCTGATCATGGCCTGCACGCTGGCGGGCATCGCGGTGAGCCCGGGAGATGGCCTGAGCCCCTGGCAGGTCCTGGTGCTTGGGCTGGCGGTACTCGTGGCCTCGTCTGCGGCCGGCGCGTTCAACCAGCTGTACGAGCGCGATCTCGATGCGCGGATGAAACGCACTCGTAACCGGGCCTTCGTGACCGGCAAGCTCCGCGCCCGCTGGTACTGGTCGGGCGCGCTGGTGCTGATCACCCTGCTCGCCCTGGCCGCCGCCGCGATGGCGACAAATGTCGCAGCGGCGTTCTATATCTTTCTGGGCGCGTTTACTTACGGCGTGGTTTACACCGTCTGGTTGAAGCGGCGCACCTGGCTAAACATCGTGATTGGCGGCCTGGCCGGTAGTTTCGCCGTAATGGCCGGTGCGGCGGCCGTCGGCGAGACCTTTGCACCGGCACCCATGATCCTGGCGGTGGTGCTGTTCCTGTGGACCCCGCCGCATTTCTGGGCCCTGGCCTTTGCCTGCAAGGACGACTACGCGCGGGCCGGCGTGCCGATGCTGCCGGTGGTGGTCGCCGAACCCGTGGCGACCTGGGCCATCTTCGGCCACGCGCTGGCCCTGGTGCTGCTGTCCTTGCTGCCGGGTTTCTACGGCATGGGCTGGCTGTACATGCTCGCTGCGGCGGCCGGTGGGCTGTATTTCCTGCGCGCGAGCCTCGGGCTCGTCTTCCAGCCCAGCGTCGGGCAGGCCTGGCGGACCTTCGCGGCGTCCATCGTGCAGCTGGGCCTGCTGCTGACCGGGGCGATCCTCGACAATTTGCTTGCTGGTTGACGGATCCAGCGGATGCGGTTGCGATGGAGATGGTTGCCGCTGGGCCTGAGCCTCGCATTCGCTGCAAATGCTGGCAACGATCAGGACCGCTACGACCCCGATGAAACCCTGGCCTTCAGCCAGGCCGCTGTGGGCCGTCAAATTGGCAGCTACGAATTTCTCGACCGCCAGGGCCGCACGTTCAGCCTGGACAGCCTGCGTGGCCAACCCGTCATCGTCAGCATGATCTATACCAGTTGCTATCACTTCTGCCCGATGATGACGCAGCACCTGGACCGTGTGACGGACATCGCGCGGGATGCGCTGGGCCACGACAGCTTCGCGGTGGTCACGATCGGCTTTGACACAAAGGTGGACCGTCCCGAGCGCATGCGCCAGTACGCGGCCACGCGCAATATCGACGCGGCGAACTGGTATTTCCTCAGCGGTAACGAAACCAGTGTCGCGGCGCTCGCCGCGGATATCGGCTTCATCTATTTCGCTTCGCCCAAAGGTTTCGACCACAGCGCGCAGACGACAGTCCTCGACGCTGACGGGCGGGTGTACCGGCAAGTCTACGGACAGACCTTCAAGACCCAGGCGCTGGTGGAACCGCTGAAAGAACTCGTCTTCGACACGCCCGTGGATGCCACGTTTCTCGCCAGCTGGCTGGACAACGTCCGGCTGTTCTGTACGGTTTATGATCCTTCCAGTGGACGCTACCGATTTGACTACTCGATCTTCGTCGCCGCCTTCGTCGGCATCATGTGCCTCGGTGCAGTGGGCGCATTCATCGTGCGCTCCTGGAAGGATGCGGTTTGACTGACCGCCGCACAGCCGGAAGCCCAGCCGCGTGAAAATTCTCAAGGATTTCGGTCGGCGCCTGTTCGAGCGCGTCGAGGGCGGCTTCGACCTCGCATTCCCGGCCGAGTGGAATCCGTTCCGCCAGCTCGGGGCACTGGGCTGGTTCTTCTACTGGATCGTCGCGGCCAGCGGCATCTACCTGTACATCTTCTTCGATACCGGACTGACCCGCGCCTACGAGTCCATCGAATGGATCATGAACAACCAGTGGTATGTCGGCCAGGTGATGCGCAGCCTGCATCGCTACGCCTCCGATGCCCTGGTCGTGGTGGTCGTGTTGCACCTGCTGCGCGAGTTTTCCCTGGACCGGATGCGGGGCACGCGCTGGTTTGCGTGGTTCACCGGCATTCCGCTGCTCTGGTTCCTGTATGCCTGCGGCATCAGCGGTTACTGGCTGGTCTGGGACGTGCTCGCCCAGTACATTGCGATCGCCACGACCGAATGGCTCGATACCCTGCCCTTCTTCGGCGAACCCACCGCGGCCAACTTCGTCAACAGCGCGGCGCTGTCGGGGCGGTTTTTCAGCCTGATGGTGTTCATTCACATCGCCGTGCCGCTGATCATGCTGTTCCTGATGTGGGTGCACATTCAGCGCTATGCGCGGCCGCGCATGAATCCGCC
>CAMYJV010000245.1 GCA_947258805.1 uncultured Gammaproteobacteria bacterium | reverse complement strand
CTTTATTTTTTGCGAGCCGCCTGTTTGGACTTAGATGTTGGCTGAGGCGAGCAAGAAGTTTTGTTAGAACTATCTGCACAGAATGAATCTTTTCCTCGCGCGATGACCCAGCTTTTGGCGCCGGCTGGGTTACGGCTGCTTTTCTGATTTTCGAAAAACCATCAGGTGCTGCGTGGGCAGCACCCGCAGCGTCTTCTCCCAGATCAGGCCAACATTGGCCATCTCGGCCTTGGCCTGGGCCTCGGTCATCTTGTGCAAAGGCTTGATAGGGAGCGCCTTGTCCTCGCCGCGGTACTCAACGAGGTAGACTCGGCCGCCCGGGCGCAGGCTGTCGTAGATTCTCTGCATCATCTCGAACGGGTGCGAAAACTCGTGATAGGCGTCGACCATCAGCACGGCGTCGACGCCGGCCTGGGGTAGTCTCGGGTTGTCAATTGCACCCAGTACTGGCTCCAAGTTGTGGATGCCAAGGCGCTGTATTCTACGTGTCAGCAGCGTGATCATCTCGGGCTGGACGTCGACGGCGAGCACGCGGCCATCGGGCACGCGGGGTGCGATCCGGAAGCTGAAATAGCCGGTACCGGCGCCGATGTCTGCGACCACATCGTCGGGCTGCAGCGTGAGGCTGTCGACGACCCGGTCGGGTTGTTCCTCACGGATCCGCGACGCCCGTTCCAGCCAGGCGGCACCGCGATGGCCCATGACTTGCGAGATCTCCCTGCCCATGTAGACCTTGCCGATCCCATCGCGGCTCGGCGTCGTCCAGCTGTATACGGTGTCGGGCTGCAGGCCCCATGAGGTCACAGGCAGAAGGAATGCCAAGATGGTGAGAAGACAGTTTCTCAGGTATTGCATGAAGCTCTCCAACGTGATCGGCTGCCGACCGCTTCTGCTTCAGAGGTTGGCGGCAGTGGACATGTCGACCGTGCCGAGGCGGCCGGGAATATCGCGAAACTGCAGTGCGGCCAGCCGCGCGTACAGAGACCATTCTGTGCGACCAGCCCATCGTGGGTGCCGGTAGCCACGATACGTCCGTCCTGCATCACAACGATGCGATCCACCTTGCGCACGGTGGCGAGCCGATGGGCGATGATCAAGGTCGTGCGCCCTGCCATCAGCTCCTCCAGCGCGAGCTGTACCGCCTGTTCGCTCTCCGCATCGAGTGCACTGGTCGCCTCGTCGAGCAGCAGTAGGCTGGGGTCGCGAACCAGTGCGCGTGCGATCGCGATGCGCTGGCGCTGGCCACCGGATAGGCGCACACCGCGTTCCCCGAGGCCGGTATCGAGTCCGTCCGGCAGGCGATCGAGGAACTCGAGCACATGTGCGGCCTCCGCGGCCCGGCGCACCGCGTCGCGTGTCACGTCCTCGCGTCCGTAACGAATGTTTTCGTAGGCGCTGGCGGCGAAGATCACCGGTTCCTGCGGTACCAGCGCGATGCGTTCGCGCAGCGCCTTGAGGTCGGCTTCGCGGAGGTCGACGCCGTCCAGTCGAATTTGCCCGGCCTGTGGGTCGTAGAAACGCAGCAGCAGTTGCATCACGGTCGACTTGCCGGCTCCAGATGGCCCGACGAGCGCGACCTGCTCACCGGGTTCGATCGTCAGATCAAAAGTGTTCAGCACCCGTGCCTGGGGTCGCGAGGGATAACTGAATCCGCAATGCTCGAACGCCACGGCGCTGGCTGAGCGTGCCGGCAGCGCGACCGGTATTGCGGGTGAGGTCACAGCCGAGCGCGCAGCGAGCAATTCCGTAAGCCGCTCGGCGGCACCGGCGGCACGCATCAACTCACCAGCCACCTCGCTCAGGGCGCCGATCGATCCGGCGACCAAAACCGCGAAGAACACGAAGGCAGAAAGGTCGCCGCCAGTCATCTGGCCAGCCAGTACGTCGCGCCCGCCAAACCACAGTACGGTGCCCACCGCGCCGAAGGTAAATAGCATGACCCCGCCGGCGAGCATCGCACTGAGACGCGCACGCCGGGTCGCGGTGGAGAATACGGCATCCACGTGAGTGCCGTAGGCCTGCTGGTCCGCCGCCTCGTGGCAAAACGCCTGCGCTGTGCGAATACCGTGCACCACCTCGTCGACGTGCGCCGCGACGTCGGCGATACGGTCCTGGCTCAGTCTCGATAATCGTCTTACCCGCCGTCCAAGCCACAACACCGGCAGCACAACCAGTGGCACTCCGGCCAGCACCAGTAACGTAAGCTTCGGGCTGGTGGCGAGCAGCATCACGACACCGCCGGCGATCAGCAGCAGGTTGCGGACGGCGATCGGCAGGGTCGAGGCCACGACACTCTGCAACAGTGTCGTATCGGTCGTCAGACGCGAGATGACCTCGCCGGTGCGGGTCATTTCGAAGAATCCCGCATCCAGTTTGAGGACTTTTTCGAATACGGCCTTACGCAGGTCAGCGACGACCCGTTCACCCACCCAGTTGACCAGGTAAACGCGGACGCCGACCGCGACACCCATGACCGCGATAACGCCGAGGAATATCGCCAGCGAGGCGTTCAGCGCTGCTGGATCGCCGCTACCCAGGCCGCGGTCAACGACGTCGCGGATCACCCAGCCGAAGGCGAGTACGGCCGCGGTCGCCGCGATCAGGGCGGCGACAGCCAGCGCAACGCGCTTACGGTACGGCTGCAGAAAGCCAAACAGACGCCGCAACGGTTTGAGGTCGCGTGATTTGGGGCGGTCGATGTTGGCTGTGGAGATGCTCACGTCACCTGTGGCCTGATGGTCTGTGCGTTGTATTAGTCTTTCGATGATCGCCTTTCGACGCGCAATTGCTCGCACCGCTCGTTCATTAGTTGCCTACCGCGCTCGCATTTGTGGCGGTTTAAGAACATTTCTTGCGATGTTCAGGATAAGTCCGACGATTGGCTTAAGTCGCACCTGCCGTCTGCGCAGCCTTTAGCATGTAGTCGACGGCACGCCGGACCTGCTCGTCTGACAGCGTATCGTTCCCGCCGCGCGGCGGCATGCGCGAACTGCCGTTGTCATCGACTATGCCCTGCACGGCGTTGGTGTAGAGGGTATCGACGCCTTTCTGCCGCCGCTTGGCCCAGGCTGCAGGATCACCAATCGCGGGCGCACCTGCCACGCCCGTTAAGTGGCAGGCGCTGCGCCCTGCCGAGACAGTGCTCTCCGGCCTGTGTGACCGTCGAAAAGGGCACAACTGTTTTTTGAAAGCATGAGTTCAGCATGCCGCAAACCCTGACCGCTAGCAACGGCAGCTTGCAATCCAAAAAATGCTGACCGGGGTAATGGTGACCTGATCACCGATGATGCGCCGGATTCTTGCAGCCATTACCGCAGACCGCACGCGTGGATGCAGAGCGGAATCCTCGTCGAGTAACTGCCCGGCGCATTTACGCCGACCTGCTCGCCGGACCACGTGCTGCGCTCCAATGAGCTCGCCCCGGCGCTGAAGCGCCACGGCATCGATGACATCGTCTGCATATCAGTCAACGACGCGTTCGTTATGAACGAGTGGAAAGATGAGCAGAAGGCCGACAAGCTTACCTTCCTGCCCGACGGCAACGGCGATTTCACGCGTGGTATGGGCATGCCGGTCGGCAAGGAGGACCGAGGCTTTGGTTAGCGCTCCTGGCGCGATGCGATGCTGGTCCGCGACGGCGTGATTGAGAAGATGTTCATCGAGCCGGAGGTGCCGGGTGACCCGTTCGAAGTCTCCGATGCCGACAGGATGCTCGCGCATATCGCCCCGCAGACGGCCACTGTGACATAACCGTGACCGTTTTCCTCCCTAACCCTCCCCCCAGGGTTCCTCGGCCGCCCATCTGGGCGGCTCTTTTTTTGCCCGTCTTTGTCCAGTCCTATTGCTGCCAGACGGTGGGGTTTCTGGGGCGAGTCNNNNGGCGAGTCCTGATCGTATGCTCAAGTCACTGGCAATCGAGCACAGCGTCTGTAAACAGGAGTTACCATGCGAGCTTTAAAGTCAACGTTTCACGGATCCGCCTGCGCAATCATCCTGGCTCTCGCGGCCTCGCCGGCCCTGTCCGGTCACAAGCACGGCGGCAACTATCAGTACGGCGGCTACGGCATGCCCTACGGAAAACCACATCACATATCCCCGCGCGGGGCGTACCCCTCTTGCCACGGGAAGGCAATGAAACGAGGGGCCAGCTATGGCATATGGGGCTATCCGGCTTTCCAGCCGATGGGCATGCACCGGGGTTACGCAAAGCCTGGCCAGGGATATGGCGCTGCCTACAACAATCAGAAACCGCAGTACAAGGCGAAACCTGCTTACGGCACGCCTCGCAAAGGCGATTACGGCTCAGCCCGCAGCAATCCCGCCCCGGCGCAAAAAGACCTCGTAGGCACCGCGGATGCAGCCGGCAACTTCGCGACCTTGCTCTCAGCCGTGAAAGCTGCCGGGCTCGACGACACGCTTTCCGGCAACGGCCCCTTTACCGTGCTGGCGCCCAGCGATGCGGCATTTGGCAAGCTTCCTAAAGAGCAGATGGAAGATCTGTTGGGCGATCCCGAGGCCCTCAAGGATGTGCTGACATACCACGTCATCGCGGGTGAGCTCAGTGCCGCGGATCTGCTGGAGCAGGGCGAGGCGACGACGGTCAACGGCGCCAAAGTCACGGTGGCACAGCTTGACGTGGCGAAGGCCGATATCAAGGCATCCAATGGCGTGATCCACGTGTTGAATGCCGTGCTGGTTCCCGCAGAGTGACGTCCAGCCTGTCCGGTTCGTCTGCGGATGCGGGTCGGTTGCCAGGTGCACCGGCCCGTATGCCGTGGATTCCACCTGACCTGCTGGATGATGTTCGTTCAGATCATGCTGGCGAGACAGGCGCCGTGTTCATCTACCGCGGCATCCTCAGCGTTGCCGGCGATCCCGACCTGCGGCGAATTGCGTGCGCTACTGGAGACCTGTCGGCTCGATGAAGTGGCGCACCGTTATAGGCGGGCACTCGAGCCGTACCATTCAGGGTTTTGACACCCGCCACTCGCGTGCAGGTGGACGGCGCCCAAGATGACCGCCGGGGGGCGGCCATCATCGGGCCTCTTCGTCCGGCGGTGCGCTCAGCTCCAGGGCGAAGTCGGCGCG
>CAMYJV010000244.1 GCA_947258805.1 uncultured Gammaproteobacteria bacterium | reverse complement strand
ACGGTCGATATCGTGTTCGAGATCGGCGTTGCTCTGATCGGCGCGGCGGTCACCGCCTACATCCTCGGGATTCTGTTGAACCAACAGCAGGAGAATGCGGCCAAGTGGCGTGACGAGATTCGCAGAAGGATCAAGGAACTGGAGGAACCCCCCGGCAAGGGACCGCTGCCCACGACCGGCGAAGAAACCTCGACCCATCCCGGATGAAAGGCGCACAATTCAACAACCCTCCAATTCGATAGCCTCGGGAACATTATGCTCAACTGGAAACAACAATCCGATCAAGCGAAGCGTCTGGCAGAGATCGTTCGCGTGTTCGCACGTTACGGTCTCGCCGACTGGTTCAAAGGCATTTCGAATCAAACCATCCTGGACCTGCTGGCGAGCCAGGAAGCCCAGGCACTGGGCGCGGTGCCGGCTGCGGAACGCCTCCGCCGGGCCCTGACGGAGCTGGGACCGACCTTCATCAAGCTGGGACAGGTGCTCAGCACGCGCGCCGATCTCGTCGGGCCCGAGGTCGCGGATGAACTGCGAAAACTGCAGTCCAATACGCCCGCGGATTCACCCGATGTGGTCCGGCAGACGATCCGTGACGAATTCGGGAAAGAGCCCGAAGAACTCTTCTCCGAGTTTGAAGCGGAGGCGTTTGCTTCCGCCTCCATCGGGCAGGTCCACCGGGCGCGGCTGCCCGACGGTCAGGAAGTCGTCGTCAAGGTGCAACACGCCGGGATACAGGACAAGGTGCGGCTGGACCTCGAACTGTTGCAGGACCTGGCCAAGCTGCTCGAACAGTACGTGGCTGAGGCCCGCCTTTATCAGCCGGTGGCAACCACCCGCGAGTTCGCACGCACCCTGCAGCGTGAACTGGATTTCACCTTCGAACGACGGAACGTGGAACAGTTCACCCGCAACTTTGACGGAGACAGCACGATTCATCTCCCCATCGTGTATCCGGATCGATGTGGGCGTCGGGTGCTGACCATGGAGTTGCTCAAGGGGATTCCGGGGTCGAAACCGGAGAAGATCAGCGCTTCGGGCGTTGACCTCAATGGGTTCGCCAACGCCGCCGCCAATGTCTTCCTGAACATGATCTTTCGTGACGGTTTCTACCATGCCGATCCCCACCCCGGGAACTTCATGATATTGGAAGGTGGAGTTCTGGGGCTGTTGGACTGCGGCATGGTCGGTCGCATTGACGAGCCAATGCGCGAACAGTTCGAGGACCTGCTCCTGCTGCTTCTGCAGGGTGACTCGGCAGGCTTGTCGGACCTGCTGTTGCGGTTGGGTTCTGCCCCGCGCGACGTGGATCGGGTCGGTTTCCAGGCCGACATCAGCGACCTGCTCATGGATGTCGGGGCGGTGTCGCTGCAGGATCTGGACGTTAGCGCTGCCCTGGAACAGATCTCGGATATTCTCCGGCGTTATCACATTGTGATGCCCTCCCGCGTCGCGCTGTTGCTGAAAACCCTGGTGATGTTGGAAGGCAGCTCCCGGCTGTTGAGCCCGAGCTTCAGCCTGGCCGAATTGCTCGAACCGCTCAAGGAGCGCCTGATCCGTGAACGCATGGACCCGCGCCGCTTGCTGCGCAAATTGCTCCGGCCCATTCGGGACCTGGACCGCCTGGTGACACAGACTCCCCGCAACCTCGCCGACATTCTCGACAACCTCCAATCCGGGAACCTCTCCATCAAACATGAGGTTGAGAACCTAGAAGTGATTGTGAATCGGTCGATTGCCGGGTTGCTCATCGCCGCGTTGTTCACCGGATCGAGCATGCTGTTAAGCAGCGGATTCCCCCCACTGGTGTCGGATGTCTCCGTTTTTGGGGTATTGGGTTGTCTCAGTGCCGCGGTTCTGGGAGGCCGATTCCTCTGGGCCGTCAGAAAAGATCTCAAATAGGCATCAAGGCCGCCCTGGATCTCCGGCTGGCGGCCGCGATGCCACTGATTCAATAAAGCATGACCACCACCTGTTACGAAATCGATGATGCGCTGCGGCTGAGGCCGCTAGCTTCTGAAGAAGCCGCGGAGGCGTGTCAACGCGCCGAGACGAGAATTTGGATCAATCTGCAGGACGCTCAGCCTGTTTCGTCTTTACGGTCCGCTCAAGCCCTGGATCGACCAGACCTGGCGTTCGGGCGAGCTCGAATGCGTAAGGCAAAATCAACTCAACCGGAGAAAAACAGAGGCGGAAAAGAACCTCTCCGTTTTCTCAACTGGCTCCTGTTCACTCCGGTTCAATTCCAAAAAGCAAAACTATGAAGACCCCATTCACTAAGACCATACTCATTGTAATCATCACCGGGATCGTCGTTCCTGCCTGGAAAGCTTCAGCGGGCGAAGTCGGGCACTATTCACCCGGCGTACCCAATATCCGCGACTTCATTGTGCCCCAGCCGGGCTTCTATGGCGTGCTGTATAACTACTCCTACCACACGGATCAGTTGAACGACGCCAGCGGGAACCGAACCGACTCCATTACCATCGCTCCGGGCGGCGGCCCGGGCACCACGTTGAACCTGGATGTGGACGTGGACCTGTATGCGATCGCGCCCGCCTTCATCTGGGTCTCGAAATGGAAGCCCCTCGGGGCGCGATACGCCGCATACATCAATCCCTCCTTCGCCAATTCGAGCGTTAGCGCGTCGCTGACGACGGCGGGCGGCAGTGGGCGTAGCGCCGAGACCTCACAGTTCGACGTGGGCGACCTGTATGTGCAACCTATCTGGCTGGGCTGGGGTCTGCCTCATTGCGATCTCGAACTGGGCTATGGGTTCTACGCGCCCATCGGCCTCTACAGCACTGAGACGGTCACTCTGCCGGTGGTTGGGCCGGTCGAGGCCACGGCCGCAGACAACGTTGGCCTCGGTTTTTGCGATCTCGAACTGGGCTATGGGTTCTACGCGCCCATCGGCCGCTACAACACTGAGACGGTCACTCTGCCGGTGGTTGGGCCGGTCAAGACCACGGCCGCAGACAACATTGGCCTCGGTTTTTGGACCCATCAGATCGGCGCGGGCGGCACCTGGTATCCCTGGACGAATCAGGCGACGGCTGTCTCGGCAGCATTGACCTACGAAATCCATGGGGAGAAAGACGGCTTCGATCTCACCCCCGGCCAGAACCTCTCGCTCAATTGGGGCATCAGCCAGTTCCTGCCGCTGAAGAAGGACCAATCGCTCCTGCTGGAAGTCGGTCCATCGGGTTACAGCAGTTGGCAGATCACCGACGACTCGGGCAGCGCCGCGTCCAATCCCAGCGTGCACGATGAAGTCCACGCTGTTGGTGGCCAACTAGGCGTCTCTTATGTGCCATGGGCGCTCTCGGTGAACTTCCGCGGACTCTACGAATTCGCCGCCGTGGACCGTTTCCAGGGCTGGTCCATCGGCCTGAACATCGCAAAACAGTTCTGACCTTGAAAGTATGGAGGCCCGCATGGACCTGGATCGAAATGATGACCAACGCTACCTACAGATGCTTGCGCAAATGCGTAACGGGCTTTGGTAGGGCGACGCTCCCGCGGAGCCGCGGAACGCCTGGCAAATCCGGCTCGGCAGGAGCCTCGCCCTACCCGCCACGACTGTTACTCGATTCTGCAAGGCTCAATGGAGTTCAACCCCAACCGCTATTCCCAAAACACGAACATGAAGACGCATTCCCTCTTAACCTTAGTGGTCACCGTCGGGTTCTTCGGCAGTCTGGCCCTGTCACGGGCGGACATTCTTGAACTCAAGAACGGTACCCTGCTCAACGGAAAATATGTCGGCGGAACCGCTGGCACCCTCCGATTCGAAAACAGCGCTGGCCTGCAGGTGATCGAGACCTCGCAAGTCATTGCGCTGACCTTCACCTCCAGTGCCGCCTCCTCCAGCGCCCCAACGGCAACGGCAACTCCCGCAGCAGCGCCCGCGCCCGCACCTGCTGCTGCGGCGCCCACATCGGTGACGCTGCCCGCCGGCACGATGCTGCTGGTGCGGATGATGGACAGCGTTTCCTCGAAGAACGCACCGGGCGCCACCTTCACGACCCGATTGGAATATGATCTGGTGGCCAACGGCGTGAAGGCTATTCCCGCCGGTACGACTCTCTATGGCAAGGTCCAGAGTGCTACCCAAGCCCGCCGCGCCGTTGGCCGATCCACCCTCGATATCCGGCTCACCCAAGCTGTCATCAGCGGTGTGCCCGTCCCTCTGGCCACCTCCAGTTTCAAAGAGGCCGGCGAAGCCTCGATTAAGAAAGCTGCCCGCGGCGCGGCGGCTGGGGCGGCCATTGGCGCGATTGTGGATGGAGGCGATGGGGCGGGCAAGGGGGCCGCGATTGGTGCGACGGCTGGTGCTTTGCGACGGGGCCAGACCCTCACGATCACCCCTGGCGCATTGCTGGAGTTCAATTTGACCCAACCGGTCACGGTGAAGGCGGGTCAATGAGATGGGCGCAAATGCCGTGTGTGCACCTGAATACGAACCGCATCCAGTCAACAATCCCTGAATTCTCAAATGACCACAAAAAACATGACCTCCAAACTCATCCTCGCCCGCATGCTTAAACCGTTGGCCGGAGTAGCGGCGCTGGCCCTGGCAACCGCCATCGCTTACGGCCAGCCGGCCGAGAGCACAGTTGCGGCGTCGGCTGAGCCCGATCCCGCCAACCTGCGGGCCTTCATTGAACTGGCACGCTCGGACATCCGAACCCAGAAAACCTTGATCATCGCCCAGAACCTGACGATGACGGAGGACG
>CAMYJV010000243.1 GCA_947258805.1 uncultured Gammaproteobacteria bacterium | reverse complement strand
CCTGCTGTTCCAGCGCGCTGGCCGCGGCCTTCGCCGTCTTGCCGGGGCACTCGTCAAAGACCAGCAGGTAGAAATTCGCGACACTGGGCACGACCTGCAGGCCCAGGCCGGTGAGCGTCTCGGTGATGGTCTGCAGCCAGCGCGTGTTGTGTGCTTTGGCTCGCTCTACCCACCCGCGGTCGCGCACGGCGGCGGCCGCCGCCGCCATCGCCGCGGCGTTCGCGTTGAAGGGCACGCGAATTCTCTGCAGCGCATCGATGAGCCATTGCGACCCGTAGCCCCAGCCGATACGCAGCCCCGCCAGGCCGTACATCTTCGAAAACGAGCGGGTCATGATGATGTTGTCGTGCTGATCGACGAGCGACGCACCGGCGTCGAAATCGTCGACGCTCACGTATTCGGCATAGGCGCCGTCGAGCAGCAGCACCACGTCGGCGGGCAGCGCCTGGTGCAGGCGCCGGATTTCGGTGGCACTGACGTAAGTGCCGGTGGGATTGTTCGGGTTGGCCAGAATCACGATGCGGGTGCGCGGGCTGACCCGCTCGAGTAGTGCATCCACGTTGGTGACGAAGTGGGTTTCCGGCGCCGTCACCACCTGGCCGCCGACGGACAGCGCATAGTTGCGGCAGATGGGGAAATAGTTCTCTGACAGCAGCAGCTCGTCACCGTCGGCCATGAAACAGCGGATCACAAAACCGATCAGCTCCTCGGAACCGTTGCCGCAGATAATTCGCTCCGGGTCCAGCTTGTACACGTCGGCGATGGCTCCCCGCAGCTCCGCCTGGGCGCCGTCGGGGTAGCGGTGCAGGTGATCCTTGACGCTCGTGAAGGCCGCGACGGCTGCCGGTGGCGTGCCCAGCGCCGACTCATTGCTCGACAGCTTGATGGGTGCGGCGTGGTCGTCGAGCTGGCTCTTGCCCATCTTGTACAGCGCCAGTTGCGCCACGCCGGGGACGATCTGCGGACGTATCAAGGCGTCGTCCATGGGTTTCTTGTCGGACTCACTCACGTAGGGTATCTCCACTGACGATGGCTATAGCTCCATCTGGCGCTGCCCCTGGGTTGCTTTGCGTTCCAGGTAGGCCGTGTAACGGGAAAAAGAAAAACAGAAAATCCAGAAGAACACCGCCGCGAATACGTAACCCGTCGCGGTAGTGCCGACGCTGAGCCACTGCGGATCCGACGCGGCGGTCGTTACCATGCCGAGCAGATCGAACAGGCCGATGATCAGCAACACCGTGGTTTCCTTGAACAGGCCGATGAAGTTGCTGGTGATCTGCGGCAGGGCCACGGGCAGCGCCTGCGGCAGGATCACCAGCCGGGTGCGCTGCCAGTAACTCATGCCCAGCGCATCGGCCGCCTCGTACTGGCCTTTCGGAATACTCTGCAGCGCGCCGCGAATCGCTTCGGCGAGGTAAGACGACATCAGGATGGTCAACGCGATCAGCGCGCGCAGCAGTTTGTCGATCTCGATGCCGGGGGGCGTGAACAGCGGAAACATCACGATGGCGACAAATAACAGCACCAGTGCCGGCACGCTGCGCCATAGTTCGATCCACAGCGCGCAAACGCTGCGCACCAGCGGGGCGTCGGCCTGGCGGCCCAGGGCCAGCAACAGGGCCAGGGGCAGCGCGGTGGCGAGCACGAACACGGCCGCCACGATGGTCAGGAAAAAGCCGCCCCACAGGCTGGTTTCCACTGCCGGCAGGCCCAACAGTCCGCCCCGGAACAACACCACGCCGATGGTCGGATACGCAATAGCGAGCCCGAGGGCGAGCCAGCCCTTGCGGCGAAAGCGCGGCAGGAACATCGGCACGGCCAGCAGCAGGGCCAGGCCCACACCCAGGTTCAGCCGCCAGCGCTGGTCGGCCGGGTACAGGCCATACATGAACTGATCGAAGCGGGCCCGGATGAACGGCCAGCAGAACGCCCCTTTGTCCGGACAGGCCTCCGGGCCGGTGCCGCGCCACTGCGCGTCGACAACCAGCCATTGGAACACCGCCGAGCCGGCGGCATAAACCAGGCCCGCGGCCGCCACCGTCAGCAGGATATTCACCGGCGTGGAGAACAAATTAGCGCGCAACCACGCCATCAGCCGCGGGCCGCCGCCGGCGTGGCGTGGCGGGGGCCGCGATGTGATCAGCGTGCTCATGCGCGCGACAGCGCGATGCGCCGGTTATACCAGTTCATGAACAACGCGATAGCCAGCGACACCAGTACATAAATGATCAGCGTGATACCCATGATGATTACCGGCTGGCCCACCAGGTTGTTCACGGTGCCGACGAACACCGACACGATTTCCGGGTAGGCAATGGCGGCCGCCAGCGAAGTTGCCTTGAACAGGTTCAGGTACACCGTCGTCAGCGGCGGGATGATCACGCGCAGGGCCTGCGGGAACAGCACCAGCCGGAAGCTCAGCCAGCGGGACAGGCCCAGCGCGTCTGCCGCCTCGATCTGGCCGCGCGGAATCGCGGCGAAGCCGGAGCGCACGATTTCGCCGATGTAGGTGGCGTTGTAGACCGACAGCCCGGCCACCAGCGCCATGAACTCCGGCATGATCACCAGGCCGCCTTCGAAGCCGAAGCGCCCGGCCCGCGGAATGTCCCAGCCGAGTTGTGCGCCGCCGATCAGCGCGGCCAGCCAGGGCACCACGATCAGCAGTCCGACGGCCGTGAGCGTGACCGGAAATCCCCGGCCGGATGCCAGCCGCCGTTGCCGCGCCCACCGCGACAGGCCGATGATGGCGCCGATCGCGACCAACACGCCCCCGGCAATCAAGCCGCTGCCGCCAACGATGTCCGGCGCGGCCAGATACAAACCGCGGTTGTTCAGCCGCACCGCTTCACCCAGCGACAGGCTGTCGCGGAAGCCCGGCAGCGAGCGCAGCACCACCAGGTACCAGAAAAAAATCTGCAGCAGGGACGGAATGTTGCGGA
>CAMYJV010000242.1 GCA_947258805.1 uncultured Gammaproteobacteria bacterium | reverse complement strand
GCAAACAAACTCACCATGAGAAATTCGGGCATTCGGCGACACGTACCCGTGCGGCCGCAGCTTAGCGAGTGGAACGCGGCCCGTGTGGGGCGGCAAACCGACCTGGGCAATTCGTGTGGCCAGGGAGCCCACCAGTGGCCAGCTGGCAACACGCATCCAACCACGCCGCCAGTAACGCTCCGCCCGCTTGATCACGCTGGGCTCCTGCGCAAACGCTGAACCATCAGTCGAGCGCTGCCTCTGGGCTTCTGGTAGCAGCGTCTGATGATGGCCTTAGCGAGCCGCCAGCGGCGCAGCGGGTGCCCTGCCCGCTTCAACGCAAGTCGGTGAAAGTCCCAGAACTCTGCTGATCGACCTTCCAGGGCCGCCCGCGACAGCGTAGCGTAATAGTGAGCCAGTCGGGATTTCACGCTGCTCTCCAGAGCTTGCTTGGAGAGAAACCGAGGACCGTAAGCAACGAGGAGTTCCAGGTTCGCCGCCAGATTTCGATTCAGGGGTGCATTTTCCCGGCTGGTTACCGATTGCGCGCTTCGGCCAACATGGACGAGCGTCTCGTGAACGAAGCCGAAATCCGCCTCCTCCAGCAACTCGTAGGACGCCTGGACGTCGCCATGCAGGGCCGATTCGTTGTAGATCTTGCCGCGCCGGCGAACGAGATCTGCACGCAGCAGGACACCGGACGGTGACAGGAACGGGTAGAAGTCCCCGCGGAGCACCCGGCCGGCGGCGTCCTTGCCCGGCAGGCAGTCGCCGGAGAATGGAACGTCTGCCTCTGGAAAGCGCTTGCCGCCCCACAGCGAATAGCTGGCTACGATGCCCACCTCGGGGAACCGCTCGGCCAACGCAACCTTGTTGCGCAGGCAATCGGGCTCCAGGGCATCGTCCGCCTGCAGGATCTGACAGTACGCTGCGGTTTCCGACATCAACGCTACGACGGCATTGTGGTTCTGCATAACCGGCAACAGGGTTTCGTTGCGAACGCAACGGAACCGCGAATCCTTGCTCGAGAATTCCTTTGCGATCACGCCGGTGTCATCGCTGCTGCAATTGTCAAGAACGATGCACTCGAAGTTTTCGTACGTTTGTTTGACGACGCTGTTCAGCGCGGCGCGCAGACTTCGTGCGCCGTTGTAAACAGGCATGACCACGCTCACCAGGGGCTTTGGGGCGTCGCCGCTCAGGGTACTATTCAAGTTTCAGCAGCACTGAAATGCATGGGTCGTGCAGTATACCCGGCGACGGCAGAGGCCATGTATTCGAGTCGTAATCGCTATGAACCCTTGATCAGGTGTTGCTGAAAAGTCGAACCCCCACACGGGCGAGGCTCACATCGAACCTGGTGCCCAACCGCGTGCTACAACTTGCTTAAGTTGGGGTTGCAATAAGAACCAACGCGGACACACCATTTGCCGCGGATTTCGGTTACTGTCTGGCCCCCAGAACAAGACCAAGAGATGGAGCAACACCGAGTGGATCCGGATTTCTGGCGAGGCAAGCGGGTATTTCTGACCGGTCACACGGGTTTCAAAGGGAGTTGGTTGTCGCTTTGGCTATCGCGGCATGGCGCGGTGGTGACCGGCTACGCGCTCGAACCGCCGACAGATCCGAATCTTTTCGAATTGGCCGGCGTCGTCGATGACCTGCATTCTCTCGAGGCTGACGTGCGGGATGCGAAGCGCCTCGCAAGCGCCTTGGAAGCAGCAGATCCGGAGATCGTTTTTCATCTTGCTGCGCAGCCCCTGGTTCGCGAATCTTATGCTGAACCCATAGAGACCTTCGAAACAAACGTCATGGGGACTGTCAATCTGCTGCAGGCAGTACGCACGAGTGACCGCGTCAAGGCCGTGGTCGTGGTCACTTCCGACAAGTGCTATGACAACCGGGAATGGCATTGGGGTTATCGGGAAGACGAGCCCATGGGCGGTGCCGACCCCTACTCTGCCAGCAAGGGCTGCACGGAGCTCGTCACTGCCAGCTTTCGCCAGTCGTTCTTCTCCGCACCCGGAACCGCTCGTATTGCGACCGGTCGCGCCGGTAACGTGATCGGCGGCGGAGACTTTGCCCGGGACAGGCTCATCACCGATATCATGGCGGCGATCCGGATGGGTGAACCCGTACTTATTCGTAACCCTGAAGCGATTCGACCCTGGCAACATGTCCTGGAACCCCTGCACGGCTACCTGATGCTGGCGGAAGCCCTGGCGCAAAGCGGCGAGGCGTTTGCCTGCGGCTGGAACTTCGGCCCCACCGACGAAGACGTTCGACCCGTAAGCTGGATTTGCGATGAGCTGGCCGAACGCTGGGGTCAGGGCGCTTCCTGGGTTACCGACGGTGGCAACCACCCGCACGAGGCCACCTATCTGAAGCTGGATTCGAGCCGTGCCAGGAACCTGCTCGGCTGGCGTCCGAAGCTGCGTCTGCACGAAGCGCTGGATTGGATCGTGAGCTGGAACAAAACGATGGACGACCAGGGTGATATCAGAGCCCGGACGCTGCAAGAGATTGAAACGTACGAGTCCCTGTGAGGTAACGGATTCATGGATAGTTTGAACTGCCGGTTTTGCGCCACTCCGCTGACCGAGACTTTCTGCGATCTGGGAATGTCTCCCGTGAGCAATGCGTTCGTCAGCACGACGAACGCCCAGGCAATGGAACCTTTTTACCCGCTCCATGCGTTTGTCTGCGACCAGTGCAAGCTGGTCCAGCTGGGCGAGTTCGAGAGCCCGGAGCAGATCTTTGACGACGACTACGCGTACTTCTCATCCGTCTCGGAAAGCTGGCTTGCACATTCCCGCCAATACGTCGACATGATGATCGATCGATTCGACCTTGGCCCTGCTTCACAGGTTACCGAGATCGCAAGCAACGACGGTTACCTGCTGCAATACTTCAAAGCGCGCGGCGTGCCCGTTCTCGGCATCGAGCCCACAGCCAATACC
>CAMYJV010000241.1 GCA_947258805.1 uncultured Gammaproteobacteria bacterium | reverse complement strand
GCCGCGCAGCAGGCCCAGCAGGAAGATGACAGCGCAGATACCGAGGACGATCAGCGCCAGCCGGCGGCCAAAACGCGCCAGGCGTTGCTGCAACGGCGTGCGAGTTATCGGCAGCGTCCGCAGCATCTCTGCGATCTGCCCCAGCTCGGTATCGACGCCGGTCGCGCAGACAACGCCCGCGCCATGGCCGCGCGTGACCACCGATCCGCTGTAAGCCATGCTGCTGCGATCGCCCAGCGCCAGGTCGCCATCGCTCAGGGCCTTGGTAACTTTCGTTACGGCCTGCGACTCGCCCGTCAGTGCCGATTCATCGGCGGCCAGTTCCTGCGCCTCGAACAGGCGCAAGTCCGCGGGGACCGCGGCGCCCGGCGTTAGCAGCACGATATCGCCGGGCACCAGGTCGCGGGTGGGGATGGTCTTCGTGCGTCCGGCGCGTCGCACCTGCGTCGTCGGTACGACGAGCGACCGCAACGCTTCGAGGGCGCGTTCGGCACGGTACTCCTGGAACACGCCCACCGCCGCGTTAAGTATGACGATCACGAGGATCGCAACAGCGTCGCGCGCCTCGCCGACGATGCCCGACAAGACCGCGGCCGCGATCAGCACCAGGATCATGAAATCGCGAAACTGGTTCGCGATCAGGCGCGGCCAGCCGCTGCGTCGGTGCGTGGGAAAGGCGTTCGCGCCGTGCTCGATCTGCCGCTTTTCTACCTGCGCGGCATCAAGACCAAGCTGCGGGTCAACCGACAGGGTCTGCGCGACCGTTTCGGCCTCCAAAACGTGCCACTGGTGGAGAGCGGCCATAAGGCCACGGTATCAGTCGGCGAATACCTCGGCCAGTGGTTGCCCAACCGCGCCAGACGGCATTTTTATGCCGAGCAAGGCCGCCAGCGTGACGGCGATATCGACCGTATGGACTTTGCGCTGGACGATCGCCGGCTGCAGCCCGGGACCGGCGAACACGATCGGCACGTGTGTGTCGTAATTCCAGGGCGATCCGTGGGTAGACGCGACGACCAGGCCCTCAAGATCATTAATGAACCAGTTGGGCTCGAAGACCAGGAAGACGTCGCCAGAGCGTTTCGGATGGAAGTTGCGAGTGACCGCGCGATACAAGTCATTGTCCGGCAGGCCGCCCTCGCGGAGCGCCGTGCTGGAAACGGCCAGCGCAACACTGGGGAACTTCATGAGTTCGGTGATGACCGTGTTCTCCAGTTCGCGCTGGTCGATCTTGTCGTCAGTTTTCACATCCTGACTGAAATACAGGTAGGGATGATCGTAGGCCGCAATCAGCTCACCCTTGATGCGGAAACGTGACTTGATGCGGCCGATGGCTGCCTCCCGGTCCCAGGTTTCAGGGTCGACGTAACCCGCCGGGATGCCGAGGTTATTCAGGTAACCCGGGGTATCCGGCCCGCCGTGATCCGCCGACAGCACGATCAGCGTGTTGTCGAGACCCACCTCTTCATCGATAAAAGCGAGCAGTTCGGCCAGTGTCGCATCCAGCCGCAGGATATTGTCCTCGGCCTCGAGGCTCGATGGCCCGAAGACATGACCCACGTAGTCCGTCGACGAGAAACTGACACTCAGGTAGTCGGTGACGTCATCCTGGCCAAGCTGCTCACCGAGGAGCGCCTCCTTCGCGAAGTCCAGGACCAGCTCGTCGCCCGCCGGGCTCAGCGTCAGCCAGGTGGTGAAGTACGGACTGCTGCCGTCACCGAATCTGTGCGGAAACGTGCGGCCGAAACCCGCCACGTCGGCTTCCCACTCACGATCATCGGAATCACCGAACAGATAGGAGTCCTGTTCGTGCAGTAATTGCCAGGACGTGCCCGCGAATTGTGATGCGGGCCCCGCATCGTTGAACGCCTGCACCCAAGCCGGGTAGTCGTCGAGGTAGTAGGTGCTGGTGACAAACTCGCCAGAGGCCTTCGAAAACCAGTAGGCCGTGCCCGAATGGCCAGCCATGGAGATCGCGCCCCTGTCTTTAACGGAGACACCGACGACCCTGGACTGCCCGTCGTTGCTGCTGCGCAGCTCGTCGGCAAACGTCGTGACGAGGATGGCCGCTGGTGAGCGGCCTTCGCTGCGAGCAGCGCGCTGCGTCGGGTCGATTTCAGCGTCCTCGTTAACATCCGCGCCCGCCGTCAGCAGGCGGTAGCGACTGTCCTCGACGTTGTAAGTCGTGAAGCCGGTCTCGCGGTCGAACCACAGGTTGCCGACCATGCCGTGGCCGGACGGGTAGGCACCGGTGGCCAGGGTTGCATGTCCCACAATCGTTTCAGTGTTGGCGTGAGCGTGATGCGCGTTGCCATACACGACGCCGTTCTCCCAGAGATAACGAAAGCCACCTTCACCGAGGCGGTCGTAGTAGCGTGTGGGGAGATCGGCGCGCAGCTGATCCACCGTGATCTGCAACACCAGCTTCGGCGCGGCGCCGGACTGCGCGGTGTGCGATAGCAGGAGGGCTGCCAGCAGCCCTGCGAAAGCTGACTTCGAGAATGACCAACGGTTGACTCTCATGAACATCACTCCTGGCGTAACTGTCGTGCCAGGGCGATCTTAATGCATCGTCGTTTACATGACGACTCTAGTTCGTTTCCCGTGCCACCCTCTGGTTTTCCTGTCGCTCTATTCGAGCGACAACATCCTCGCAAGAGCGGTGCTCCATCTGCTCGACATCGGCGACGTGGAACACTTTGCCGCGGATCTTCTCCAGCGTCAGCGCCACATGGTCCCGTGGGGCCAGGCTGATGGGCACGATCTGCGGCGGCGAGCTGTGCAATTCAACGCGGTAGTCACCTTCGGGAAGGAACAGGGTTTGCTCGGAACCCAATGAACCATGCCCGACCTGGATGTCGCCCTTGTACACACTGAACGACGTTGCAACGGTCTCCGCCACCGCTTCCTTGAGTTCCTCGGCGCTGCCGGCCGTAACGTAGCGACCGCCAGAAGCATTGGCGA
>CAMYJV010000240.1 GCA_947258805.1 uncultured Gammaproteobacteria bacterium | reverse complement strand
GCATTTGCCGGTCACCATGGGCTACGACCGCTACCCGGAAGTGCTGGTAGACGAGAAGCGGCGGATTTTCCAGGTGGCAATCGATGAGGATCTGCGCATTTGTTTCCCGCATGACCCGGAGTGTGGGCTGGCGAAGGTCCAGCAGGACGAACGGGGACGTTTTTCGGCCCAGGCATTGCCGGACCACAGCTACGAGATCCCGGGCTGAGGCCGTCGATGGGCATGGCTGTCGGCTAGACTGGATTCATCATGGAATGCGCACCTCGGGCCGCCGGCGACTGCCTGGTCTTCTGCCTGCTGAGCTTTGCTGCCGCAGCGCTCGGCGGGTGTGCGCCCGGCAACGATGCCTACCAGGCCCGCGCGTCGGCACTGACGATTGTCGCTGACGACTCGGTGGCGTTGACGGCTGCCGGCGATCGACCGGTGCCGTTGAAAATCTTCTACCCGGCTGACGGCGGGCCGTACCCGCTGATTGTGTTGTCCCACGGCACCTTTTCCTCGATCCACCGCTATGACCTCGTGGCCGAATACTGGGCAGGGCAGGGCTACGTGGTGATGCTGCCCCAGCACATAGATGCGGAGTACGGCGTGAAGCCATCGAGTTACGAGGTCATGCAGAACGTGATCCGCACCCGCGTGGCCGACATGTCCCTGGTGCTGGATGAGCTTGACACCATCGAGGCCCAACTACCCGCAGTGGACGGCAAAATTGCGCGCGAAGGCTATGTCGCAGCGGGGCATTCCATTGGCACACAGGTGGCGATGCTGGTCACCGGCGCGCGTTTTCGCACCGAGTTCAACGGCGAGGTCATGGACTCACCGGAGGATCGATACCGCGTACTGGTGCTGGTCAGCGATCCGGGCAAGATGCGCCTGATGCCGCCGGACACCTGGCTGGCCAGCCCGGTGCCGACGTTCATGGCTACCGGCACCGACGATTTTGGCCTGATGGGCAGACGCGGTGCGCCGACGGAAGGCCAGACAGAGATTCTGCCCGCGGTCAGTGACACGGACGTGCTCCGTTACGAGCTGTTACTCGACGGCGGGGACCACTACTTCGGCGGGTTGATCCAGAAAGCCGTGAAGAAGGGCGAACCGGATCACGAGGGCCTGGCGATCTTCAACACCACGTCCACCGCTTTCCTGGACGCGGTGACGAAGAATGACCGCAGCGCGCGAGCCTACCTGGGCTCGGTGGACATGCCGGCCGCGACGGAGGGCCGTGCAACTCTGGCCCGACTGGAGCCGGGCGCCGATTGATGGGCACGCTCTTAAGATTGGTCTCCGATAAGAAATGTTGGCAACCGCACGGAGATTCGCACCATGCACCCTGACCTGTTGAATCAATTGTTGAATCGCCGGGAGTTGCTCGGTGGGGCCGGTGTTCTTGCCGCCATGGGCATGTCGCAGGCCTTGGCCGGCGGCCACACCGGCGGGGAGTGCGTGGTCCTGACACCAGAGCAACAGCTGGAACTGGAGGCCGCGAACGAGACGCTGGTGAACAATTTTATCCGCGACTACGCGACCCGGGATATCAAGGTGTGGCGCGACTTCGGTTACCCGGGGGCGCAGCAGCTGGTTGAGCCAGCGCCCAGGGGCTAGCAAAGGCAGTTTGCGGAGTTCGCGTATTCGCTGCGATCGGGTTCCATCGATATCTAGTCGGGAACGATCCCAGGAGCAATAACGGGACCGGTCACCCCTTCACTCCGGTGGCGCGAGCAGCGCGTCGAGGGGATAGTGGCGTCCGTTCTTCATCACGCCGGCAACATTCATCAGCGCCGAGATGTCGGTCAGCGGATCACCGTCGACGAACACGAGGTCCGCCAGCATCCCGGGCTCAATCCGGCCGATCTCCTGGCTGGCGCCGAGGGCCGCCGCCGCGTTGCTGGTGGCTGTGCGCAACGCATCGGCCGGCGTGAGGCCCGCCTGCACGTAATTGGCCAGTTCCACGACCAGGGCCAGGCCGTAGGGAAAGATGGGCGAGTCAGTGCCGGCGACGATTTGCACGCCCGCGTCGTGCAGTCGCTTGATGCTCGCCCGCGCGTTGTCCAGGCCCTGCCGGACCAGGCCGATGTTGCGGCCCACCAGCACGTTGAGACTCGCGACGCTGCGCCGGTACGCGGGCGGGTACAGCGCCAGGTACTGCGGGTTGTCCGCCATCTCGGGATGCTTGAGCGCATAGTCTACGAAGCCGCCGGCGACGACGACCGTCGGCGTTACGCTCGCGCGGCTTTGAACCAGGATCTGGTCCACGTCTTCGTACGTATTCAGAATGGGTGTCTGCTTCGGTGAAAAGCTCAGCCGGCTCGACCCGCGCAGGTGTTCGATGCGCTGGCCGCCGAAGCCTAGATTGCGGAACGCCGCGTGGGCCGTCACCGGCAGACCGAGTTCGTGACCGAGTGTCACCGCGCGGGCCTGCAGTGCGGGTGCCAGCCGCGTGTAGGTCTTCAGCAGGCCGTAACCCAGCCGCTTCCCACGCTCTAGCTCCCACCGCAGGCGCCGTTCGCTGTTGATGTGTGAAGCGAAGTAGAAAGTGCGCCGGCTGCCGTCGAGCTGCGGGCCGGCAAACACCAGGCGCGGGCCCGGCCGTCGGCCGCTGGCCCAGCTCTCCAGGTGTTCGCGGGATTCATAGGGCAGCCCGCCGGGCTCCACCACGGTGGTGACACCAAACGCGAGCCACGCACGGCCCACCCACTCGCCCTGGTGCGGCTGGAAGTGGGCGTGGTGATCCACCAGCCCCGGCAGCACGACCTGCTCACTCCCATCGATGACCTGGATGTCCGTTGGGTGCTCAGCATGGTCGTGTACGGCAATGATGCGCGCGCCGTCGATCACAATATCAATGTCGTTCCTGTACGCGTTGGCCGTGCCGTCAAACAGTCGACCGGCGTGCACGAGGCGCCGACCGTCCGGCGCTGCGGGCACCCACGACAATGCGGGATTCCGCGCGACGCGTTGTCCCGTTTCGACATCGATGC
>CAMYJV010000239.1:1733-6833 GCA_947258805.1 uncultured Gammaproteobacteria bacterium | reverse complement strand
TTGATGCCCTCCACTACAGGCCAGCAAACTCTGCAGCCCGCTGGTGATCGTGGCATGTTCGCCCAGGGCCTCGGTGAACGCCTGGTCCTGATGGCCGACAACGGCCAGCAGTCGGCGCGCATCAAGCTCTACCCCGAGCACCTGGGCCCGCTGGATATCCGGGTGAAGGTGGACGACGACGTGGCGAAAGTCTGGTTCCACGCGCAGCATGGACAAACGCGGGATGCCCTGGAACAGGCGCTACCGAGGCTACGGGAAATGTTTGCTGAACAGGGCATGCAGCTGGTGCGCTCGGAAGTTGCGGACGCAGGCGAAGGCCTGGGGGGCGGCACCCAGGAGGCCGCCGATGCGGACCACCGAGGCCACGATGCCGACACCGGCGAAGAGGCGGTGCAGACTTCCACCCCCATCCGGCCGCCGGGAGTGGACATGGGCAGTGCCCGGTTACTCGACGTGATGGCCTGACCAAAAACTTGGCACTGACTGCCCACCGCCGCCAATTCCTTGGCCAGGGCCCGTCAGCCCTCCGGCATCCAAAAATAACAAGCTGTTTTAATTAGTTTTTTTCAGGCCGCCAAAACTGGCACGGCTCTTGCTTAGAAGAGTTTGGGTATTCGCCAGGAATCGAGATCATGGCAGCTGAAGAAATCGAAGTCGCTCCGGCCGGCAAAGGCAGTAAAGGCGGCATCGTCAAAACACTCGGAATCGCCGTCGGGCTGTTCGTGCTGATGCTGGCAAGCCAGCTCGTTGCACCGATGCTGGCCTGCAATTTCATGCCCGGGCTCATGCCGGGTTGCGAGCAGCCCGCCCCCGCGGAAGAGGTCAAGAAAGCGAAGGATGAACCAAAAGGTCCGCCGCAATACCTTGCGCTGGACCCGCCCCTGGTGGTCAGTTTCGAAGACCGACAGGCCATCCGCTTCCTCCAGGTCACCGTCGAAGTCATGGCGCGTGACGAAGCGTCGATCAAGGCAGTGACCACGCACACGCCCGTCATTCGCAACAACCTGTTGATGTTGATGGGTGGGCGCACGCTGTCTGACCTGACCAGCACCGAAGGCAAAGAGTTGCTCCGCACGGAGTCCCTGTCGGAAGTCCAGCGCATCCTGAAAGAGTTCGACGACAAGAACGACATCGAAGAGCTCTATTTCACGAGCTTCGTCGTGCAGTAAGCCGGAACCATGGAAGAGAAAGAAATCATCTCTGCCGAAGAGTCTCAGGCACTGCGCCAGGCAGACTCGGATGTGGCCGCCGAGACCGATGATGTGCCAACCCGCGAAGGCGAGGTGCGCGATCTGCATCCCGATCACTGGGAGCGGATTGTTGCCGACGAGGTGCCGGCGCTGGAATCCATCAGCGAGCGCATGGTGAGCCTGCTCAAGACCACGGGCCGCGAGTTTTTTCGTCGTTCCGTAGAAGTTCAGGCGATACCCAGCCGCACCCACCGCTGGGGCGCCTACGCGCGCCGACTGCCCGTGCCCACCAGCCTGAACGTGCTGCTGATTCAGCCCCTCGGTCTGCGCGGCGTCATCTGCCTGGACCCGGAGTTTGTGTTCTCGCTGGTGGACGTGTTCTTCGGCGGCACAGGCGTCGGAGCACGCCCCGTGGAGAAGGTGGACTTCACGCCGATGGAAACGCGGCTGGTGCGCAAGTTCGTCAAGCGGGTTGCCGAGGACATGCGCGAAGCGTGGAAACCGTTCATGGATATCGACTTCGAGATTGGCACCAGCGAGACCAACCCGATTTTCGCCTCTGTGGCAGCCGGCGCTGATGCGGTCAGCGTGGCCGGCTTCAACTTCGCAATGGGCGACAAAGAGTTCCAGTTACAAAGCGTGCTGCCCGCCCGGCTTGTGGAACCGATTCGCTACCTGCGCGATGCGGGGCAGGCAGACGGCACGCACGGTGAACAACGGAAGTGGCGCAGCCGGCTTCGCGAAGACGTGCAGGACGCCCATGTGTCGCTGCGCGCGGTACTTGCAGAAACGCGCGTCTCTTTGCGCGATCTGACCGATGCCCGGCCGGGCGATGTCATTCCGCTCGAGCTGCCGCCGGTCATGCAGGTGCTGGCGGGCGATCAACCTGGTCATGGAAGGCGCCTTCGGCGTCAGCAAGGGCCAGAACGCCGTGCGTGTCAGCCGGCTGCTGGACCGCAAGATGCTAGGAGAGAAATATGGACGAGCCTAATACTTCTGACGGAACGGCCAGCGAGCCTGAGAATTTTCAGGCAGCGGAATTCCAGCAGGTCAACGAGTCGGCCAGCCAGGCGGGCTCGGCCCTGGAACCTAACCTCGACGTGATCATGGACGTGCCGGTCACCTTGTCCCTGGAGGTGGGCCGCACGCAAATGAGCGTCGGCCAGCTGTTACGACTCACCCAGGGCGCAGTCGTTGAACTGGACCGCAGTGCCGGTGAGCCCCTGGACGTCATGGTCAACGGCACACTCGTCGCCCACGGCGAAATCGTCGTGATCAACGACAAGTTCGGCATCCGGCTCGTCGACGTGGTGGCCAGCGCCGACCAGGCCCTTGCCGAGCAGACCGACTGAGGCCCTCGCGATGTTGGCGTGGCTCAGGAATCATTGCTGGCAGGCGTTGCCACTGGTGTTTATCGGCAGCCACGCCCTCGCGCAGGATGCCGAGCGCGGTGCGCTGGCCAGCCAGGACATGTGGGAGCCGCTGCTGCGCATGGGCCTCAGCCTGATCCTGGTGCTGGCTATCCTGGCCGGCTGCGCGTGGCTCGCCAAGCGCCTGCGGCGCGGCGGCGCATTCCAGGGAGGCCTGATTCAGATCACCGGCGGCATCTCCCTGGGCGGCCGCGACAAGGTTGTGCTGCTGCGGGTAGGCGATGACGAAATCCTGGTCGGCGTGAGCCCGAGCGGTATGCACCCACTGCACGTGCTGCCATCGAAAGCAGAGCCCAAGCAGTTCGAAGCCTTCATGGAACAGACGCAGACCCTGGAACGCAAATCATGATTCGCGGTTTTCAATTCGCATTCGCGACGCTGTTCGCGCTGCTGCCTGTGGCCGCTGTCGCGGAACCGGGCCTGCCGGCGCTGGCGATGACAGCAGGACCGGAGGGTGGCCAGACGTGGTCCGTCAGTATCCAGATCCTGATGCTCATGACGGCGCTGACGCTACTGCCGTCGCTGGCACTGGCCGCCACGTCTTTTACCCGCATCGTGATCGTGCTGGCGATTCTCCGCCAGGCCATCGGGATGCCCACTACACCGCCGAACCAGGTGCTGATCGGGCTGGCGCTGTTTCTTAGTTTTTTCGTCATGAGTCCGGTGCTCACAGATGTCTACGAGCAGGGCATAGAGCCCTACATGGCCGGCAACATAGAACTGACGGAGGCGGCCGCGGAGGCCCAGGTTCCCCTGCGCGGCTTCATGCTCAGCCAGGTGCGGGAACCTGACCTGGCCATGTTTGCCGGGCTGGCCGGCGACGAGGGTTACGAGGCGGAAGAGGACGTACCGATGACGGTCCTGCTGCCAAGCTTCCTGACCAGTGAACTCAAGACGGCATTCCAGATCGGCTTTCTGACATTCATTCCCTTCCTGATTATCGATCTCGTCGTCTCCAGCGTGCTGATGTCCATGGGCATGATGATGCTGTCGCCCATGCTGATCTCGCTGCCCTTCAAGATCATGTTGTTCGTGCTGGTAGACGGCTGGGGCCTGATCATCGGCACGCTGGCCGCGAGCTTTACCGCGTAGGTAACCGACGATGACTCCCGAAACCGTTACCACAGTGATCAGCGAGGCCCTCAGCGTGGCCAGCATGCTCGCCGCTCCGCTGCTCCTCACGGCGCTGGCCACGGGTGTGTTCATCGGCGTGCTGCAGGCTGCCACCCAGGTCAACGAAATGACCTTGAGCTTTATCCCGAAGTTGCTGGCCCTGGTGATCTCACTGCTGATCGCGGGCCCATGGATGCTGAAGGTGATCATTACTTTCACACGCAATCTCTTCAACAGCATTCCCGGAATGATTGGCTGACCCGATGCTCCCGCTGTACAACATCGCGGACCTGCTGCTTGCAGTCACCTGGGCCCTGCTAAGGGTAAGCGGCATGGTGCTGATCGCACCGATCTTCGGGGCGGTATTTGCGCCGATGCGTGTGCGCGTGATGATTGCAGTCGTGATCGCCGTGGCCATGTTGCCGGTGATTCCGGAACTGCCACAGGTCTCGCCGCTGAGTGTCGGCGGGTTCCTGGCCATCGGCCGAGAGCTTTTGATCGGTATGGCCATCGGCTTCATGCTGAAGCTGGTTGTCGAAGCGGCCACCTTTGCCGGCCAGGTCGTGTCTACCGGCATGGGGCTCAGCTTTGCCGTGGTCGTCGACCCGCAGGCGGGCAATACGCCGCTGCTGGGGCGTCTGTACATTATTACCGCCACCTTGCTGCTGCTGGCAGCCAACGCGCATCTCGCGCTGATTGCAGCAGTGGCGGAGAGTTACACCCTGTTGCCCATCGGCCAGAGCGGGCTGGCGGCGTCCAGCGCGCTGGACCTGGTGCGTTTCGGCTCGGTGATTTTCACTGGTGCGATGCACCTGGCGATGCCGGCAGTGATTGCCATCCTGATGGTCAACGTCGCCTTTGGCGTAATCAGCCGGGCCGCCCCGACGCTGAACCTGTTCGCCGTGGGCTTTCCGGTGACGCTGATGCTGGGCTTCATCGTGCTGACGCTGAGCGTGCGCAGCCAGGATGTGGTGTGGGCAAAGCTGTTTGAACAAGCGCTGTCACAGACCGCGCTGTTGCTGACCGGAGGCTGACGGTGGCCGACAACGAACAGCAACTTCAGGAACGCACCGAGCGCGCAACTCCGAAGCGCCTGGAAGATGCGCGCCGCAAGGGCCAGGTACCACGCTCACGCGAGCTGAACATGGCCGCGGTCATGATCACCGGGTCCTTCACTTTCCTGGCAGTCCAGGGGCAACTCGGCGGTCACCTGCTGCAACTCCTGCGCCGGGGCCTGAGCCTCGACCCGGCCCTGCTGCGCGACCCGGCCACCATGTCCAAAGCCCTCGGTGAAGCCGGCGTGAACACGCTGGCCGCCTTCACCCCGCTGCTGGCTGCCGTCGCGCTGGCTGCCATTCTCGGCGGGG
>CAMYJV010000239.1:0-1655 GCA_947258805.1 uncultured Gammaproteobacteria bacterium | reverse complement strand
GCTGTCGCTCAGCGCCGACCCACTGACCCCGAAGCTCAGCAAGCTCAATCCGCTGAAGGGCCTGAAGCGCATGTTCGGCGTGAAGGGGCTCGTGGAAGTCGTCAAGGCATTGGCCAAAGCCGGGCTGATCGGCGGCATCGCCATCGGCTACCTCAGCCTGTCGGCCGGTGACGTGCTGCAACTTGGCCTGCGACCGTTACGCACCGAGATGGCTGACGCCGGACAACTGGTGGCAACTACGCTGCTGATCTGCAGCCTGTCGCTGCTGCTGATCGCAGCGGCCGACGTGCCCTTCCAGCTCTGGAATCACCAGAAAGAGCTGCGCATGACGCGCAAGGAAGTGCAGGACGAAATGAAAGAAACCGAGGGGCGGCCGGAAGTCAGGAGTCGCATCCGCCGCCTGCAGCAGGAAATGTCAGACCGGCGGATGCTCGAAGACGTGCCCGCCGCCGACGTGATCGTCACCAACCCGACCCACTTCGCCGTCGCCCTGCAATACACCGAAGGCGAAATGAGCGCGCCCCGCGTCCTGGCCAAGGGTGTGGACCACATGGCTGCGCACATCCGGGCCATCGGCAGTGAACACAAGATTATGGTTTTCGAAGCCCCGCTGCTGGCGCGGGCCCTGTACTGGACCACCGAGATCGGCCAGGAAATCCCGCACCAGCTCTACCTGGCGGTAGCCCAGGTACTGACCTACGTCTTCCGCCTGAAGGCGGCGGCCGAGAACCGCGGTGAATGGCCCGACCGGCCCGTGATCAACGTTGATGAAGAACTGGCGCAGCAACCGGATCGGCGCCGGCGCAAGCATTGAGCGCAGAACAGACTAGAGCAAAGCGATGGAACAGGCACTGAAAAATCCCCTGCAGGTCCTGAGGGCCACCCTGGCAAGCGGCGCAGCGCTGCCGCTGATGCTCCTCGCCATGCTGGCGATGGTGGTGTTGCCGTTACCGGCCATCCTCCTCGACGGCCTGTTTACCTTCAACATCTGCCTGTCGCTGATTGTGATTCTCGCGGTGATCTACGTCCTGCGACCGCTGGACCTGGCCGCGTTCCCGAGCGTGCTGCTGCTGGCCACCTTGCTCAGGCTGGCCCTGAACGTGGCATCGACACGGGTCGTATTGCTCGACGGGCACACGGGTACCGGTGCCGCCGGCAAAGTTATCGAAGCGTTCGGTGAATTCGTCGTCGGCGGCAACTACGCCGTGGGCATGGTCGTGTTCGCGATCCTCGTGATTATCAATTTCGTGGTCGTGACCAAGGGCGCGGGGCGTGTCTCCGAGGTCAGCGCCCGGTTCACCCTAGATGCCTTGCCCGGCAAACAGATGGCCATCGATGCCGATCTGAACGCCGGGATCATCAGCCAGGAAGAAGCCTCCGAGCGCCGCATCGAAATCCGGACTGAAGCCGACTTCTATGGCTCCATGGACGGTGCGAGCAAGTTTGTCCGCGGCGATGCCATTGCCGGCCTGTTGATCCTGTTCATCAACCTGGCCGGCGGCATGCTGATCGGCACGATGCAGCACGACCTCAGCTTTAACGAGGCGGCGCAGACCTACGCACTGCTCACCATCGGTGATGGCCTGGTGGCACAGATTCCGTCGCTGCTGCTTGCCACGTCGGTGGCCATCATCGTCACGCGGATGTCGCGGTCC
>CAMYJV010000238.1 GCA_947258805.1 uncultured Gammaproteobacteria bacterium | reverse complement strand
CACCGCCAGCACGCCGCCCAGGCTGTGGCCGATCAGGTGCAGTTTCGCGGCGTCTATACCACCGAGGAATTCCAGCAACCGCTCCACGTTCGCGTCGAGACCCTCGGCCACGGACGGGTAGCTGTAAGGGTGCACCGCGAAATCGTACTGGTGTGCCAGTCGCCAGCGCATCGGCTCCATGAAAAGCCCGTGCATCCACCAACCGTGAATAAGCACCACGGCTTCTCTATCGGTGTCGCCCGTTCGTTTCATTAACGCCAATCCGCCGGTGCAGCGGCCACCGCCCTGGCCACGATGGCTGTCTTGAGACAGCTTGTTACCCGATGCCCCACCCATCGCAGCGAGGGCGAAACTGCGGGGCACCTGCCCATTCCGACAGCCGCAGCGCTGAAGCTGCCGCCAACAAAGCAGTCGCGCAGGCGATCTTCTCCCGAGCGACTTTTTTCGGAGCGAGGGAGATGATTCGCCGAAAGCGGCTGCGGCAACGAAGCGACTACCAGCTATTGCTATGAAGCCGATGGCTCCGGCGGCTTGCGCAACCGGATGCCGGTCTCTCGCAACTGCTCCGCCGACACCGGCCCCGGTGCCTCGGTGAGCAGGCAGCTCGCCGTCTGCGTTTTCGGGAACGCAATTACGTCGCGAATGTTGGCGGTACCTGCCAGCAGCATCACCAGGCGGTCAACGCCGAACGCAATGCCGCCGTGGGGCGGGCATCCGTAGCGCAGCGCGCGCAGCAGGAAGCCGAACTTGTTCTCCGCCTCCGCTTCATCGATGCCCAGGATGCGAAACACGGCAGACTGCATGCCTTCGCGATGGATACGAATGGAACCACCACCGATTTCATTGCCGTTCAGCACCATGTCATAGGCCCGCGACAACGCGTTGCCGGGGGCCGCCTCGAGGTCTACCGGGTCTTCGTAAGTTGGCGCCGTGAACGGGTGATGCAGCGCGTTCCAGCGTTTTGCAGCCGGGTCCCAGTCGAACATCGGAAAGTCCACGATCCAGACCGGCCGCCAGCCGGCTGCCACCAGGCCCTGGTCATGGCCCAGCTGCACGCGCAGCGCGCCAAGGGCATCGTTCACGATGCGGGCCTTGTCGGCGCCAAAGAACACCAGGTCGCCGTCGGTCAGCGCCAGGCGCTTGATCAGACCGTCCACCGTGGTATCCGGCAGGAATTTCAGGATCGGCGACTGCAGGCCGTCGCGCCCCTGCGCGACGCTGTTGACCTTGATATAGGCAAGACCCCGGGCGCCGTAACGGCCCACGAAGGTTGTGTAGTCGTCGATGGCCTTGCGGGTCAGGCTCGCGCCGCCAGGCAGCTTCAGCGCCGCGACGCGGCCCTCTGCATCGGCGGCCGGGCCGGCGAAGACCTTGAATTCCACGCCCTGCATCAGGTCGGCCACTTCCACGAGTTCCAGCGGAATGCGCAGGTCCGGGCGGTCGATGCCGAAACGCTCCACGGCTTCCGCGTAGCCCATGCGCGGGAATGGATCGGGGAGCTCCTGGCCCTGCACTTCGCGGAACAGGTGGCGGATCAGCGCCTCCATCAGGAGCATCACCGCATTTTCATCCATGAAGGACACCTCGATGTCCAGCTGGGTGAACTCGGGCTGGCGATCGGCGCGCAGATCTTCATCGCGAAAACAGCGCGCAATCTGATAGTAGCGGTCGAAACCCGACATCATCAGCAGCTGCTTGAACAGCTGCGGCGACTGCGGCAACGCAAAGAACGAGCCCGTGTGGGTGCGACTGGGCACGATGTAATCGCGCGCACCCTCCGGCGTGGCGCGCGTGAGCACCGGCGTCTCGATGTCGATGAACCCGTTGTCGTCCAGGAAACTGCGCAGCGTGCGGGTAATCCGGTGCCGCAGGCGAATGCGCTCGGTCATTTCCTCGCGACGCAGATCCAGGTAGCGGTACCTCAGCCGGATGTCTTCGTGAGCGTACTCGTCGTGATGAATGGGCGGCGTCTCGGCTGCGTTCAGCACCTCGAGTTCCGTGGCCAGCACTTCCACTTCGCCGCTAGGCAGCTTGGTGTTCACCGTGCCTTCCGGACGCGGGCGCACCTTGCCCTTCACGGCCAGCACGTACTCGCCGCGCACGCGCTCCGCAGTCTCGAAAATATCCGGACGATCGGGGTCGAAGACCACCTGCAACAAGCCTTCGCGGTCGCGCAGATCGATGAAGATGACGCCACCGTGGTCGCGGCGGCGATGGACCCAGCCGGCCACGGCCACTTCCTGACCGATGGCCTTCGCATTGACTTCGCCACAGTAGTGGGTGCGCATGGGCTGGCTCTCGACAGATCGGGCGGCGGAGATCGCCGGAGGGAGCGGGATGTTAAGGGGGCGACCCCTGCTGCGCAAGGGATTCCGGCGGTCGGTGGCCGTTCCAGGGCGGCACGACCACTCCCAGGGATACGATCATCTTGATGGCCGATTCTACGTCCATGTCGAGTTCGATCACCTCGTCGCGGGGCACCATGAGGATGAAACCCGAGGTGGGATTGGGCGTGGTGGGCACGAACACGCAAATGACATCTTCGGCCGTGCGGGCCTGTACTTCCTGAAGCGTAGTCGCGGTCTGAAAACACAGGCTGTACACGCCTTTGCGCGGGTACTGAATTAACAGCACCTTCTTGAAAGACTGGCCGGTGTCGGCGAACAGTACCTCGGCAAACTTCTTCGCCGCCGAATAGATCGTCCGTACCAGCGGAATCTGGTTCAGCAGGTACTCCCACACATTGACCAGCTGACGACCGAGAATATTCGCAGCGACGACGCCGGTAACCAGCAGCACGACAAAGGCGATGACCAGGGTCAGCAACACGTCGAGATACGGGATGGTGAACCCGAGCAGGTTCTCCGGACGGTATTGAGGCGGCAGGATGACCAGGCCCGACAGGAGGTCCGCCACCAGCTTGAACACCAGCAGGGTCACCCCCAGCGGCACCCAGACCAGCAGGCCGGCAACCAGGTAGCGGCGAAAATGTTTCATGAATCGTGCCCCGGCCCAGGCCTCAA
>CAMYJV010000237.1 GCA_947258805.1 uncultured Gammaproteobacteria bacterium | reverse complement strand
CATCGAGGTTGTTAAGGGCCCGCAGTCCACGCTGTATGGCCGCAACGCGTTCAGCGGCGCCATCAACTACGTCACGAAGAGCGCCCCCGATGAGTTCGAGGTCAAGGCCGATGCTACTGGCGGCAGCGATAGCCGCTTGGCCGGGCGTATCCAGATCGGCGGCCCGATCTTTAGCGACAAATTGAAAGGTCTGGTCGCTGCTGGATATGACGATTTCGACGGCACCTACAAGGACAGAGTCGGTGGTAATGACGTGGGCGGCCGCGAGTACAAGACCTATATAGGCAGGCTGGAGTGGCTCCCGTTCGAGAATTTCGAAATCGTTTCGACGGTGTACTACTCGGACGACGAGGTCGACATCAGCCCGACGACCTCGCTGCCAGCCAACTGCGAAAATATTGCCGATCCTACGGCAGTGAGCGAGCGGCCTGGCGCCTACTGCGGCCGAATTCCAGACCTGGAGTCGCAAAACGACTGGCTGGTGGCCGCGGGTTACCCGAACAGCGGTGGTGATGACACCGTCAACAAAATACGTGCGGACCTCGGCGAAAGTCGAGACCTTACCCGGGCTAGCATAAACATCGACTGGGATCTGAGCTTTGGAACGTTCACATTCCTGACGGGGTACAGTAATACAGAGCAAGAGGCCGTGGACGACGGCTCGCGGAATCTCGGCAACCGCCAGCCCTTCGAGTATTGCGCATCGGGATTTTGTGCGCCGAACTTCGCCGGCGTAGCCATCACGCGGACCGGCCTTTACCAACCCGCGGGCAAGGATGAAACGGAAGAGTGGAGCCAGGAAATCCGCTTTGCCAGCCCCCAGGACGAGGCGCTCCGCGGTGGCGGCGGCTTCTATTATTTCGACAGCGATTTCGACTCCAACAGCCAGGGTTCAGTGATCGCCGTTGCCGGTCTGCCGGCCGACTACGTCGAAGGTACGAGTGGTTTCGGTCCTTTTGTTCTGGGCGGAGTCATCCCGATCGGCACGGGTGCTTTCGAGCCTTGGTTCACGCCAAACGGCGATACCGACTCAACGGCATTCAAGGGTGAAACGGATACAGAGTCCTGGGCCAGTTTCGGCTGGCTGGAGTTGGACTTTTTCGATGAGCGATTTACCGCGCGCGTGGAGGCCCGCTACACCTACCAGGAAGAAGACGTTAAACAGATCATCACTGACTTCGATCCGGCCACGGGTCTTGAGACCGGCCGCGTGGAGCAGCGGGGCGATGACGACTGGGACTTCTGGACCGGTCGTTTCAGCCTGCAGTTTCGCCCGAACGACGACTGGATGATCTACGGTACGGTGGCGAACGGGATCAAGAGCGGATTCATCGAGTTCGTGGAAGGTGACCTGGTGACAGGTGAGCCCTTTGAGTTTCAGCTGCCGGTCGGAAAGGAGAAGAACACGAGCTACGAGCTGGGTTTCAAGGGTGTGGCGGCGGACGGCAAGCTCCAGATCGACGTGACCGGTTTCTACACGGACTGGTCAGATGCAGCGATCCGATCGACCTTCGAGCAGGATCCGCGCACCGGTACTCCGCTGGAGCAGCCCGAAGCTGTGACCCAGATTGTTGGCGAGGCTTCCATCTGGGGTTGGGAATCTTCACTGAATTTCGCGCCCAACGAGTATTGGCTCTTCAATGCCGGGGTCTCCTACCAGGACGCGCAGTGGGATGATGCCAAGCTCGATGCCCTGCGCCTGTTCCCAAGCTACGGCGATGACGGTTGCCGCGTGGACGTCAGTGTCGGCGAGACGATTCCAGACTACTGCGGCCGGATCGACGGCAACCAGGTGGCTCGTCAGCCGCCGTGGCAGGGGCGCTTCAGCGCCACTTACACCACGCCCATTGGTGTCAACTGGTTCGACGAGACCTGGGAAGTCTTCGGCCGGGTGGACTGGACCTTCGAGGATGACTGGTATCCGCAGGATGACAACCTGGCCCGGATTCCGGAACACACTTACACGAATCTGCGCCTGGGCCTGAATTCCGATCGCTACGCGGTGGAACTCTGGGTGAAGAACCTGCTTGAAGAAGATGATGTTTCGGCATCCTTCCGCGACGTGTTCTTCGGCAACACCGATGACATTTACGGGCAGCGCACGCCCGGCAATGGTCCGAACCAGTTCTTCCCGTACCGCTACACTTTGAATTACCCCCAGCTGCGCACGTGGGGTATCACGGTGCGGGCGCGCTTCGGCGGCAGCTAGCCGCGAGGCTTGCTAGTGACAGCGGGCGCAGCTTTCGAGCTGCGCCCGTTTTTCTTGCGCTGTGACAGCGGTGCGTGTGGGCCACTGTTCGCCGTGGCAATCCGTGCATTCCCATTGCCGTTCCTGCACCAGTGCGTGGGCCTGCTCGAAGTGCCAGTAGCCGGGCCGTGACGCGGCCAGCAGCGCATTCAGGGCAGCAGCATTGAGCAAGGCGCCGTCGTCTGCGGCTGACGGTTCATCGGCTTCGGTCCGTGCGGCGCCACCGGCCCCGCCCTTCGTGATGGATGCCGCGGCCGTCCGACCGGCAATGCGGCCGGTATACACCGACGGCCCCAGGAAGGTGCCCGAGCCGCCGTGGCTGCCGTTGATGCCGGCCACGCCGGTCACCTCGCCGGCGGCGTGCAGGCCGGGCAACGGCGTGCCGGTGCCGGTGAGTACCCGTGCCTGGTTGTCGATCACCAGCCCGCCCATGCTCTTGCGGGACATCGGGTAAAGACGCAGGGCGTAGAAGGGCGGTTCACCGAGCGTAGGGGGTTTGTCTTCGTCCAGGTCTTCGCTGAAGCGACCGAATACATCCGCCTCACCCAGCACGATCTGCGCGTTATAGGCTGCGACGGTCAGGTCGAGTTCGCTGGCCGGCAACCCGGTGGCCCTGGCCAGCGACGCCAGGTCATCGGCGCGTTGCATGATCTCGGGATTGCCGAGTATTTCCGCGTCGAGGCTGGCCCGGTCGAGCCACGGCGCGCCGCGCACCTGCAGCCGCCGGCGGCCCTTGTTGTCGAAAATCATCCAGTAGCTCTGGCCCGGCATGGCCAGCACTTTGTTTTCCA
>CAMYJV010000236.1 GCA_947258805.1 uncultured Gammaproteobacteria bacterium | reverse complement strand
GAAAACGATAACGGCCAGCACCGGATCCTGCTCACGCCAGATGGCGATCGAGGCTTCCGGCAAGGTCATCACGTTTTCGATGCCGCCGTTAGACAGGGTCAGGAAGGGAAAGGCCAGCGAGATCGCAAAAAACACGCAGCCGGCCAGCGCAAACGACAGAGCCCGCTCAAAACCCTGCTTTGGCCGCTGGGTCAGGGTGTGGCCGCAGCGGGGACACTCGGCGCGCTCGCCCTCCTGGATTGCCGGGACGGCAACGAGCAAGTCGCACTCCTCGCACGCCGTGTGCGTTCGGCTTGAGACCCCGGTCATTTCTACTTCGCCTGCCTCACGCTGCGCTGGAAATCGGCGGCGGCGACACACTCGGGGAGGTCGTAGAACAAGGGTGGGCGGGAGCCTGCTCGCTCACCGTAATTGCTGTAGGCCGCTTCGCAATCTTCCTGGTCACGATCTTCCGTGGCCATACACTCTTTGACCTTTTCCAGGCGCAGTGGCACCAGCGCTTTTTGCCGGGCAGCTTCACAGGCCCGGTCCAGTTCCTTCTGCCGGGCAACCCGGTCTGTCTCAGCGAATGCCAATTGCGGCAAGCAGAACAGCGCCGACAACAGGATGCCGGCCAATGGGAGACTAGAACGCGCTGTCGATCGTGAACTCACCCGGCCCCTCCGCCAACGCGCCAGGCGACACAAATGCCGCCGGCGACACGGCCAGATGTTAACAGGGAACGCTCAGGCCTTGGGTACGCCACGGAGCCCGGCGGCCAGGTCCGGATCGGCCAGTGCATAGTCGAGATTGGCCTGCACATAGCCCAGTTTGTTACCGCAGTCGTAACGCACACCGTCGAAGCGGTAGGCCCGCACCGGTTCGTCGGCCAGCAGGTCGGCAATGGCATCGGTGAGCTGAATTTCTCCGCCGGCGCCCCGCCCGGTGGTCACCAGCTTGTCGAAAATCCGCGGCGTCAGCAGGTAACGCCCGACCACGGCCAGCGTAGACGGCGCGTCAGACGGCGCGGGTTTTTCAACGATCTGCTGCATCCGCAGCTCGTCGTCGACTGCGACGATGCCGTAGCTGCTGGTCTTCTCCCTCGGCACGTCTTCGACCGCAATCAGGCTGTTACCGTGGCCAGCGAAGGCTGCGGCCATCTGCGCCAGGCAGCCGGTCTCGGCGCGGATCAGGTCATCAGGCAGGTGGACGAAGAACGGCTCGTCGCCCACGGCCGGGCGCGCGCACAACACCGCGTGACCCAGTCCCAGGGGCTCGCCCTGGCGGATATACACGCAGCTCACGCCGTGCGGCAGGATGCCGCGCAGGATGGCCAACAGTTCGGTCTTGCCACCCTCTTCCAGGGCCCGCTCGAGATCAGCGTCTATATCGAAGTGATCTTCGATGGCGCGCTTGCTGCTGTGGGTAATGAAGACCAGGCGCGTGGCGCCGGCCTCCAGCGCTTCCTCTACCGCCAGTTGCATCAGCGGCTTGTCCACGATGGGCAGCATTTCTTTAGGGATTGCCTTCGTGGCGGGCAGAAAGCGCGTGCCCCGGCCAGCGACCGGGAACACGGCGGTACGAACGGGTGCGGGCATGTGGGTCCCCTAACAAGAGCAGCCGCGATTCTAGCGAATCGCAGCCACCCCTGCCGGAAACCGGTAAGCCCGCAGCCACGCGGGCTCACCACCGCCTTGCCTACTGCGCCATCGGCTCCACTTCAATCTGGTCGCGGTTGGCGTCCAGTATCTGTATGCCGATGCCGCGGACATTCAACAGGTCTTCCGGTGACTGAAAGGGGCCAAAGGCATCGCGGTACTGGATGATGGCTTCCGCGCGGGACGCACCCACGCCGCTCAAACCCTCCGCGAGGGTCTCCGCATCAGCAGTGTTGATGTCTACGGCACCCGCCAGCAGCGGGAACAGGCTTGCGGCGCCAGCCAGCGCCAAGATAATCCTTCGCATTGCAGTCTCTCCTTGCGTGAGCCAGGCAGCCCCGTGCTGCCGGTCAGTGGAGACGAATGCTAGAAGCCACAGCGTTGCGCGCCTACCGCTCTATGGCCCGCGTTGGCGCAGAAATGCACCGGTGCCCGGTCAGGGTTGGTTGGGTCTTGAGCGGGGAATCAGTCGGCCGTCTGCCCGGGCAAACTGCGCAGCGCCCGCACCTCGGCCTGCGCCATGTCCGTCGACCGACGCAACCGCCGCCGTTCGCCCATAGAACGCATCAGCGCGATTCCCGCACACAACATGCCGAAGGCCCAGCCCGCGCCGAAGGCAATAATCATGGCCAGTGACGCCTGCACCTCGACGGTGCCAACAGCGAGATCGAGGGTAATCGGGAAGGGATTCAGCGCTGCGAAAGCCGTCGCGGCCAGCAACACCACGATGAGCAGCACCAGGTAGAGCAGATTACGAGCCAGTTTCATCTTGCCGGGCCCCGCGCCACGAACAAACCGCGTCGGGGCAGAGTGTACTGCAAGCAGCGGTCAATCGCGGATGGGCAGGTCCCGGTTCTCGTTGACCCGTTCACGCAGATCCTTGCCCGGCTTGAAATGCGGCACGTACTTGCCCGCCAGCGCAACCGCTTCACCCGTTTTGGGATTCCGGCCCATGCGCGCCGGTCGATAGTGCAGCGAAAAACTGCCGAATCCGCGGATCTCGATCCGCTCGCCTTTCGACAGCGCATCGCTCATCAGCTCGAGCAGATGTTTCACTGCCAGTTCCACGTCCTTCCCAGGCAGGTGCTTTTGCTTCCGTGCAATGACCTCGATTAGTTCAGACTTTGTCATCGCCAACCGCCGTTTTCCCCAATTATGCTGCCAACCATTTCAGCCGGCCGACTACTCCGCATCCCTGCCGCGACAGGCGGAGCTCCCCCTACTCTTCTTTTTCCGCCTGGCCTTTTGCCGCCGTATCGTCGCCTGCCGGGCTGTCTTCCGCTGCGGTGTCTTCCGCTTCGGCGACTTCCGCTTCGGCGACTTCCGCTACGCTTTCTGGCTCTGCCTGGCCGGAGATCTTCGCCTTCAGCAGGTCACCCAGTGTCGTGCCGGATGCGCCGGAAGCCGACTCC
>CAMYJV010000235.1 GCA_947258805.1 uncultured Gammaproteobacteria bacterium | reverse complement strand
CCGCATACCACCTAGCACGTCCTTCACGCCCTCGATTCCCGGTCCCTGTCCCGGTCCGGATATCACCACCGGGATATCCGGGTCGGACCAAGATAACTATAGAGAAAACCTGGAGTTTAGGCCGCTCAGGTGAGGCAATGACGGCTTAGATGCCTGTTTTTGGGCCCAAAAACACGACTCTAAGGAAAAGGCTGACAACGACCAGGCGGCTTAGCGACGCGTTTTCGGGGTGAAAAACCCGCGCTTAAGGTCAAAATCACGCCAATTAGAAGACGAAATCTTCAGCAAACCAATCACTTGGCTTGGTCCGACCCCGTTGCTTCTGTTGGTCATAGAAATCGACTTAATCGTCGAGCAAGTGTTCGGATACCCAATCGCGGACTTTGGCAATAGCAGCCTGCGACTCAGCGGTCTCCGGGAGTGACGGCACGAACACGTGAGGCATGCCCTCGTAAATATCGAGCTTCACCTTCTGACCCGCCTGATCGAGCGCCTGATAGAGGCGGACGAAGTTGCTGAGGAAGAGTTCTTTCGTACCGCCCTGGATCAAGGTTGGCGGGAAGCCCTGCTTGAAGTCGCCATACACTGGGGAAACATAAGGATTCTTGTGATCTTCGACATCAGCGTACGCAAGTGCTGAAGGCCCAAGAACGTGTTCATAAGTGTAGTATGGCTCGGCATCGCGGAGCGTGACGTAGGTGTCACCGGTCTCGGATATATCCGCCCAGGGCGACCACAACACAAGCACCGCGGGCATCTCCATACCGAGGTCGCGCATTTTGAGAGTGACGCCAGCCGCCAGGCCACCGCCTGCGGAGTCACCGTAGAGGACGATGTCGTCGGCAGTGAAGCCCTGCTTGGCCAGCGCGTTGAAGACACTTATGACTTCGTCGGTTGTCTCCTGCCACTTGGAATTCGGCGCCAGCGTGTATTCCACCGCAATGACGCGCAAACCGGTTTCGGCGGCGAAGAACATGGCCGCCTCAATCACGGCCATAGGGGAGTTCAGCACGTATGCACCACCGTGGGTGTACACAGCGATCTTGTCCGTGCTGGCAAGCTTCGAGGGTGTTACCTTGACCACGGGAATGCCGCCAAGCTCGCTTTCCTCGTAGGTCACACCGAACGCTGCGGCCTTGTTGTCCGCCGCGGCTTCCTTTGCCGCATCGTTGGCGGCCTGCACGGCCTTCCAAGCCTCGAGGTCATCCGGGGCAGGCATCGGTGTTTCGCGGCCTTGACCTTTCTCGGAGAAGAACGCGCCCCATTCGGGCGAGATCGTCTCCGGGACGCTCGCCCACAAAGGTGTTGCGTCCTGCGCGGTAGAGACTTCGGCCGATGGACTACCAGGCTCGGGCGCATCGTCAGTACACGCGACCAGGAGTCCGGCACATAACAAAAGCGTCGATAACGCAGAGGGGAATGTAAATGACATCGATTTCATTCTATTTGTTCTGGGTCTGGCGCGCTCAATCGTGCCAGGCTGCAACGAATGACCGCTTCGGGTCGGGAGCAGACCTTAGACCCAGACCAGGCTTCAGGCCGCCCCAAGAGCCGCCTGGATGTCGTCTTTCGGCCAGGAGCGGACGCCAGATCACCCACCCGTTGATAGGCGAAGCAGGCACCAACTGCGGGGCAGTTTTTTCAACCTGACTTCAGCGACAAGCTATTCCGCGCTTTCCGGCTCGCCCGGCGAAAGCGGGATTGCACCAAGTTGCGCCATCAGGCTCAGCGCGTCCATCAGAATGCGCGTGTCCTTGATCTTCCCGTCCTGTAGCCGGTCGATGACAATTCCCCACACCTGCACCGACCGACCGGTGGGCGCCACGCCGAGAAATTGGCCGCGGTGGGTACCTGTCCACTCGAACCGGGTGACCACCTTGTCCCCCTCGGCGATCTGCTCCTCGACCGTCCAGTGCAAGTCTGGAAACGCCGCCCGCATACCACCCAGCACGTCCTTCACGCCCTCGATTCCCGGTCCCTGTCCCGGGAACGGCACCTGCTCGACAACGTCCCTGGCGACGAACTTCTCCGCCGCCTCGATGTCGCCCTGGTTCAGCGTCTCATCGATGAACTGCCGGATGATGGTTTTGTTCTGTTCCATAACTCAAGCGGCCTGACTACCATTTCGACGACTAAACTGTCGCATAATTCGTCATCGGAGGGGATATTCTGGCAGCCTGCCGACGGTTGAAATAACCGTTGCGGTGCGCCGACATTCTCGCTACGACGCTGTGCCCGCGCTGCTGGGCGACGGCACCACGCTGGGCGATGAATCGGCTAACGAGCCGGGTCCAGCGCATAGCCGATTAACGCGAGAACAACGAGGATCAGGCCCAACCAGATCAGTACCATGCCGGCCCTGGGCGCCAGGACGCCGACGAATCGCCCGACCGGGATGCCGATCAGCGGCAGCAGCACGTAGGCAAAAATATTGCCGACCCGCGAAGCCAGCCACACGCCAACGCCAAACCCCGCAACAGCGCCGACATAGCCGGCATAATGACTGATCCGGCCCAGCAGCGTTGTCTGATCGATCAGGTCGTCCCAGGTTTGCTCATCGCCACCGCCGGACTTTTTGTCTCTGGATGTATCGCCGCTGGGGTTTAAGCGTTGCTGGTCCAGTTCCCGCTGCGCCTTGCCCTGTTCGTAGGCGTTTTTTACCAATACGTCCCAGTAAGCCAGGGGCGGCAGGCCGCGGTAGCCTCTCTGCCAGGCCTCGTTTTGTTCCCCTATCGTTGCCATGCCGGCCTCCTGTCAGGTGACTGCCAAGTGCATGCATCAATTCGGGCTGGGAACATTATAGACCCGCAGTCGCGGGCCGGCTGAGCGCCGCCGCAGGGCGCTCGGGCTACAGTATCAGCACTTCCTACAAACTTTTCAATAAGCTGGGTTCGCACCGCCGTATTCGCCGTCGTGCGGCCAGGCGATACGACACCGGTCACCTATATTGATATCGACAACGCCCTGTATCGGGACACCTGGGGTATGCCCACGGTGACGCCCCGAGGTGAACTGGTAAAAATACTTGCCCCGTTAGCGACGTCGGGCGCGTCACTCCTGGTCGTCGACATCGACATCGCGTGGGGAGAACGCAACCCGGCACTTGCGTCATTCCTGCGTGACTATACGGGGCCTGCACAGCTGGTATTTGTGCGTCACATTGAGGACACAGATAACGGCATTGAGCAGATCCCTACCCCCTACGATGATGTTTTTGCTGCTAACAGCGCCTGGCTGCAATGGGCGCACGCTTACTTCATCAGCGACGGCGATGGGGCACTGCGCGAATGGCTGCCCTGGCTGGCTTTATGCGGCGAAGACAACGCCCTCGTATTGCCGTCGGTTGCCACCATTGCGGCGGGGAAGCTGCGGCCGCCCGTCCTGGCGAGCGACGAATGCCCGGCCGTTGTCGACCTGGACGCCTATCCCATTATCTATACCGAGGAATACGGTTTCGCGTCCGCTGAGCAATCAGGCAGCGATGAAGTTGACATATGGTTTCCATCCGCAGACAGCGCCGCTCGGAAGGTTCCGGCCAAATACCTGCTAGATGGGACCAACATAGACTTCGCCGCCTTGTTCAAAGACCGGGTCGCGATTGTCGGCGGCAGTCATGCGGCGGGCCAGGATCTCCGACTGACTCCGTTAGGCGTCTTGCCCGGCGCCGTTGTGCAGGCGAATACGATTATGCATGCGCAACCGCAACTCGCTTCCGGCGACTCGCCCGAATGGTTGCAACGAATCATTGTCGCTACATTGTTCTTAATCTTGTGCCTGGTGTCATTTCCGATCGCCGCGCTGACTGTTGTGCTGATCGCGGCGATATCGGCCGGGGCTTTCTCTCACTACGCGATCTTCATGCAGCTGCAGCTGGCCGCCTTATTGTTCATTCAGTTTCGTGTGCTGGCGTGGCTTTGCGAGCCGTTCTGGAACGATTTCCGGGAATTTGGCTGGCGTATACTGTTACCGGACTACTTGCGTAACGAGAGGAGCTAGCCATCATGATCCTCCGCACACCTGTCATCGCCTTGTTGTTCCTGCTCCCTTCGTTTGCTGTCGCTGAAGACGCAGCCGCGGTCGTTGCCAAGTATTTGCCACCGAAAGCCGAGCACATCATTGTCCGCAGCGACGGCGAGGAATCCACCGCGGGACTCGGCACACCGCTTTATGCCGGAGATGCCGTCAGGGTCGCTGACGGAGGCAGCCTGGTAGTCGCTTATGCCGACGGTGGCCGGGATACCATCGAGGGTCCGACGACTTTCTCGGTGCCTGAGAAAGAGCCCATGGGCATGACCGCCAGAATATATGACCGACTGCAGGTCATCCTGGGTCGGCAATACCGGCAGGGAGCCAACCTGGCGACCAGGAATCCCGGCGACTGCAAAAACGCTGCCTTGGTGTTCGACGCACCGGTCCTGCGCGAAACGACATACCTGAGCGTCGGTCACGAGAATATTGCGCTGGCCTGGGTTGGCGGCTGCGCGCCTTATTCGCTAAGCCTGGAGGGCACGGAGGCTAACCGCATCCGCCAGGATGACCTGAAACGGCCACTGACCCGGTTCGATGGGCGCGGCCTGGCGGCGGGCGATTACCAGCTGACCTTGCGTGATGCGCAGGCGCAGGCGATTACGGTGACCGTCACCCTGGGCGATTTGCCGGCCGGCCCGATTAATCAAGCGGATGTCCAGACCGAACTCGATGTCGTTGCCTACGCCGCGTGGCTCGCGAACTACGACGGCGGCAGCTGGCGCCTGGAAAGTTTTCAGCAGCTCCGACCATGGATACGTGACGGTGGCGTAATGGCGGGTACTTTCGGCGATCTCGTCATGTGGGGCGACCCGAGTCTCGACCTGGATGCCACAAACTAGTCACAGGCCTGCAAAGATCCTGGCAACTCTGGCAGTTGTCCTGATCACCGTCGCATGGCCCTTATCGGCGACGGCACAAAACTGGATGGTCAAGGCGCAGCGGGAACTCACCTGCACGTCGAAGGCCAGCGAGCAGGAACGGCAAACCTTGGGCGTGAGCTGGTTTCCGGATGGCCGAGCCGCCACACAGGCGGAGATGCAGAACCTGCAACGCTATGGGACCGGGGCCGGGACCCGGGGCGAGGAGCGCCTCTTTCGGTACCTGACCTTGCTGGCAGGCTTCGCCTACCAGGCTGACTACAGCAACGACCAGTATCTGCGGTCTCGTTTTGACGGCCTGATCCTGGGCCACTCGGCACCGTCGCTTAACTACGCGGCGCCGAACCTGATGACACAGATTTTTCTCTGCACCCAGGCGCAGTTAATGAGCGCCATGATCGAAACCGGTCAGGCCGCCTACGTCAATCAGTTGGGCGCTG
>CAMYJV010000234.1 GCA_947258805.1 uncultured Gammaproteobacteria bacterium | reverse complement strand
GACCCGCGCGCGGTCGAGAACTTTGACGCGACCGGCAGCATGCCCCCGGCCGCAGAGGCCGTCGAAACACTCGCGGCCATCGACGACGACCCGCTCAAGGAACTGGCGGGGCTGGGCGAAGAACTCGGCTTGGGCATCGGCGAGGACGATATCCTCCCCGCCGAGGAAGCCTTCCGTGTCAGCGCCAACGGCGCTGACGGCAGCCGCCTGCAGGTACAGTGGACGATCGCCGAGGGCACCTATCTCTACCAGGACAAGATCAAACTGGAACTCGGCGGTGACGGTGTTCAGCTCGGCGGATTCGAACTGCCCCCGGCCGACATCAAGAAAGACTCGATCAAGCCGGACGGCACCATCGGGGACGTTGCGGTTTACCACGACCGGGTCGACCTCGACATACCCCTGGTGCGCACCAACACCGATGCGACCGAGGTCGCGCTGACCGCGAGTTACCAGGGCTGCGCCGATCGGGGTATCTGCTACCCGCCGCAGAAGACCACCTTCAAGCTTGGCCTGCCCGCGGCCAGCGGGGCGGCCACGGTGGCAGCGATACCAGCGGCTGCCAAAAGCGCCGAGACCCTGCCGGCGGCGGAAAAGCAGTCCGAGCAGGACGAGATCGCCGCCATGATCGCGGGTCAGGGCACCTGGGTGGTGGTCGGCGCATTCTTCCTGATCGGATTGGGACTCGCGTTCACACCCTGCGTGTTCCCGATGATCCCGATCCTGTCCGGGATCATCACCGGACACGGCCAGAGCATCACCACGCGCAAGGCCTTCATGCTGTCGCTGGTCTACGTGCTGGCCATGGCACTCACCTACACCGTGGCCGGGGTATTCGCGGCCCTGGCCGGCGAGAATCTCCAGGCCATGCTGCAGAACCCGGTGGCGATCAGCATCTTCGCCCTGGTATTTGTCGCCCTGGCCTTCTCGATGTTCGGTTTCTACGACCTGCAGCTGCCGTCCGGCCTGCAGTCCAAACTCACCGAAATCAGTAACAGGCAAGAAACTGGCAGCCTGGCGGGCGCCGGCATCATGGGACTGCTTTCGGCACTGATCGTCGGTCCCTGTGTGGCCCCGCCCCTGGCCGGTGCACTGATCTATATCGGCCAGACCGGTGATGCCGTACTCGGCGGACTCGCCCTGTTCGCGATGTCCATGGGCATGGGCGCGCCATTGATCGCGATCGGCACCTCGGCCGGCAAGCTGCTGCCGCGTGCAGGCGCCTGGATGGATGCGGTAAAGGCCGTGTTCGGGGTCCTCATGCTGGGCGTGGCGATCTACCTGCTCGAGCGGGTGATCTCGCCGGTAACGGCGATGTTCCTTTGGGGCACCCTGCTGGTGGTGTCCGCGATCTACATGGGCGCCCTCAGCCCCCTGCCCGAAAGCGCCAACGGCTGGCGCAAGCTATGGAAGGGCCTCGGCGTGGTCATTCTGATCTACGGCGCCCTGTTCCTGGTCGGCGTGGCGGCCAACGGCAAGAACACCCTGCAACCCCTGCGCGGCCTGGCGCTGGGCGGGGCCGGCGGCTCTGCGGCCGAGGAACACGTCAGCTTCAAACGCATCAAGACCATCGCCGACCTCGATCGCGAACTGGCCGCGGCCAAGGCGCAGGGCAAACCGGTCATGCTCGATTTCTACGCCGACTGGTGCGTGTATTGCATCCAGATGGAGCGCGACACCTTCCCGGACCCCCAGGTCAAGGATGCCATGGAGCAGTTGGTCCTTTTGCAGGCCGACGTCACCGACAACGACGACGCCGACCAGGCGCTGCAGAAACACATCGGCATCCCTGCGCCGCCGGCCATGATCTTCTGGGGAACCGACGGGAAAGAACGCAGACACCTTCGACTTCTGGGGTTCATGGGGCCCGAGGAATTCGCACCGCACGTCAGAGAGGCGCTCAAGGAATGAAGATAAGCAACTATTTTCTGATCGCCGTCGGCGGCGCCGTGATCGGCGCGGCCACCGGCTTCGCCTGGCGCGCACTGGACGATGCCGGCCAGCCGGCGATCCAAACTCCGGTGAAGACCGTGCAGGAGGTCGACGTCCTGCCTAGCTTTTCCTACCCGGACCTTAAGGGACGGCAGCGCAGCAGTGATGAATTCGCCGACAAAGTGGTGGTGCTGAACTTCTGGGCCACCTGGTGTCCGCCCTGCCGCAAAGAGACACCCGAGTTCGTGGCCCTGCAGGAATTGTATGGCAGCGACGTGCAGTTCATCGGCATCGCGATCGACGACGAGGAACCGGTGCGCGAATTTGCCGACAGCTTTGGCGTGAACTACCCGCTGCTGCTGGGCGATGTCGAGGCGGTGTCTCTGTCGCGGCGCCTCGGCAACCGCTACGAGGGGCTGCCGTTTACCGTCGTCGCGGAGCCGGGTGGCAACGTCGTATTGCGCCATACAGGCGGCCTGGAACGCGATCAGCTCGAGCCGTTGCTGCAAGAACTGACCGACGCAGGCTGAACCCCGGCCGCAGCAGGCGGCAAAAAGGGAATTCCCGCCCTAGACAAAATCTGCGGCCTGACGGAGAATTGCGGGCAACTTATCGCAATTTCGGCGCAAATCCCTGAAAAGTACCGTTACTTCGACCCAGGGACACCCAAGGAAACAACACTGAAGATGGCGCGCATTCTTGTCCTCAACGGCCCCAATCTGAACCTGCTGGGTTCGCGCGAGCCGGGCCTCTACGGACAAGCGACCCTGGCCTCCATCGAAGCGGATCTGCGCAAGGCCGCGGCTGGGCACGAGATCGTTTTCTTCCAGAGCAACGCCGAATCCCAGCTGATAGACCGTATTCATCAGGCCGGTACTGACGGGGTGGACTTCATCCTGATCAACCCGGCCGCACTGACCCACACCAGCGTCGCCCTGCGCGATGCCCTGCTGGGGGTCGCCATCCCGTTCATCGAAGTGCACATTTCAAACGTGTTCGCCCGAGAGGCCTTCCGCCACCGCTCCTATCTGTCGGATGTGGCGGTCGGCGTGATCAGTGGCCTGGGCACCCAGGGTTATGAACTGGCACTGGCCGCCGCACTGCGCAGGCTGGCCGATTGAACGGCTAACAGAAACACCAGGAATCAGGGAAAAA
>CAMYJV010000233.1 GCA_947258805.1 uncultured Gammaproteobacteria bacterium | reverse complement strand
GGTATGACTTCCACAACCCGCACGCTGATGGCCGACAGTGAGCGCGCCAGGTCCTTCGACAGGTTGCTGATCTGGCTGACCTTGACCCCGGGAGCCGGCGCCAGCTCGAAGCGGGTAACCACCGGTCCCGGATGCACCGAGACCACTTCGACCTCGACCCCGAAATCCCGCAGCTTCAACTCCACCAGCCGCGACATCGCTTCCAGGGCCTCTTCGGAATAACTGGCGGTCTGCACCGGCGGGTCATCAAGCAGGGCCAGCGGCGGCCGTTCGCCCGGCTCCACGGGCTCGAACAGCGGCACCTGGCGTTCTTTCTGCGCCCGCACACTGGGTTCGGGCGCCGGCAATACCGGTTCGATATGCGGACGCTTGCGGGCCAGGCCTTCCTGGCGCGTTCGGCTCACCGTTTGCTGGCGCTGCTGCTGTGCGCGGCGGGCTGCCAGCCGCTCCTGGATCACGATTCCGAGGTTGCGCAGTTCATCCAGGCCGTCCAGCACGGACTTGCCGACCTGGTCCATCACCGCCAGCCAGGAGATGCCGGCGAAAAGCGATACGGACGCCAGCCACAAAGCCAGCAGCAGCAGTGTGCCGCCAAGAATGCCCAGGCCGCTCGCCAGCGAGCCACCCACCGCCTGGCCGAAGGCGCCCCCTGCCGATTGCGGCATGTCCATGCCGGTGAAATGCAGTGTGGCCAGCCCGCAGCTGGTAGCCAGTGTGGTCAAAAACCCGCCGAAACGCGTGCCCAGCAGCGCGCGGTCCAGGGGTGCGGACGTGGTGCGCTGAGTGAATATCAGCCAGCCGGTCAGCAGGACCATGGCCGGGAACAAAAACGCGGGCATGCCGAACAGGCTATAGGTCACGTCGGCAAACCGCGCGCCGGCCGAGCCGATCTGGTTGCGGACGGTGCCACCATCGCCGGTGCGGCTGAAACCCGGGTCGCGGGCATCGTAGGTGAGCAAGGCCACCAGCATGATCAATGCCAGCGCGCCGAATACCCACAGGGCCGCCTCGCGCACGGCCTGCGCTAATGGCATCGGCGACGCCGGTCGCCGGGGCATGGAAGCTACTTTCGCCAACTGAGATACTGCAACAACAAGGATACCTATCTACCTAAATCACAAGCAGATAGCTGCTTATTACTATCCGGCAATGTGCGGGCGCATGCAACCCCCAGCAGTCGCCACCCTGCTTTGCCGCCTGGAGAACCTGGATGCCCGCCGCCCACCACGCTCGCCTGATCATTCTCGGCTCAGGACCCGCCGGCTATGCCGCCGCGGTATATGCCGCGCGCGCTAACTTGCGGCCGCTGCTGATTACCGGCATGGAAATGGGCGGGCAACTGATGACGACGACGGACGTAGACAACTGGCCCGGCGGCAGCGAAGGGCTGCAGGGCCCGCAGCTCATGGAAGATCTGCGCCAGCACGCCGAGCGGCTGGAAACGGAGTTGGTCAACGACCACATTGCCGAGGCCAACCTGCAAACGAGGCCCTTCCGACTGCGCGGCAGCGCGGGCGAGTACACCTGCGACGCGCTGGTCATTGCCACCGGCGCCACGGCCCGCTACCTGGGGCTAGAGAGCGAAGATCGGCTGAAGGGCCGCGGGGTCTCCGCATGCGCGACCTGCGATGGCTTTTTTTACCGCGGCCAGGAAGTGGCCGTGGTGGGCGGTGGCAATACGGCGGTAGAAGAAGCGCTGTACCTGTCCAACCTGGCTTCGAAAGTCACCCTGATTCACCGGCGCGACAAGTTGCGCGCCGAGAAGATGATGCAGGACCAACTGGTCGCGAAAACCGGTAACGGCGGCAACGTGGATATAGTCTGGAGCCACGTTGTTGAAGAAGTGCTCGGTGACGACAACGGGGTCACGGGGCTGAAACTGGCGGCCACGGACGGCGGCAGCGGGCGTGAACTCAGCTGCACCGGGGTGTTCATCGCCATTGGCCATGACCCGAATACGGGCATCTTCAAAGGCCAGCTGGACATGGAGGATGGCTATATCAACGTGCAGACAGGCCTGCGCGGCAACGCCACGGCCACCAGCGTTCCGGGCGTCTTTGCCGCGGGCGATGTCGCCGATCCAGTTTACCGACAGGCTATTACCTCGGCCGGGTCGGGCTGTATGGCCGCCCTGGACGCCGAGAAATATCTGGATGCCCTGGCTACCGAGGCGTGAGCGGCACCGGAATCCCGCCGTCGGCGAGGACCGAATTCCTCTGCCACAGACACGTTAACGAGAGACGGCGGAGAACCGGGTGCGGACCGAGACGCTGACTTCCATTGATTCCGTGCCGGCGGCCGAATGGAACGCGCTGACCGGCACCGATCAGCCCTTTGTGCGCCACGAGTTCCTGGCCGCCATGGAGCACAATGGCGCCGTGGGGCCGGGCACGGGCTGGCAGCCATGCCACCTGCTTGCCCGCGACCGGCAGGGCGGTCTCCAGGGCGCCCTGCCCTTGTACCTGAAAACCGATTCGTGGGGCGAATTCGTCTTCGACTTTGCCTGGGCCGATGCCTACCGCCGCGCAGGCCTGGCCTATTACCCGAAACTCACGGCCGCAGTGCCCTATACGCCGGTGACCGGTCCGCGACTACTCACCGCAGGCAGCCGGGACCCGGCACAGACCATGGCAGCATTGCTGGCAGGCGCCAGGGAACTCGCTGCCGAGCGGCATGCATCATCCGTGCACCTGTTGTTTCCGCCACCGGCGGAAATCGAAGCGCTGAAAGACCATGATCTGCTGCTGCGCAAGGACTGTCAGTTTCACTGGCACAATCCGGGCTACGGTGACTTCGATGAGTTTCTCGGCACCTTCACGGCCGTGAAGCGCAAGAAGGTGAAACGCGAACGCCGCCGCGTGAAAGAAGCCGGCGTCAACTTTCGAACGCTGTCCGGCGCCGATATCGACCATGAGACATGGCAGCAAATCATGCCGCTGTACGCATCTTCGTTCTGGCGGCGCGGCCGTGAACCCTACCTGAACGGTGACTTTTTCCTGGAAGTGGCGCGCACGCTGCCGGAACATCTCGTTGTTGTACTCGCGGAGCTCGGCGGCGAGCCCATTGCCGTCGCCATCTGTTTTCGCAGCGCCGACACTTTCTATGGGCGTTACTGGGGCAGCTCCGGGCACTATCACAGCCTGCATTTCGAGACGTGCTACTACCAGGGCATTGACTACTGCATCGCCCACGGACTGGCGCATTTCGAACCCGGTACCCAGGGGGAGCACAAGATAAGCCGGGGCTTCGTACCCACCGAGACCTGGTCGGCGCACTGGCTGTCGCACCCCCAGTTCGCTGCGGCAGTGGACGATTACCTCGAGCGCGAGCGCGACCACATTGACGATTACATGGCCGTGGTGCGTGAGCACGTACCGTACCGAAATAAAAATGGCTGAACTTCGCTGGCTGGCGCCGGATGATCCGCCGGAAGCGTTTCCGAGTCCGCACCGGGCGCTGCGCGACCCGAACGGGCTCCTGGCCGTGGGCGGCGACCTGTCGCCGGAGCGGCTCCTCGCCGCCTATCGGCGCGGAATCTTTCCCTGGTTCAACGAAGGGCAACCGATACTCTGGTGGTCGCCAGAGCCGCGTGCCGTGCTGCTGCCGGACGAGTTGCACGTGTCGCGGAGCCTGCGTCGCACGTTGAAGCGCGATCGATTTACCGTCTCCGTGGACCAGGCCTTCGACGCCGTGATCGCCGGCTGCGCAGAATCCCGTGCGGCGACCGGCACCTGGATTACGCCGGAGATGCGCCAGGCCTATCAGTCGCTGTTCGAGCTCGGCAATGCTCATTCGGTGGAGATCTGGCAGGGCGACACCCTGGCCGGCGGGCTCTACGGGGTTGCGATCGGCCGCATGTTTGCCGGGGAATCCATGTTCAGCGCGGTCACGGACGCTTCAAAAGTTGCGCTGGTGACCCTTGCTGAACGCTGCCTTGCGCTGGGCGTGGAACTCATCGACTGCCAGCTGCCTACGCCGCACCTTGAGTCCCTCGGCAGCCGGTGCCTGCCCCGGCAGGAGTTCCTGCAGCGGGTGAAGCGTCTGCAGGCGCTCCAGCCCCTCAAGCCATGGGTCGCAGGACCGTTTACCAGCTCAGAATTGCTCTGAACAGAGCCCCCAGCCTTGCAGGGGTTCCGCGGTTCTTGCACAATGCGCGGCCTTCGAAACGAGAGTCCTGATGGCGAAAGAAGAAGCCATACAAATGGAAGGCGTCGTGACCGAGACGCTGCCGAATACCACTTTCCGGGTGGAACTGGAAAACGGTCACGTTGTGACGGCCCACATTTCCGGCCGCATGCGCAAGCACTA
>CAMYJV010000232.1 GCA_947258805.1 uncultured Gammaproteobacteria bacterium | reverse complement strand
GCTCGCCGCTTTCCGCCGCGCAAGCCGAACCACTGGACACGGCGAGGCCGCGCAGCCCGCAACGCAGACTCTCCCCTTCGACGCCGGCGACGCTCACATTAACTATGTGGCAGCTGCGCTGCGTGGCATGGCCATTCAGTTGTACGCCGGGCACGGCCAGGAGCCCGTCTTCAAGCCGTTTACACAGCGCGCGGATAGCCGGTGGGTCAGAATTCAGTCGCTGCAGGGCGAGCTCCGCCGCCATGCTGAAGCCGGCCAGCTGATGCGTCGGCAAGGTGCCCGGCCGCAGTCCCCGCTCCTGGCCGCCACCATGGAAGAGCGGCTCCACGCGGCGACTGCGATCCGCGTCAAGAAACAGGGCACCGACGCCTTTTGGGCCATACATCTTGTGTGCCGACAGCGACAGCAGGTCAATACAGCTCTCCCGGACGTCAATCGGCAAACGCCCGGCGCTCTGGGCTGCATCTACATGCAGCAAGGTGCCGTGGCGCCGGCAAACTTCACCGATGGCTGCCACCGGCTGCACCACGCCCAGTTCATTATTCACATGCGCCACCGACACCAGGATCGTATCGGGTCGCAGCGCGGCGGCCACGGACTCGGGGGCGACGATGCCGTGCTGATCCGGTTTGAGGTAGGTGAGCTCAAATCCTTCGGCAACCAGCGCCCGGCAACTGTCCAGCACGGCCGGGTGCTCGATCAGTGTGGTCACGACATGCCGGCCCAGCTGGCGCCGGAAACGACTGGCGCCGATGACTGCAAGATTGTCCGACTCGGTGGCGCCGGACGTAAACACGATTTCATCAGCCGTCGCGCCGATGAGCCTCGCAACCCGCGCCCGGGCCTCTGCAACCAGCGCCGCTGCCGCCCGTCCGGCTGCGTGCGTGGCGGCCGGGTTCGCCATGCCGGCCTCGCCTGTGAGCGCTGCAGCTATTGCGTCCGCCACGGCCGGATCCACCGGGGTGCTCGCGGCAAAGTCCATGTAGATGGGTGCGGTCATTCGCAATCAGCATCATCCGGGCGACGATCGCCCGAGCCGGGCGCCAGCGCGCTGAGCATGCCGCGCAGGATGTTCAGCTCGTTCTGATCCAGCTGCGAACGGTTGAACAGACGCCGCAGCCGGCGCATCAGGTGACGAGGATTGCCAGCGTCCAGGAATTCTGTCGCCAGCAGGGCGCGCTCCAGGTGCTCGTAAAACAGCGCCATGTCGCGCGCGGTAGCCGGCGGATAGTCGGGCGGCGGCGGCGGGTCTTCACGCACCAGCGCCAGTCGCAACTCGTAGGCAATCAACTGCACGGCAGCCGCAAGGTTCAGTGAGCTGTAGTCAGGATTGCTCGGGATATATACGAGCGCGTTGCACAGATCGAGGTCTTCGTTCCGCAGGCCGGCCCGTTCCGGACCGAACACCACCGCCGCCGTCTCAGTTGCCGGGCGGGTCGCCACGCTGGTCGCACATTCCCGCGGATCGAGCTCGGGCCAGTTCAAACGCCGCCGCCGGGCACTGGCACCCAGGACATAGCCGCAGTCGGCCACGGCCTCGCCAAGCGTCTCACAAAGCTCCGCATCGGCCAGCACGTCCAGTGCCCCGGCGGAACGCGCCCTGGCCTGCCCGTCTATCTCACAGGCCGGATTCACCAGTACGAGTTCACTGAACCCCATGGTCTTCATGGCCCGCGCTACCGCCCCGACATTGCCGGGGTGACTGGGCTCGCAGAGGATGAAACGCACTGATCTTGAGATCACGGCGGCTGGTTCACACGCTAAACGCTCATTGTAACCAAGCGTGCCCGGCCACGACTGAGGCCGTACAATGGCGGCCCGTCTCGACCCCCCTGGCAATCGACTATCTCCATGCAGGCCTTACTCAACACAGCCGTGCAAGCTGCACGACGCGCCGGTGATGCCGCGGCCGGGTACTTCAACCGCTCGGAGCGGCTCGACATTCGCGCCAAGGCGCGCAATGAGTTTGTGACCCAGGTCGATGAGGCAGCCGAAGACCTGATCATTGACACAATCCGTCAACGCTATCCCGACCACGCCTTCCTTGGCGAAGAGCGCGGCGCGCAGGGCCATGGCGACTACGTCTGGATCATCGACCCCCTGGACGGTACGACGAATTTCGTGCACGGCTTTCCCGTATTCGCCGTCTCCATCGCGCTGAAGGTCCGCGATCAGCTCGAGGTCGGCGTCGTTTACGACCCGATGCGCCAGGAACTCTTCACCGCGATACGCGGGGCCGGCGCGCAACTCGACGGCCGGCGAATTCGCGTCGCCAGCCGCACTTCGCTGGAAGGTGCACTCATGGGCACCGGCTTCCCTTACCGCGCCAACGCAAAGTGGATGGACACTTACCTCGAGATGTTACGCCGCGTACTGGAACACACCGCCGGCATCCGCCGCCCCGGTGCAGCCGCCCTGGACCTCGCCTACGTGGCATCCGGCCGGCTGGACGGATTCTGGGAATTCGGACTGCAGCCCTGGGACCTGGCCGCCGGCACCCTGTTGATCCGCGAGGCCGGCGGCATCATCAGCGAGCTCCACGACGACGGCGATTTTCTGGAAACCGGCAACGTCTGCGCCGGCAACGCCAAAGTGCACGAAGCGCTGAAAAAACTGCTCATCGCACCCGAATAAGCCCCGCAGCACGCACCGCGTCGACCCGTCCGATTGCAACGGCTCGCGCCGCGAACCACATGCCCCGAAGAGTTCAGAGTCTTCGACTCTCCATCGCGGGCGGGCAGGTATGTCTGCCCGTCACGCCGACTTGCCCTCCGGCTGCCCTGCGCTGCTCACCGACACAATCCAGGTGGGAGCGGCTTCAGCCGCGATTCAAATCTTTCCTCTCGCCACCGCGGGCGCGCCGGGGTCTGTGCCCGTCACGCCGGCTTGCCCTTCGGGTGCCCTGCGCTGCTCACTCACGTCGGGGTCCGGGACACGGGGCCATCCCTGGCCCCGGGACCCGGAGCCGCGCATCCCTGCGCGGCCCCTTCGGGCTATTCCCTCGTTCGCTCCGCTGCTCGGCAAGCCGGCTGACTGTGACGGGCACAGACCCCGGCCCACCCGCTGACGCTGGTGGTGGGTTCTTCCTCGACCAGCAAGCCGTCTCGGCGACTTCCAGGCCCTGACGGTTGCGTCCGGCGCGTTGGG
>CAMYJV010000231.1 GCA_947258805.1 uncultured Gammaproteobacteria bacterium | reverse complement strand
ACCGGCAGGCGGTGTTCCAGGGACCCGACGAAACAACGCAGTATCAGCATCAGCGAGTTGTCGCCGAAATTCTCGAAGGTGACCACCGGAAACGGTTCCTCCAGCACAAGCTTGTTCTCCGCGGCGGTCTCGGCCATCAGGGCCATGGCCTGCTGGACATCACTGCCGTAGGCAATGCCGACGGGGATCGAGATCCGTGTAATGGGATCGGAGAGTGACCAGTTGAGCAGGCGGCCGGTGATGAATTCCTTGTTGGGCACCAGCAGTTCCCTGCGGTCCCGGGTCTGGATGGTGGTGGCGCGAATCTGGATGCGCGTGACGAAGCCGTTGGTTTCTCCGACACTCACGTAGTCACCGACGCGGATGGGCCGCTCGAACAGGATGATGATGCCGCTGATGAAGTTGGCCACGATCTCCTGCAGGCCGAAGCCGATGCCGACGCCGAGGGCGGCGACTAGCCACTGGAGCTTCTCCCAGTTGCCGCCGATCATGTTCAGTGCAAGCACGATGCCGGTCGCGGCGATCACGTAACGTGACAGTGTCGTCGCGGTATAGCGGCCGCCCGCGGTCATGTCGAGATGCCGGAGCAGGGCGATTTCCATGAAAGAGGGAAAGCGTTTTGTGCCGACAATCGTGAAGAAAATGACCAGGAGCGCAAGGATGACCTTGGCCAGCGTTACGGGCACCAGCTTTTCCTCGCCGCCGACCGTGCTCGAATATTGCCAGAGCGTGATCTTGTCCAGGTAGCCAAATGCCGGCAGCACGTCTGACCAGATAAACCAGATGCCGATGATGCCGGCAATCACCAGTGCGACGTTGAGCAGCTTGCGGCTTTCCTCGCTAAGCGTGGCCAGGTCGATCACCGGTTCCTCGAACTGTTCGGGGGCGGCCTCGCCCACGGTTTCATCCGACTCCCGGGCGGCTTCCGCCGCCCGTGCCGCATCGCGACGTTCGATGGCCGCCTGGAAGGCCAGCCTGCGGCGCGTCAGCAGCAGCCAGCGGAACGCCAGCTGATGGATGACGACGAGTAGCAGGAAAAACCAGAAGGTATTGAGCAGGCTCTGGGTCAGAGTGGCCGCCGTGTACGTGTAGCCGACGAATCCCAGGCCGGCCAGCCCGACGGGGATGGCCACTGCCAGTGTGAGCCACAGGTAACGTAAACGCGCGAACAGTGTCTTGTTGTTTCGGCTTATATAGGTTTTCAATACACCCTTGACGGGTTCGAACAGGCGATAAAAAAACATGCCAAGTGCCAGCAGTATGATAACGATTGCCAGGCGCCCGATGCCTCCACCCAGTGACGCCGAATCGATATTGATGACGAGCAGGGCGATGAACGCGGTGGGCAGAAAGATCAGCATCAGTTTCGAGAGTTCGCGACGCAGCATCTTCAGGCTGTGTGCAGGCCAGCGAAAGTGCGCTTCCGCCAGGCCGCCGGGCAGGCAAAGTACTCGGAAGGTGCGCAGGTAAAACCAGACGCCGGCCACCCAGATGAGTGCGGCCGAGACCGGCCGGGTAAAGGCCACCGCATCGAGTTCACTCTCCAGTTGCCAGCCCATGCTGCCCAGCAGCAACGGCCATGAAACCGCAAGCAACAAGGTCAGGATCAGCGCGTCGAAGGTGAAACGGAAACTGTCTGTCCTGATCTTCGTTATTTTTTTACCGGTCGCCCGCAACGCTGCGCGTATTGCCCGCTCTTTCCACAGCAGTAGACCGAATGCCAGCAGTGCCAGTATAAAGCCGGGCGAGGACGATGCGCCGGTAGCGAGCGACTTGATGACGGCCTGCCAGCGGGCAGGAGACAGTAGCTGGGCAAAATGTCCCGGCATGGCCTTGAGCATCTCCATATCGGGCAGGGGCCGGCTGCGGATCCAGAGCAGGTTTTCCGCCAGGTAATCATCATAGTTCCTGGGGGTGTCCACCAGCCGGCGCTGCGCGAAGTCGAGTTCGCTCAGGGCACGAAGATAGGCCTGGTTGGTCGAAATCACCTTGTCCAGGAGTGTGCGTCTGTTCAGGGCCAGATCCTCCAGCTCCCCGCGGAGCGGGCCCGCCTGTTCGCTGTCGATATTAGCCGTCAGGCCATCGATATATTCCGGGATACTGCCAAGGCTCTCGAGCTCTTCCGTCAGGCGAAGCTGACGCAGGCCGGCACTTGCAATCAATTGTTCGCGTGCACGTTCCTGCTTGCGGGATGCCCGCAGTGACGGCAGCCCGCGGCGTTGCTCCAGCAACACCAGGCCCAGTGCCTGGTTCATGCCGGCAAGCTCCAGTTTCTGGCGACTGCTGCTGAAATCATCACTGATACGCTGCGCAAGTTTGTTCGCTGCATCGTCCTCGGCGAGTACCTGTTCAAGGTTGCCTGCCAGGGTGCTCAGTTCTGCGCTCAGTGCGGCATTCCGTTCCGCCAGGTCCTGGACCAGCGGGTGTTTACCCAGTGCCGCAAGCTGCGCCTCCTCGGTCTCGGTCCTGGCCTGCTCGGCCTCGGCGACACGCCGGCTGCTCAGCAGGTTTTCGAGCAGCTGAATGCGTGTCCGGATACGCTCGAGCGTATGCGCCGTTTGGTCACGCTGGGCCTTGAGCAGGTCAATCCTCATCGGCTGGCTCAGGAGTTCCTGGTCGAGCATGCGGAGTTCGGCATTGAGCGCCAGCGCCTCGCTTTCCTGCAGCCAGCGGCGTGCATTGGTCAGCGCGGGCAACTCGTCGGGCGGGGCCGGTAGTTTGCCCTCGGTTGCCAATACTTCCTGCCGCTGCGCAATATCGGTAAGCCGTTGACGCGCCACGCCCGGCCTTTCCGCCTCGCTGGCCAGCTGTTCCTCCAGCTTGGCCAGCTTGGTATCCACGGCGGCCTGATTGGCCTTTTCGATCAGCAGCTGCTGATCGACCTCGGCAAGGGGCGTGCTCTCGGATACGTCCACGGTGACCGTTTGTTCGGTCTTCTGCGCCTGTGCCAGTTCGTCACCTATCGCCCTGGCTTCAACCGCTGCCGTCTCCCTTGACTTGAGATAGGCCTCGGTTGTGGCATTCAAGAAGCTCGTCTTCTCCCGGTTTGCCAGTACCTTGTTGTACATCTCGCTCAGCCGGGTGCGGGTGGCCTCATCCAGTGCGGCATCGGCCTCGACCTCGGCGATCTTGGTCTTGATAGACTTCACCGTGAGCGCCGCGGTCGCGGGATCGGCTGTCGT